>CAZVUH010000049.1:0-2193 GCA_964629565.1 uncultured Candidatus Saccharibacteria bacterium | reverse complement strand
TGGCACTGTCGTCATGCCAATCGATACTGCCGAGGTTGCTCACCTCCGGACCCGCACTGATCGTCGCAACAGTCGCATCGTGTAGGATCTTGCCGTGCGCCTCCAACGCCTTGTCGAGGTGGGTTTCATCCCTCACTCCGAGGGCCAGAACCAGCTCTACGTTATAGTCCCCTTGGCTGAATTCAAGGTCATCCTGCGTAATCGTCGTGCGGTACGGTGTAATAAAAATCTTGACGACATCACCATCCACTTTGTAACGAAGATGGTCGGCTTTTTCTTTATCGAGGGCGATAATGAAGTCCCGCAAGCTGTCGACAGTGTTCTCGAACGTCTTTTCAGGATCCAAGAACGTAATGGCCGGCGGCACGTCGCCACTTACGACGGCCGTGGCGTGTTTCTTGAGCTTATTGAGCATGATCGTCAGGCCAAGCGCGGCCGACAGTTCGTCAACCGAAGGACTATCTCCGACGGTCACCAAAATATTCGACGTTTCTTTTATCTTGTCGACGATTTGTTGTCTGGCGCTGAGTGCATCTGCCATGTTCTTTTCCTAGTGATTATGTTTATTTTTAATGAGTTTGGCATTACTATACCATAAGTGTTTTACCATAGTCAATCATTCTTTTGGACACACTGCTCGCCGCTACTTTCAACGTCAAGCAGCTCCCAGCCATCGTCGCAGTAGTACTCTTGAACAGCTTGAATCTTTTGAACTTGCTGTTTCTCGCATTGGGCTCCGTCTTCAGACTTCGTGTAGTCAGGTGGACAACTGGTCTGTGTTTCTGGCGCCACATAGCTTGAACTCGATGTTGCCTGGAAGCAAGTTGTCCCGCTGAGCCCATAACCTGATGGACAAGAATATACCCGCACCCCATTCATCGTCGTTGTCTTGACACAAGAACCGGAACTCAAGTGATAACCCGAGGAACAGGTTGCGGTTTTTGTTGGTGCGACTCTCGTGACGGTAACTTTGTGACAGGTCATAGTCGCCCCGCTGCCCGTCGACGCATAACCTGCCGGACAACTGTACTTTGGAGCAGTTTTGGCCGTACAAGTCGTGCCAGATCTTGTGTAACCGGACGGACATGAATACGTCGTCGTGACGGTCGCCGAAATAATTCTCTGGCATTTGCGCACGCCGTTCACCGTCACCTTGGTATATCCCGAGGGGCAGACGCCATTACTCGGTACCGAGATTCGTCGGCGACACTTCCAGACGCCATTGATGGAGACTTTCGTGTAACCACTAGGGCAAGAATACGTTTTTGTAGCCGTCGCGGCGATCGTTCTGACGCATGTGCCCGAAGAGAGCTTATAGCCTGTCGGACAGGTTACGACAAGCGAACCGGCCGTCGTGACACTGCGAGTACAGGTCGTAGCTGAGCCGGATCCGGACTTTGCATAACCGGACGGACACGAGTATGTGGTCGTCGGAGCCAGCTTGACTGTCCTAGTACACTGTGTCGTGCTGCCGCTGCCGGACCGTACATATCCGGACGGACAGGTATAGCCCGTGGTCGCGGCGACTTTCTTGGTCGGTCCGGCCGAGAGCTTTTGGCATTTTGTCTCACCTTCTGCAGTTACTTTCGTGGTGTTGGCCGGACACAGTGTTTTCTTAACGAGCGCAGCTGTCACGGTTGTCGTCGACTCGCACTGCATGTCGCTTCCCTCGCCTGAGACTTTCTCTGAACCGTCCGGGCAATGCCAGTCAAACGTCGCGCTTTTCATTTTCGAAATGTCCGAGCCATCACCTGAATATGTGTCGGTTTTCTTATCAGATAGCGAGTCATCCTTTGATGCGACATCTGACTTCTTTTGTGATGCGCCAATTAGCGCGGCGACACCCCCGGCGCCTGTCAACAGCAGCAGCAAGACCATCGCGATTATTGCAACCCGTCGCGCAGGAAAACCGCCCCCGCCGGCATCGCCAAGGCGCGGTTCAATGAACGGATACGGATTCGGCGCGGCGGATGCGTGCTGCGGCGGAGGCTGGACAGGGTTTTGTGGTGCCGAGCTATGCGTTAGATCATAATCGTCTTGCATGGTGGTGTTCTTACGTACTTTTTATTTGTTGATGGGTATACCATAAGTATACTATACGACCGCCTCTCGAGGGTGATCGCTTTACAATTCGCAAGTTTTCCTCTATAATTCAGCGTTGATTGCAATAATAAACTCTAACGGAGATAGTCA
>CAZVUH010000048.1:0-2295 GCA_964629565.1 uncultured Candidatus Saccharibacteria bacterium | reverse complement strand
AGTTCGGGAGTACAATAGCTCATTATGACGGAGTTGATTACAGGTATTTCACCCCAGCCCAATTTCCCACACGAAGATCTGACCGACACGAATGCCGATCTGTTGGAATTGATGATAGCGAATCAGGACATCCGCGCGAGCAGTCATGCTGCTGTCGAACAGCTGTCCTGGATGTTCCGTATCGGTCACCCGACGATTCTCTTCAGCGCCGGACATATTTATGACGAGGACGAGCGCCTGGCAGCGATCAATCACGGCGTCGTCTCATTCGAAGCGATCACCGCCATGGTGGGTGGTAACGCGGCGGTGTCCGATATGATTCCTACGAACAGGGAAGCATCCCGCCTGTTGCATCTGGAAACGACCGGCCTGAGTAATTATTTCGATGAAGCCGTCGATGAACTGCAGGCCAAGACTCCTCGCACGGCAGAGGTTGTCCGCTCCAGCGCTGCTCGCCTCAACCGTGCGCTTACCACCTACGCGCTGCTCGGTGCGGCGATGTCTCGCAAGTTCGAGATGAGCGTCATGGCCGCGTGATTTTTTAGAATATCAGGTATACTGATCACAGTATTACTTCCGGAGGCCTCATGGTTAAAGCTGCAAAAACTGGTCCGTCTGCAAAACAGCGTCTCGCGCGTAATCTGCACTACATCCTGTTATTATCACTGGCTCTTTTCCTCTTGGCCGCACTGGTCTTGGGCGAGTTGTTCAACGCATACGAGTCGATCTGGTGGTGGGACGACATGCTGCATGGAATGTCGGGCATCATCATCGGTCTCGTGGGACTTTTAGCTATCTACTTTTTCAATGCAAAACACACCATGGCTATCAGCCCGGCATTCGTCGCCGCCTTTGTGTTCTGTTTTGCTTTGGCGGTCGGTGCGCTCTGGGAGATCTTTGAATTCAGTATGGATTTCGCGTTTCATACTCCTATGCAACGCTGGAATATGTCCGCAGACACGACCCTGATTGGTCACGACTATCAGGGAGTAGGTTTACGCGACAGCATGTCTGATCTGATCGATGCGACGCTGGGCGCCGTGGTCGCCTCCGTCATCTCCTATGTCGCGTACAAGCGCAAGAAGCCGATCGTACTCGGCGTCATGCGCCGGACGTTTCCGTGGGTGCGTCGCACGAAAACGACTAAGTAAACTTACGAACCGGTTTTTTGATCGTACTTTGTTCCGACCGGTTTTGACTGTGGCGATCCGCGTTCGCGCAGTTTGACCGTCAGGATCATCAGCGTCCCGACGGCAAGAAACTCACTTTGCCAGTTCTGTAGCGATTGGTACCAGAAGTCGGAGGTCGTGACGAACTTCGTCATGCTGATCGTTTCGCTGCCGTGATGCATGGCTTCTTCGTTGTAGGCGGCGACGCCACCCGAGGCATGGAGAGTGAAGGAAAGAAGAAACAGCATGAACAGCACGATGCCGAGCGAATGGCTGTAGATGAAACTGCCGCCCGCCATGCGTAGTTCTCTCCAGGAAGACGCGTTTGCCAGGCGTCGTGCCGGTCGCGTGTCCTGCGGCGCCTTGCCACGGAGCGGTTTGGAATCCGAGGATCCTTTTTGATAGAGAAAAATAGTCAGGATCACGAGCGCCCACATCTGCAGGAACTCACTTTCCCAGTTCTCAAAGACGCCCTCTATGAAGTCGCCGCTGACCAAATAGCTGCCATAAGATTGCGCCGGCCGACTATGGTCATCCAGCGTCTCGTTATTGCTCATCCACCCGGCAAAACTCATGCCGACTATGGTGACGAAAAATATTCCGAACATCGCCAGGATCAATCCGTTGTCCCGTGTAAATTCCCGTAGAGTCATGGCTACCTCCTTCTCATTACATTCTCAGTATAGCACCAGATTTTCAGTGATTCATACAGCCTATTCTCAGTCAAAATTTCTAAAATAAGAGAGGAAATAGCGAAAGGAGGGGTTTATGAATGCAAACCAACACACCATGAAAGACCCGACCAAGCAATACGACAAAATGGCGATTCCAAAGCAGCGCCAAGATGAGCCAGGGCTCGATGCCAAACTTCTGCCGCAAGCGGATCATGGGGTCGAAAGTTACGAAGGTTCCGGCCGGCTCAAAGACAGGCGGGCGCTGATCACCGGTGGTGACAGCGGCATAGGCCGAGCGGTGGCGATTGCGTTTGCACGCGAAGGGGCGGATGTCGCCTTTACCCACCTGGCAAGCGAGCAGACCGATGCGGATGAGACCGTCAAACATATCACCGATGCGGGACGCACGGCCGTACCGATCACGGGTGATTTTGCCGATGAAGATTTCAGCG
>CAZVUH010000047.1:0-2459 GCA_964629565.1 uncultured Candidatus Saccharibacteria bacterium | reverse complement strand
CCGTACCAGAGAATCGAGCTTGGAATCAGCCGCATGTACCAAGGATATTTCATCGCCTCGAGACGGGCCTGGTTGCTGATCTTCAGTCCGATATCACCGGGTTGCGGATGAAAGCTCGCCGTTTCATTACGGCCGAATGCGAGATTTACCGGTTGCTTCTCGTAACGGCTGTCGAGATCTTTGGCGGCGTCTTGCTTACGCCAGCCGCCTAAGGCCATCTGGTCAACCTTCGCGTAGGGCAACAACCTGTCGCTCGGGTAGAGGCACTGTACAAAAATCGTCAGACCAACGAACACACCGACACCGATGGTGATCGCTTTACGGTGCTCAAAGAGCCAACCCTCTTTTCTACTGAACTTTCTCATAACACTTCTCTCTAGTATACGCTACTACTCGCGGCGCAAAATCTCCAGCGTCTTTTCCAGTGCCTCGGCCGCTTCGGTATCATCGGCCCTCCGTAGAGCCGCAATCTTGCGTTCCAAGAACCGCTCGACATCCGCCTGATTCGTGGTCATATCTGCCTCCCGGCGTTTTACCACCGCAAGCGACCGGGCTGAGTTATCACTTTTCTCCAAATATCCCTTTGCGATCAGCTGATCGACATGGGAGGCTACCGTTGAAACAGATTTGTAGCCAAGGGCCCGCATGACTTCACGATAGCTTGGCCCATAGCCGTTGCCCTGGATAAAGCCGTCGATAAACTGCAGCAACTCCTGTTGTTTCTTACTGGCACGCGGTGTCGTCATACACTTATTGTATCAGCCACCGAAGACGATGATAAAGTCAGTGTCATCCGAAGCGCTATAGCCGTCCAGCCCGCCCTTGGTAATCGTGACATCATACTGCTTGGCGAGCGCATCCGCCACGCTGGTCTTCGTCTCATCCAACTGGTAAATACGGACCGGCGTCGTACTCGATTTCGGTGCGTTATCAACCTTGCCAATGATATAGCCATTGGCTTCAAGCTCACTGGCCTTCTGAGTTGCCAGCCCGGTCGTCGTCGAAGCGTTCAGCACGTCAATCACCGCGGTTTTGTCACCCCGCAAAGCTTTCTTTATATAGCCATGGATATCCGTATAATTAAACACTCCTGCGGTCGGTTGCACGATACTGGCTCCGCCGTACATGCCGGTCGTCATAAGGTCAGGTCCGTCTTTGCGGCCGACGAATGGCAGCGACTTCAACTTCTCGGTATTTTTGGCGATATCAATCAAGGCCTGGATCTCGGATGTCTCAAAGTCAGTCCGTACGTTGTCGCCAAGCGCGTCAAGCAGGTTACTGACTGCTGCCGGATTGGCGATCGTTCCCGCACTCGTTGCTTTCTTTTGCAGGGCAGCAAGTATCTTCTGCTGGTTCTTCTCGCGGTCGAAGTTGCCACCTGGCAGGCCATAGCCGCCCTCTGAGTTACGAGCCCGTGCCAGAGCCAGTGCGCGCTCACCGTTCAAGTGAACCGTCTGACCATTCTTGTAGTCAATTTTTGTCGCGACATCGTAAATTCCGCGCGGGTCACTGCTCTCGATCTTCACATCAACTCCACCGACCGCATCGACGCTTTTCTTCAAAGCCGTCCAGTCGGCGTGTACATAATACTGCACGTCCAAACCGGTAATCTCCCCGGCTGTCTTCATCAGGGCTGCGGCACCGGCTTTTTCGCTCTTGTTGTTGTCGTTGTAGGCACAGTAGAACGTCTCATTCAGCTTGCCCGACGTCGTACCAAGACTGTTGGTACAGGTGTGCTGCACGTACAGGTCACGTGGTAAACTGATCGTGTAACCCTGGTCGGTATCCTGATCGACCGATACGAGCATGATTGAGTCCGTCAGGAACGCGCCGTCCCAGCCGTTCGTTTCCTTCATACTGTAGCCGCTCGTTCCAAATACCAGAATGTTCGTCCGTCCGTTGGCGTCCTCTTTCAGACGCTTGTGTTGGATAAGACCGAAGAGATTACCGTTAAACAGCTTGCCGCTGGTCTGAATGAATTTCCAACCAAAGTACCCAGCCGTGAGTAAGACGATGATGATCACTGCCCATTTCAGGCGTTTCAAGATCTTGCGGCGACGGGTGAGGGGCGCCTTTGGCTGTTTGCGGCGGCGGAGGAACCGTCGGCGCTTCGGCGCAATAACTTCCTCTTCGGTATCGATCGCCATCAGCGACTGGTCAATATCAGACCGAAGACCGGTCGCAACGCGACGTGGTGGCTGATGTTCAAGCTGCCGGCCAGATTTCAATTCGGCGCGCGGTTTACCAAGTTCACGCCGTGGAGCTCCAACAGGGGTGCTGGCACGACGCGGAACGAAACCGTCAACGGAGGTATGTGGTGACTTTTTCATAAAATACTCACTCTACTATACGCTAATATGCGCATCCGGAAAAGGATTTGCCACTATTGACAAGGGGCTAAAAATAGCCAGGAACATGGTAAAATACTATCACATGAAGAAATCCCGCCACTCGCTCAC
>CAZVUH010000046.1:0-2927 GCA_964629565.1 uncultured Candidatus Saccharibacteria bacterium | reverse complement strand
GACCCGGCTTCAATGCTTTACCTCGCACCATATGCGGCAACCGCCATGGGTGAATATTTCCGCGATAACAAGCAGCATGCCCTGATGATTTATGATGACCTGACGAAACATGCTGTCGCGTATCGCCAGATGTCACTGCTTCTTCGCCGTCCACCAGGACGCGAGGCGTTCCCAGGTGACGTCTTCTATCTGCACTCTCGTCTGCTCGAACGTTCAGCTAAATTATCCGACGATCTCGGCGCTGGTTCATTGACTGCCTTGCCGATCATTGAAACTCAGGCCGGTGACATCTCCGCATACATTCCAACGAACGTCATTTCGATTACAGATGGTCAAATCTTCCTTGAGACAGATTTGTTCTATCAGGGTATCCGACCAGCGATTTCAGCCGGTCTTTCGGTATCTCGTGTCGGTGGTGATGCCCAGACGAAAGCCGTCAAATCCGTCGGCAGCCACTTGAAACTCGGCTTGAGCCAGTTCCGTGAACTTGCCAGTTTTGCGCAGTTCGGTAGCGACCTCGACGAAGCGACCAAGAAGCAGATTGACAGCGGTCAGCGTTTGACCGAACTTCTGAAACAGCCACAGTACCAGCCTGCCAGTATTTGGGAACAGGTCGCCAGCATCTACGCCGTGAGTGCCGGTGCATTCGATAAAGTACCGGTTGCCAACATCAAAGACGCTCAAGAAGCGATGCTGACCAAACTTTGGACCGATCATAAGAAAGACATGCAGGAACTCAACAAGGGCGATCAGAAGGTTGAAAAGGACACACCGATTGCCAAACTGATCGAAAAAGTTGCCACCAGTGCGGCGAAAGGCTTTGACGCGTAACTATGGCTTCAACCCGCGCCTTGAAAACACGCATCCGCTCGGTGAAGAACACCAAGCAGATTACGAAGGCGATGCAGATGGTGGCTGCCAGCAAGATGCGTAAGGCCCAGGAGGCCGACAAAGCATCCGCTGCCTATACCCAGGCTGCCAACGAGATCCTGACATATCTCGCTGGCCAGGGCGTGACACGCAATCATCCGTTGTTTGAAGCGCGCGATGTGAAAAACCGCCTGCTTATCGTCATTGCGGCCGACAAAGGCCTGGCTGGAGCGTACAACAGCAATGTTATGAAGCTCTACGTCAGTACGCTGCGTGAGAATGACGTGAAGCATGCCCAGGATCAGACGATCGCTATCGGTCGACGGGCAGCCCAGTTCGTCACCCGCATCAAGGAGACAAACGTCCTTGGTGCGTATGAAGATCTGCCGGATCAACCATCGGGCAACGAGCTCAAAGCCATCGTCGATACCGTCATTGAGAAATTTACCAGTGGTGACGTCGACGCCGTTGACGTCGTCTACACCAAGTTCGTCAACAGCATCGTCCAGACGCCGACCAAGATCCGCGTCCTGCCTGCAGGGTATACCGAAACCGAAGTCAGTGACGAGATCCGCGAAGCGACCTATGAGCCGAGCCTCGATGCCGTGCTGGAAGGCGCGACCCGCCGTTTGATCGCGGCTCAGATCTTTCAAGCACTGCTGGATGCAAAAGCTTCCGAATGGAGTATGCGCATGCTGGCCATGAAGAACGCGACCGATAACGCCAGCGATGTCATCGACGATCTGACGCTTGAGATGAACAAGGCCCG
The DNA here is from genome assembly GCA_964629565.1 of uncultured Candidatus Saccharibacteria bacterium. Classification (GTDB taxonomy): domain Bacteria; phylum Patescibacteriota; class Saccharimonadia; order Saccharimonadales; family Saccharimonadaceae; genus CAZVUH01. The sequence goes on along the minus strand of CAZVUH010000046.1, from coordinate 1,288 downwards.
CCAAGCTGCCATTACCCAGGAACTGGCTGAGATATCTGGTGGCGTAGAGGCGATGAACAATTAGTATGAGTAAGGAGAACATAATGAGTAAATTAGTAGGACACATCACCCAGGTCGTCGGTGTCGTCATCGACGTGGAATTCGCCAAGGACGTCAAGCTGCCGGCGATCTACGACGCGCTTGAATTGCCGCAGGGCGAAAAAGTCTTGACGCTCGAGGTTGCACAGCACCTCGATGAGCATACCGTACGCACGATTGCCCTTTCCAGTACGGACGGCGTCAAGCGTGGCGACGAAGTCGTCGCAACAGGCGCACCAATCAGTGTACCGGTCGGTAAAGACACCGAAGGTCGTATGTTTAACGTCGTCGGTGATCCGATTGACGGCAAGCCTGCACCAAAAGGCAAGAAAGCACCGATTCACCGTGAACCGCCTGCCCTGACCGAACAATCCAATAAAGCTGAGATCCTCGAAACTGGTATCAAGGTGCTTGACCTGATCGCACCGCTTACTAAGGGTGGTAAAGCCGGTCTCTTCGCAGGTGCCGGTGTCGGTAAGACCGTATTGATCCAAGAGCTCATCAACAACATCGCTAAGTTCCACTCTGGAAACTCCGTCTTCGCTGGTGTCGGTGAGCGAACCCGTGAAGGTAACGACCTTTACTACGAGATGAAAGAAGCCGGCGTGCTTGATAAGACATCATTGGTCTTTGGCCAGATGAATGAGCCGCCTGGAGCACGTCTCCGTGTCGCTCTTTCCGGTCTTGCCATGGCTGAAACCTTCCGTGACGAAGGTAAGGATGTCCTGCTGTTTATCGACAACATTTTCCGCTACACCCAGGCTGGTGCCGAGGTGTCTGCCCTGCTCGGTCGCCTGCCGTCTGCCGTGGGCTATCAGCCAAACCTCCAGCAGGAAATGGGTATGCTCCAAGAGCGTATCACTAGTACGAAGAACGGTTCGATTACCTCTGTTCAGGCTGTCTATGTGCCGGCCGACGACTTGACCGATCCGGCACCTGCGACGACATTCGCTCACCTCGATGCGACCATTTCGATGAACCGTGCACTGACCGAGATCGGTATCTATCCTGCCGTCGACGTGCTCGACAGCTCGAGTAACAGTCTCGATCCTGAAGTGGTCGGTGAAGAGCACTATAGAGTGGCTCGTGAAGTACAGCGTGTCATGCAGGAATATAAAGACCTGCAGGATATCATCGCCATCCTTGGTATGGAAGAACTGTCTGACGCACAGAAGCAGACCGTCAACCGTGCCCGCCGCCTGCAGCGTTT
>CAZVUH010000045.1:0-2954 GCA_964629565.1 uncultured Candidatus Saccharibacteria bacterium | reverse complement strand
TGGTGGTATCCAGATGCCGCAACTGGGCGTTGGAAGCTCTAAGCTCCTTGGTGGCAGCATCGATGCGCTGCTGGAGGTGAATATTAACATCTTTCACCTCCTGAACTGAGAGGGCATTCTGGATAGCGATCACAAGCTCATCAGAGATAGTGTTCAATACTTTAATGTCACGAGTAGTATAACCGCCGCTTAGCTGCTCACCTAATGCTAAGTATCCAACAACAACATCTTTCCTCATTAATGGCATCAAAACTGCAACCTTGTGACTAACAAGCATTCGATAGATTGGATCATCTTCTGCTAGTAGGTTGGCCACAATGATATCACTGCCACTTCGTTTGACGTAATCATTGAGGTAATGCGCGTCACGAACCGGAATGCTACTGTGATGTTCAGTACCTGACGAGACATGATGGATGTGGTTATATTGCACATAAAAGAATGTCTGGCTCGCTTTGAGGGTAGCGGCGATCTCCGTTGCCGAGCGCTGCAAAAGCCCGCGCAGATCCGTCGTCGTGCTGAGGACTTCGTTGAATCGAGCGAAGAAATCGTCAGAGTTATATCGATCACGATAGAAGATGTCATTGGTTATCTTGTCGAAAAAGTTCTTGATTGGCTGAAACAAAAAGGCCAAAACGAGAGCAAGTGCGATATTTATTGGACTAATACTCACCCGTGAGCTTACTTGACCTTGGAATAACGTCACAGACACAATATATGCAAGAAAGTAGTAGATCACCGAAAGGCTGATGAGCGCGAGACCATAAGCAACTGTCCTGACCGCAGCAAGCCGGATATCAAAAAGGCTGTGCCTGATGATGCTATATGTTGCAAACCCAAGGAAGAAGACCGACGCGACAGGTCCGACCCAAATAAAGTCATAGATGCTGAAATATGGCAAAATGAGATTTGTGACCACTCCCGGAACGCTATTAATCAAAATGCCTAACGCATAGAGTCCGGCCTGCATTTTGGTGTTTCCTCTATTCTCGAAGAACTTTTTGAAAGCAATATATATGCCAGCCGCAAAGATAGAAACGAAATAAAATGAGTAAATCAGATAACTTATCTTCTCTACATCGATCCGATTCCCCCTAACTGGGTCAAGAATGATATGTCCGATGACAAAATCGGGACTGAGTGCAATCGATAACGACATGACGAGGCCAAGAAGAATGACCATGAGTTTTGTGGTTAATGACGTCTTGTCATCACGCGGGAAGATCGAAGCAAAGATGAGTAACAGGCATGGGAAAATAGCTGCAATAATATAAAATGTCTTGCTTGATAGCAATGCCGCCTCCTCGGTATTCGAGACAAAGAATGCAAGAATAGACACCGCCCAAATGACAAAACAAAGACAAATGGCAGTGAATAGCTGATTGGTTAGTCTCTTAGGATTCTGCGTAATTACTACTGATCCCAATAGAAAACAACATACGGCAGTAATAATTAAGAGAATTGCTATCACATAAGCATTTTACCACTATTAGGAGTGAGTTAGAGTGTTTTAGCTTGCTTGGTAGAAAAACACAGCGTGTAGACACCGTCTTGTGTGATACGAAGCCGAGACGCACCCATGGGCACGCCTGCTTCCTGATGCAGTGAAACGATATCTTTCACGTTTCTCATCTGCACAGGTATCGGCCAGCCCATGAGACCATGCAAAAATTCTGCTTGCGGGCGGTTTTTGTTCATATTGCCCGTTGTCATGAGACCACCTTCTTCGAGCGCCTTCCATGCTTGTGCTGTTAGATCTTTATATAGAAAGTCAGGGAAATATTCTCGCAGTCCAGAATCCTCACAAACATCAAGTTTGCGACCCTGAAGAATTGAATCAAGATCAAGAAGCTTTGTCTTACGCCCTTTACCATGAAAAAGTTGCTCACAGTGGATCTCCAAACAATCCTTCAGTCCCATTTGCGTGGCAAATTGCTCCGCTGCCGCAAGCGCTATTGGATCCTGATCGAGCAGAATAAGACTGACTTGCTTACCTTTCTCGCGTAAATCAGAGATAACTTCAAGCATTGGTAAAGCCGTCCCGCAACCGACGCTCATCATCGTAAACTCTTCTTTATCAGAGCTATCGACAAACTGATTAATCTCTTGCCGAACCTCTTCTTTGCGGCTACGAATACCCAGGGAGTCAGTACAGTAGGCGACTATATCCTTGAATCCAGGACGTACCGGGGCGGACACAAATTCTTTCAAATGCATCAACTCCTCGTCAGCTCCCGCCTGCGCAACACTATCCGAGATACCTTTGAAGCGTTTGTTTGCTTCCGCCACCGCTTCACTAAGCGTGAGTCTGGCCAGCCACTTTGCATTCGAATCGAAAGTGTAGTCAACGATATCATCTGTCAAACGTCCACTCATTACCGGGTACACTCCTGGTTCGCCGTCTCTGACTTGCAAGTCATGCGCATCAACAATCGTACCGAGAGCCAGTGCCTTTCCTCCCTGTTGGTGCCAAGGCTGACCTTGGACATCAAGCAAATCATACATTAAGCGTGATCGTAATTCCTCGGCCCTTGCTTCGCGTTTCTTTAACCTATTCTTTGCCCAGTTACGTGCCGGTGCCATTGGTGCGCCAAAACGAACCGTCGAAAGAACCGCATAGCGTCCGGCATCAAAGCGTCCCATTTCTCGCGCATAGACCCTACCCTTATCTTCGAGTATACGATATACCTCTCCTATGGATTCGGGGTCATCATATGCGCGATCCTGTGTATGGCCAAACGAAACATCATAGCCGACCTGGGCGATATCAGCTACTTCCTGTCGCAACTCATCGGTCACCAACCATGAAAGCACGTCCTCTTTGGTGCGCTCATGCCGGATAGGCAGCATATCAGATTCTTGGTGATTATATAAAGTCATACTTCTCTTTTCAGTTAACCATGTTACAGATGCGCCGACAAGCTTTCGCTTATCACGCCATCCTTCATTTCTAT
>CAZVUH010000044.1:0-3011 GCA_964629565.1 uncultured Candidatus Saccharibacteria bacterium | reverse complement strand
GTGCAGTCGGGTACGGTGACCTACGACAACGCCCGTGAATTCGCCGTCGATCTAACGGAATTTGAACGGTTGATGAGAGGTTAATTATGAAAAAGTTCGAATATGAAGCCAAGGACGTCGCAACTGGCAGGAATGTCAAAGCGACGGTTCAGGCCGATTCGGAGATGTCGGCAGGGAAGCTACTGATCGAACAAGGCTTCTCGCCACTGAAAATCCAGGAAGTGGATGAAAACGGCAGTATTATCAAGAAATTCGGCGGTAAGGTCACGACCAAAGATAAAATCGTCTTTACGCGTCAGTTGGCGACATTGATTGGCGCCGGTCTACCGTTGTCACAGTCGCTCCATACCATCGTTGAGCAGACAGAAAATAAAGGCCTCCGCGAAGTAGTTGAGTCCTTAATCGCGGATATTGAGGCAGGACGATCACTTACCGACGCGTTTGCAAAACACCCGGCAGTATTTGATAAGGTTTTCTTAGCGTTGGTCGCCGCCGGCGAGGTTTCAGGTACGCTGGACGACTCACTAAAGCGTGTTGCAAACCAACAAGAAAAGGATGCTGAAACAGCAGGTCGTATTAAGGGTGCGTTAACATACCCCGTTATCGTACTTTTCGTTATCGGTGGCGTGATGGCATTTATGCTCTTCACGGTGGTACCGCAGGTTGAGAAGCTTTACCATGACCTTCATAAAGACTTACCGCTACTGACGCAGATCATGGTCGGCAGCGCCGATATCCTTAAGAAATACTGGTATATCGTTCTCGGTGTTCTCGGTGTTGGTATTTATTTCCTCCGAAAGTACTTCCAGACGGAGTCGGGAATAAGTACGGCTGATGGAATCAAGTTGAACGTGCCATTGTTTGGTCCACTGTTTCGAAAGCTCTATATGGCGCGTTTCGCGCGGACAGCCCAGACACTGCTCGCGACGGGCGTACCGATGCTGGATATGTTGAACATTACCAGTGATGCGGTGAATAACGTCCATGTCGGCACGAGTATTCATCACGCGGCCGAGAAGGTGAAAGGTGGTAAGGCGCTTTCGGAATCGCTCCAGCCGGAAGACTATATATTACCGCTCGTACCCCAGATGATCAGAATCGGCGAACAGTCCGGTAAGATGGATGAAATGCTCGGAAAGGCGGCGCAGGTGTACGAAGATGAGCTTGATGCCCAGATCAAGACGATATCGACCTTGATCGAACCGCTTCTGATGGTTGTCCTGGCCATTGTCGCCGGGGGTATGGTAGGTGCTATCCTGTTTCCGATCTATAGCTTGGTCAATGGCATTAACGTATAGACAAACGTTTTGGGCTAGAGTATGATTAACGTAAGCGTAATCGCTGACAATAAGTAACGTTCATAGAAAGGTGGAAAATCTTATGAACCTACAAACAAATAGTAAATCTAAAGGTTTCACGATCATCGAAGTCGTGCTTGTACTGGCAATTGCTGGACTTATCTTCTTGATGGTCTTCATCGCCCTACCTGCGCTGCAACGAAACCAACGTGATACACAGCGTCGTGACTCGTTAGCGAGTTTCTCGTCGCAGCTAACCCAGTATCAGACAAACAACAAGGGAACACTTCCGGGCACCCAAGCGGAGATTACCGCTTTTGTCTCGAGCTACATGACAGGTGATAACTGGAAAGATCCTCTTTCTGGTAACGCTTATCCACAGAAGAGCCCTTGGGGCGCAGTTGTCGGTACGGATACGGCAGGAACTTGGTACTACCAAAGAAGTGCACAGTGTAGCGGTGAAACGATCAGCGCTATAACACCTGCACAGCCTCGCCGATTCGCAGTCCAAATGCGACTAGAGGGAAGCGGTATTGCTTGCCAGGATAACTCATCTAACTAGTAGTAGATAGATTCAGGTTGAATTCAATAACGCACCGATCGGTGCGTTATTGAATTCTCATAAGCACCTGCTTACGCTATAATACAGATAACTATGATATACATCCTTCTTGCGTTCTTAGGTCTATGTTTCGGCAGTTTCATGGGTGCGCAGGTCTGGCGTCTTCGAGCCAGGCAACTGGAAGAAGAGAAACGGGCGGGCGAAGCCTACGATAAAAAAGAGCACAAGCGCCTTAAACCGTTAATCGACCATACCGTGACCGACGACCGATCACGATGTCTGGCATGCGGTCATCAGTTGTCTGGACGGGACCTGATCCCGCTTGTGAGCTGGGTGAGTACTCGGGGGCGTTGTCGCTACTGCAAACACCCTATCGGCTCGTTTGAGCCGTTGATTGAACTAGGGATGATGGCGTTCTTCCTTATATCGTACGCGATCTGGCCGCAACCATTCGAAGGCGCATCGCTCGATACAATAGCCTTCATCTTATGGCTCGGATTTGGCACTATGCTCATAGGGCTGTTTGCTTATGATCTGAAGTGGTTCCTGTTGCCTGATCAGCTCGTCTTTCCATCCATGGTTCTCGCTGCCGTATTGGCCGAGATCCATGTCGTGCAGGCAGGAGACGCCGCTACGGCCATACTCAGTCTCAACATAGGGATTGCAATCTTAAGCGGTCTTTATCTACTTATTTATAGTGCTGGGAACTACGCTGGTCGGCAGTGGATCGGATTTGGTGATGTCAAGCTCGGCCTCGTACTCGCCCTAGCATTGGCGGATTGGAAGTTGGCTCTTTTGACGCTGTTTTTAGCCAATCTCATCGGTTGTTTCATCGTTTTGCCTCTCATGGCAAAAGGTAAACTGGCCCGCGCCAACCGGATTCCATTCGGCCCTCTATTAATTGCCGGCTTCTTTCTGACGGTTGTGTTCGGACAAAGTATCATTGACTGGTATTTCGGACTAATGTCACTCTCGATATAAAAAGCAGTCATACCAACATGCTTGTGCTATAATTGGCATCAAATGGGCGTCAACACAAAGAAACTCGGATTCACTATCATTGAGACCACGATTGTCCTTGGTATCTCCAGTCTATTGATGGTGGCGGTGTTGGCCGGCTCGAGCATGGCTGTGAACCAGCAACGGTATCG
>CAZVUH010000043.1:0-3260 GCA_964629565.1 uncultured Candidatus Saccharibacteria bacterium | reverse complement strand
TGATGGTGGCGGTGTTGGCCGGCTCGAGCATGGCTGTGAACCAGCAACGGTATCGGGATAGTGTGACGAGTCTCTTGTCACTCGTCCAAGGTGAGTACTTGGCCGTTACGAGAGTGCAAAACTCAGAGCGGACTACAAATTACGATTGTAATACTGGAGATGCTTCGGTGAGTAATGGGGGCGTGACTCCACGTGGCGCTTCGGAGTGTGTCATTATCGGCCGTGTGATAAACGTATCAGGCGGTAAGACGATCAAGGCATCGGATGTCATCGGCTCTAGAAGCGTAGCAACACCGCTACCGGATAACGATATTGATGCGCTTCAGTCATACCAGTTATCCATATTTGATATCGGCACTTTAACGTCAGAGGTGGCTTGGGGTGGTGCGATCGTGGACCCCGTCACATCGGTGCCAGAAACATTCGGTATACTTTTACTCCGCTCGCCAGTTAGCGGCAGTGTCATTACCTTCATAAGCAGCGCAGCCATTACCAGTACGAATCTTGAGAGCGTCGTCAATGTGGCAAACATTCAGGAAAAGAAAATGTGCGTTGATTCCCAAAGCTTATTTAGCGGTCCACGCAGCGGCGTGATTATCCAGGCTGGCGCATCAGGTCCGAACGGTGTTCAGCAAAAAGAAGTAGGTAGCGGATGTTGAGTCATACGAGGCAGCGAGGCGATACGATCATCGAGGTGATATTGGCTTTTGCCGTCTTCTCGATGCTCGCTGTCGGTACGATCATTCTTATGAACCGGGGCTCACAGGCTTCTCAGCAAGCGCTTGAGTCAACGTTGACTCAAGAGGTGCTTGCCGGTCAGTCGGAAGCGCTGCGCTATTTACGTGAAAGCTATATCGCCGATCCCTCTGCGAGCGGTGCCGCCGCCACGTTCAGAAATATAAAAGACGGCCGGACGGTCTCCAGTCCAAGCGCCTTCGGACCTAATGGTTGTTCGGCAATTCCGAATTCACCAAAGTCATTCGCAATTGACCCTGAAACGGCCACCGTCATACCAGCCGTGGCCATGAATGATGCTGCGGCGCCTGCATATCCACAGATCAAGACAGTTAGCGGTGTAACGAATGCATACGGGGTTTGGATCGAAGCAGTCAAGCCCACTCCAGTAGCAGGCCAACCATCTTTCATCGACTTTCATATCCGTGCTTGTTGGTATAGTCCGATTGGTTCCGAGCCGACCACGACGGGTACAATATTACGGCAATACATACCGGGATAATCAATATGAGTATAAAAAATATATATCAATTACGATCAACGAAGCGCACAGGGTTCACGATTATCGAGCTGATGCTTGCGATGTCTTTTGTGGCAGTGCTGTTGATCGCCATTACTATTCTCACGATGAATATCAGCCGGATCTATAATCGGGGCTTGACGTACAAAGAGCTGAATCAGACCGGTGCCGAAATTGCCGATGATTTCAGACGTTCATTTACCTCATCTATGGTTGACGACATCAAATACATTAACAATGGCACTTATAACCGTCTTTGCCTGGGCAAATATAGTTATGTTTGGAATGAAGTGCCGGACGCCGACCCGAATCACACGAAGTATGGCTCGGGTGGCACGCAAGTCGCGCGTCTGCTGAAAGTCACTGATCCTGCGGAGAAGTATTGTAATACGGCTGCTTTGCCGAATAATGTGGCGACGGCTGATGAGACTCGGGAGCTTCTATCTTTGGAAGGCAACAGGGATCTATACGTCTACAGCATGACCGTTAGCCCGCTGACGGCACCCAATGCGCAAGGACTGAGTGTCGCACGTAGCTCCGAGTTGGCAACACAGCGTGGATTGTATACAATAAAGCTAACGTTAGGTACGGGAGAGAAGAATCGCATCGATGTCGCAAATACTCGTTGTAATCCTCCGGTTGGCGCCAATGGGGGCGACGAATATTGTGCCATAGATACGTTTACGACCGTTGTAGCAATAGGGAACACATATGCACCGTAGGAGGGCTGTATGAGTAATAATCATAGAATTCGTGAAACAGGTGGCGTATCGCTCTTCATTGTCATCTTTACTTGTTTACTTGTAACCATCGTTACCGTCAGCTTTGTCGGCATTATGATCCGCAATCAGCAGCAATCTACCAATACCGACCTTTCCAGCAGTGCCTATGACTCGGCAATGGCTGGCGTTGAAGATGCAAAGCGTTTAGCGATTATTTACCGTGACTGTAAAGATGCCGGAGACAGCACCTCAGCTCGCTGTACGGCTGCCATTAGTGCTATAGAAGATCAGAAATGTGACTCGATCCAGACCGGTCTCGGTATGGGCGGTTCAGACGAGGTTCCTATAAAGAGTAGTGGTGGTGATACAAATTCAGCTGCCCTTAACCAGGCTTATACTTGCGTTAAGGTGACCTACAATACACTTGATGTAAAGCGTACGATCCGTGACGGTGAAACACAGATGGTGGTGCTACGGGCTGCCGATGGTCCTGACGCGGATACGAAACCCGATACGTTTAACCGAGTAAAGATCACATGGCGTGGCGGTAGCGTGACACCGTACACCGCACTGCCGACAACTGTCGCGCTGCCGCAGAACGCATCGTGGGGCACAAAGCCTCCGGTTATGCGAACGCAATTGTTACAGACAGCCCCAAGTTTTACATTGGATGATTTCAATACTTCATCTGCTACGAATAGCAACGTTAATACGGTCTTCCTCTATCCATTCAGTGCCGGTTCTGCAACGGTTGACTTTACCGCTTCGGATTCCCGTCCGAGCGCGACACCTCGAGCTCCTGTGCAAAGTATTTGTAGCGATGTCGACCCAACACCAGCGACAAACTATAGCTGTTCATCAACGCTTCTTCTGAAGAATCCGGTCGGGGGGTCTGCGGCAGACCGGAAGAATACGTTCCTATTACTGAGTAGCGTGTATAATTCCGCAGATTATAAGATAGAACTTTTCAACGGTGCCACCCCCGTTCGGTTTGATGGAGTGCAGCCAGAAGTGGATGCGACAGGGCGCGCCAATGACCTCTTCCGTCGAGTGGATGCGCGTGTTGAATTTGACGCCGGCCAATTTAACTATCCGAGTGCTGCACTCGACATAAACGGCGATCTTTGTAAGGCATTTGCGGTGACAGATGACCCGGCAACCTACAACAGTGGCGGCTGCACCCCATAGGGCCAAAGGCGTTGTTTGCTACGATTCGCTGTGAAACTTTTCGTGCACTTCGCGTAAATGTTCGTCGGTAACGTGCGTATATACCTGAGTAGTGC
>CAZVUH010000042.1:0-3679 GCA_964629565.1 uncultured Candidatus Saccharibacteria bacterium | reverse complement strand
CATGTTACAGATGCGCCGACAAGCTTTCGCTTATCACGCCATCCTTCATTTCTATTGTTCGGTCGGCATAGTCTTTCGACATCTCTTCGTGCGAGACCATCACGACCGTAGCGCCCGTATCCGCCACAAACCGAAGCGTTTCATGGACGTCTTTCTTCGATTCGGTATCGAGTGAGGCAGTCGGCTCATCGGCAAACACAATCCGCGGGAAGTGAGCCAGTGCCCGGACGACCGCTACGCGTTGCGCCTGTCCGCCAGAAAGATGCGTTGCGCGATTATCCATAAGATCGCTAATGCCAAGGCGACCGAGCAGATAGCCGGTCCACTCTTCATCAACTTGTTGTTCGCTCAAATCGTGTACGAGCCGGATGTTATCCTTGGCCGTCAGACCAGATATGAGGCCTGAGCGCTGGAAAATCTGACCAGTTACGGCTCGATACTGCGAACGTCCACGTGAAGTGAGTCTCGTGATATCGTTTCCGCCTACGATAACTTCGCCACTATTAGGTAGGTCCACGCCCGACATGATGTTAAGCAGGGTCGTTTTACCAGACCCCGAAGGACCGGTAACGAGTGTCAGCTTGCCCGGTTCAATATCCAGAGAGAGATTGCTAAAAACAGTCTTTGCCAGGTAGCGCTTAGTGGCATCACGGACCTCAATAGCCGGCTGTCGGAGTTCATGATTCATAGTCATTACCCCTTTACCGCCTGTGACAGATCAAGGTTAGTCTCAAAGCTTTTAACTGCCCGTCGGCTGGCGACGATTTTCGCACCAAGCGTTACCATACTGCCGACAGCGATCTCGCGCGGACCGACACCTACTTTCATGCCAAGTTCCGCCGCGTTAAATGCGGCCGCCACGGCTGGAACCGCTGGTGCCGCCATGATAGTAGCCCGGATCGTCTCGCTTAATGCGCGGCGATCTTCGATGGCACGGATATCATGTATGTCGACACCGGCAGCATGCATGATACCGATTTCTTTGACGTTACGCTGCAAGGCATTCTTGCGTTCGCCAGCTGCGGCCAAGCCGCCGAAAATAGCGATGTAAGCAATTAACTGCAGTAATACCGGCGTACCGTTCGCGCGCCAAAAATCACGGTTGTTCTCTTTGAAATCCGCTTCGCTGACCACGGCTAAGTCATCGGCAGAGACGGTGCGGAGCAAATCTTTTACCTGTTCCGGGGAACCACTCTGAACGAACGCACCGAAATACGAACTGTCGACACCGTCTTGGAGACATTGTTTCATATCAGTATCAGATACGATGGCGATGCTTCTGTTCATCTGGGCCATATCGCTTTTGATTGATGCTACCTGAACGTCATTTCCGTTGATATCAGCTGTTCCCCCGACGGGTACGCCGACCGTTTCATCAACGATCACCGGTACGGTCTCGCATGAATCATCTACTTCAACTCCGGCCAAGTTCTCAAACACACCGTCGGGCAGAGATATTTCCAGAGCTGATTTACCATTGATATTCATCAATTCTTTGTTAAAAGGCACAATCACCACACCTTCGTCTGCGGCAGTATCAACGATGCTCTTCATCTTATCTGGCGCCACGACACTGTCATCCATAAAGGTATTGTTCTTCCCTTGCAAAATGACCGTGTAGTCATCCGCCGACGGCGCAAGCAAGCTGGCGACCGCGTCGATCGGACGCAGCGGGCCGTTCGAGACTTCATGTTCGACACCGGATGTCGCACTGGTCAGAATGATTGCGAGTGCCGCAATACCCGCACCTTTTTTAAACTTTGAAACACGCTCCCTGGCGTGGTCTGTCAGCGTTTCGTTTTCTTTGAGCGTCTGGATATCATCAACGCCAGAATATTCCGTTTTCGAAAGTTTGTTCAAGGCCCTATTCTTACGGCCGATCCTGCCTGTTATAGAAAAGTATGCAGCCGTGCCGAATGCGCCGAGTGCGACGATGGGAGCAGCCGATCGGATGCCTTCATTAACAGCTACCATGCCATCAACCACCTCTGTTCGGGTCGGTGGCTGAGGGGTGATATTAGCATTCAATATGCTGGCGTCGATACCATGATGATGCGCCAAATAACCGGCGCCGACCGTAGCAACACCCGTTGCAACGGCTACTGCCGCATTACGAGGAGCTTTATGTTCTCCTGAAATAATTCTTTTGCGTTTTGACACGATTAGTTATCCTGTAATCTATTGTATGGTAAACGACACCTCAACGTCCGTTTATGAGTGTATTTTAACACATTTTTTTATAATTTGCAACTGTTCTCCCCTGTTTCCTATGCTATACTGGAAGCATTATGACCAAGATAGCCATCATCGAAGACGACCCTACTATCAACCAAATGTACCGCATGAAGTTTGAGGCAGATGGTTTTGATGTCGAGCTGGCCGATAACGGCAAGCGTGGCGTGGCGATGGTCGAGAGTTTCGGCCCGGATATTATCCTGCTTGACCTCCAGATGCCAGAAATGGATGGACCGACAGCGTTGGCTGAAATGCGCAAACACGATTGGGGAAAGCATATTCCAGTCATCATTCTGACCAACATGGGCGAGGAAGAATCGCCAAAGGAACTAAAGGCACTTGGCATTCACAGCTATATCGTGAAAGCCGATCTGACGCCAAGCCAAGTAGTTGGCCGCGTCAAAGAAGCCCTCGGCATGAGCTAGCGGTCGCGCGGACCCTGGGCGTCGGCAATCTTGCGAGCCGCCGCAATAACATTATCAAATAGCGCCGCCACGGTCAGTGGACCGACTCCACCTTTTTTCGGCGTGATCGTCACATCATCTCTGGCGCAAACATCGTCAGAAACATCACCGACGATGACGCCGTTCTCACTCGAGGTGGCAGCGTCCACCACCACCGCTCCTATCTTGATGTCATCAGAGCCAATGAGCCTTGGCACGCCGGCCGCACTAACGACGATATCAAACTGTCGTAACTGGAGGTTCATATCATCGCTCGATTCGTCAAATACGGTAACATCGCGGCCTTGCTCCAGCCACAATTTGGCAAGCGGTGCCCCGACCAACCGGCCATGGCCTACGATGGCGATACGTTTTCGTTCCAACTCGATTGCATAACCGTTCAATAGCCAGTCAATCGCCATCGGTGTAGCCGGCGTGAACAGCGTTTGATCACTGAGGCCATCGACATCCTTGCCGGGACTAACCATATTCACCACCAAATCTGTCTCGTCCGGATTAGCGAGCGGAAGCTGGACGATGATTCCGTGGACGGATTCATCCCCGTTCAGCTGCTCGATGACTTGGCTGATATCTTTCTGGTCGATGACATGGACATCGACGTCTACCAGAATATCTTCGCCGTATCGGCGCTTCAGCCCCATATACGTACCGATGACCGGATCATTCGTGGTCGCCACGATGGCTAACTTTGGAAATACGCCCCAGGATTGGCGTAAGTTGCGTACTTGTTTCGCCTGGCGTTCTTTGACGTAGTCTGCGAGTTCCGAGCCGTTGAGTGATTTCATTGCTTTTATTTTAGCATGCCATATTTACAAATCACCCCTGGTTTGCTATAGTTTCAAGAGTTCGTGGGCCATTAGCTCAGCTGGTTAGAGCACCTGCCTCTTAAGCAGGGTGTCCTGAGTTCAAGTCTCAGATGGCCCTCCATATAAAAGACGTCAACCGACATATTTTCGCTACTGGTTGGCGTTTTTTATTTG
>CAZVUH010000041.1:0-4482 GCA_964629565.1 uncultured Candidatus Saccharibacteria bacterium | reverse complement strand
ACCCTCAATATTGGAATGATAAGTTTCAGGAAAAAAGCGCAAAAGTTCCTTTGGAACATCGCGATGATAAGAAGCCTGGTATGGCGAAGAAGATTATCGCTGGTATTGCTGGCGCAGCCGTGTTGGGCGGTGGAGCCTTTGCAGGAGTTAAAGCACTAGGTAATGGCAGTAGTGATCAGCCAAAGCCGAAAGCCGAAGCAACAACAACACAAGTAACGAATGTAGCCGGTGACGTCCTGACAGTTAAGACAAAAGACGGGCAACCGTATACCGACTGGAACGAGGACAGTATTAATGACTTTACTCAGGACCTTGGAGAAAATGGTGTTCCAGATGGCTATGAATATGACAGTAACGGCCTCTACGCCGGTGAAGTTGAAGACCACTCAAACGACCCCCTCGAGGAACTGCCAATAAATAATAGCCTAACAGAAGACCAGGTAAATGATATCTTAGCGGCAAGTAATTTAAACGAATGGCATGCTAATGCCTTTTATGAGATTCGAAACTTTGATGAAGAGCGAGCTCAGGCTCTTTGGAAAGTGTTTGAAAAATATAAGGACGAAGTGAATCGTGATCTGCTAACCAGTGATTTAATGTATCTTTGGGACGACAACTGGAAAGAAGTGTTGTACGACGGCCCAGGCAATTAATCTTCTTTCTCCGTAATTAAAAGTAGGCATTGAGCCTACTTTTAATTATTCAAGCATAAGTGCTATCATGTTAGCATAATGTCGCTTTTCAAAAATCAAAAATTCAATGTCATTATTGTCGGTCTATTCCTCATGTTGCTCGGCGGGATTGCGATGCCACCAAGCAGTGCTCAAGCCGAGACCTTAGTAAATCCTGAAACGAATCTTGATACTCTAACTGAAAAATGGCTGCGATATAGGGCGATCCGGGGCTGCTTCTCGGTCATTGATGTCGACAGTGCTTCATATGATGAAGTAATGGATGGCAAGTGGTTTAATGACGGACTTTCAAACTATACCGCGTCGGCTGGCTATGTTCTGAGTGGCAGTGATGACGGCAAGGTTCGTTGTGAGGACGGCGACTTCGTCAAGAACACGATCGTCAATGTCATGGGCTGGAAAGACGGCGTGGA
Source organism: uncultured Candidatus Saccharibacteria bacterium (assembly GCA_964629565.1). Classification (GTDB taxonomy): domain Bacteria; phylum Patescibacteriota; class Saccharimonadia; order Saccharimonadales; family Saccharimonadaceae; genus CAZVUH01. The sequence goes on along the minus strand of CAZVUH010000041.1, from coordinate 3,377 downwards.
TGCGTGGTGCTCAATTCAGGACGTAGCCAAGAGTGACAAGGGTAGCGATTACGCGGGGTGTATAAAGGGTGATGAGTTCGACATGGTCGATGACGGAGACGAAAAAGCCCGTCAGGCTTCCGATTTTACTGACGCGAAGAATGCTCTTCCCGACGGTAAAGACTATCCCTACAATCCCTCAGATGCAATGATGTATAACGTCTACCGTCGGTCTCTTGAGAAGTTTTGTGGTGGTGGACAAAGTATGGCAGATGCCGGACGAACGGACGATGATCTTCGTTCGGAACAAGTCGTCTCCGTAGACTATGTCAATCCCAGCACCGGCGAACTCGAGAAGTCAGTTCATTACGACCTAGACGGTAAAAAAGAAGGTGACACGATAGACGGCATTTATGTCGCTGATGATCTTGGGCAAGTCAATTCAAAATGTTACGAGATGGCAGAGCGGACGAGGCATTATTCCGGAGCGTATCAAAAGTATGTCATCAAGACTTTGAACGAAGCGATCGGCGATGACATGAAGAGTCAGATCAACGTGACAGATGCGATGAAGACCGATATCTGTGGTCCGCGGCCGCCCGCTGGGCCGGGTCACCAAGAAGAGATTACGTGGCTACCGTGTGTCCAGGGCATCACGACGACTATCATTAACGCTATTGACGCATGTGTAGATGACCCGGCGGTACAGGTCGCTATGAAATTTGATGATCGCATCACTACCATCAGAAAATGTGTAATGAAAAAACTCCCTGCCAAATATGAGCCGGCACTGGCGAATTATCAGAGTCCAGATTTAGACGACCCAACTGATAAAGACGCAGGTGGCGATGGCGATGCGACCCAATGTAATATACCAAAAACCGGTTGGATTCTCTGCCCAGTACTCGATACCATGGGCTTCATAGCTGATCAGGCGTTCAATTTCCTTTCGGATAACTTCTTGAGCGTGGAGTCGAGTCTGTTTGATGATAAGAGCGGAACATATACGGCGTGGCAACAATTCCGCGACCTTGCAAACATCGCATTCGTCATAGCAATCCTTGTGGTCGTCTATTCACAAATTACCGGTGCGGGAATCAGCAATTACGGTATAAAGAAGCTTCTACCGAAGATCGTCATTGCGGCGATACTCGTAAATCTTTCTTACTTCATCTGCCAGTTGGCCGTCGACATATCAAATATTCTGGGCTACTCGCTCCGGGACTTCTTTGCGAATCTTGCGGATAAAATACCGCTTCCGACGGGAGACGTATCCAGTGCTACATCCGACACTGGCGGCAGTCCTCTGGGATGGGTGGGAATCATTGCAGCGGTCGTTGTCAGTGCTACGCTCGTCTGGCTCTTCCTTGGCGCGCTCATCCCGATACTTCTTGCAGCCCTCATTGCGATGTTCATGATCCTTTTCATCCTTCTTGCAAGAAAAGCTCTTATCGTACTACTGATTGCATTGGCACCTTTGGCGTTTGTAGCATACCTCCTGCCAAATACTGAACAGTGGTTTAAACGGTGGCAGAAGACATTTGTCCAAATCTTAATGGTGTTCCCGGTTATCGCACTGGTATTCGGTGCATCGGGACTTGCATCAAAGATCGTTCAGGCATCGGATGACGGGGTGATGATGCGGATCATTGCAGCAGGTATTGCGACCATTCCGTTATTTATCGTTCCAGGACTATTGAAGAGATCGATCGATGCGGCCGGTAATGTTGGCGCCAAGCTTAATGGTATTGGTGATAAGATTGGCGGATTTGCCGGTAAGAAGGGAAGTGAAAAATTCGAACAATCAGCTATCGCGAGGGGACGCAATCTCCGCAAACAAGCCAAGCAACAATACCGAGATCGACGATTTGCCCAAGGTGTATCGGGAGCAGATACCAGTGTAATGGGTAGGGCGCGTCGTCTAGGCGCCGGTGGTGTTCGTGGACTGCCTGGTGTTCGTGGACTGCCGATGGGTAACGCAGAGTCATTCGCACGTGGCCAAATGGGTGCCGCTGCCAGTGCTGCCGTTCTTGAACAAGAGAAGAAAGATGTGGCCGCACAATCCAATCTACTCACACAAGATGCTATGGCGCTCGCTGCGGCCGGATCTTCACCGGAAGAAAAGAATCCTGTCCATCACTTGCAAAATAAGTACCGTGAAGCTTTGAAAAGTGGAGATCACGTACAGGCTAAGGCTGCGTTCACCGCCCTTCGCAACCAAGGAGATGGTGGGGTTGAAGCTATTCAGCAGGCGACAGCCGAAGCAGCCGGAGATAGTAGTAGCGCAGTCAATACGGACTCCGCATTTGCCAATAACTTCAAGCAGTTCGTAAACTCAGAGCATAACGACATTAAAGGCACGGATGCGCGTATTACCAACTGGGCTGGCGAGTCCGACTCCACTAAGCAACAGGCTGCGATCGAAAATGTGAACTTCAAGGGCCTTTCCGACCAACAGATGGCTACACAAACCAAAGCCGCTCTCAGCCAAGCAGCAGCTTCGGGTGAAGCTCACTTCACCGCACGGAAGGCGGCCGTTAGAAGTTCTATCGATGCGGGTACGATTTCAACAAAGGCAGAAAAGAGCTCTTTCTTCTAAAGAACTAGAGCGCGTCGCTATTCTCAGCTATCTCACCGAGTAGGATTGCTATTTCATCCTCGATAATCTCATCGAGTTGTGGCACGTTATCCTGTAGCCACTGCTGAAGAATATCCGTACTGCCGCCCTTTAGGTTGTTCAGTTCTTCTAGCTGACGCTCATCCAGCTCATCGACGATTTCATTGATCACACGATCATTAAGCGTCTCTTCGTAGTGCTGCGATAGGGCGGCATAAGTCTGATCATCGAGCGTCACTCCGATGTCATCAAGGAACTTCTTATTCAATAGTCCGTCCATATTCGTTCGTCACCTTTCTCGTGCTTAAGCCCGTATCTACCCCAAGGCTGGAGTCTATGCGGCCTTTTTCGATATTTTTCTTACGTACCAGCAGCATTGCTTCGCGAACAATCTTTTTCTTCTCATCTGGTGCTAGCTTGGCAATGAATTCGGTTTTCTTTACAAAATTATGCGCTTTTATACCTTCAGCCCTTAGAGCCTGTCTTTGTGCTTTCTTGTACATTGCGTCGACTTTTTTCTTAACATGTTCATCGATTTTCTTTCTAAGCTCTTCCGGCCTAGCTCGGCGCTTTGTTTCAAGTGTCGACGAACTGCGTGAAAGAACTTGCTTGCTGTGCTTCAGCTCGTTGAGTTTGTAACGACGTCCGTTGTTGACGTATTTCATAAGGAAAGAGTCGGAGCTTCTTGCTAACTTCTCTTCGACACGAGCGATTTTTATATCTGTCCGGTTTATCCGATATCCGACATACCGTTCACGCATGCCCTTAGTATCAATGTTCG
>CAZVUH010000040.1:0-5186 GCA_964629565.1 uncultured Candidatus Saccharibacteria bacterium | reverse complement strand
GCGACCAAAAACAAACTGGCCATAACGGACAGCATAATAATGAGCTTGCCGCGCAAGCTGAGATGATGATGCATAGACTTACCTTTCCTGCTTCAGACTTTCAATGACGGTTTTGGTGTTTTCCAAATTACCCGTCAATTTTTCAATTAATTCTTGCAGTTGTTCTTCCTTGAGGCAAAACAACGCCTTCTTCTCTGGCGATCCGGCGATGTAGAGCTTATCGCCCGGTGCGATACCCAGCTCCTCGCGGGCGTCCGCCGGAATGACTATCTGGCCTTTCGAGCCGACTGTCGCCGTTCCATATAACTTTTTATCGTGGTGCATAAAACACTCCTTCTGTCTACTATCGTATCAGAAGTATGAAATGTATGTCAAGTATAATTATTCTATCGTCAGACGACCGTTTGTCACGACGCCGCTGCCTTTGGTTGGTGGCGTCAACGTGCCAGTAACCTCAGTCGCAGCATCATCTTTGCGGTCAACGGTGCCCTTGAGCTCGTAGTATACGCCGGATTTCGTCTTGATACCCTGGACACAAGTACCTTCGGCTTTGTCCTTTGCATGACTCTTGTCATCTACTAGTGGTAGACAGACAACCGTACCCTTGATCGTAACGTCCGCATAAGATCGCGCTGTCTTATTCATGACGACGGACTGATCGAGCCATGCCACGAAGACACCGAACAGGGCGAGTAAGCAGACCGCAGCTGTCGCAACGGCGAGCTGTGTCCTGACTGATACATTGTTGGTTTTCTTTTTCTTTGCCATAATATTCCCCTTATGCTTCATATGATAGCAAAAATGGCAGCAAAAAGCGATGCGACGCTCAATCGGTAGCGGTATCGGTTGGCGGTTCGATTTTGGCGACGGTTTCGCTCATACGATGAAGTGTTCTCGGATCGGCCCGAAGAGCCGCCGCCCGGGCGACTGCATAATGCTCCTCCAAGCCGCTCGGTGGGACCCACTGTTCCCCGCGTGACATCCGGACGGTATTGGCGTGATGTGCAGCCCGCATACGGGCGAAGTCGATATTCTCCTGGCTCAACTCCACCGCGCCATATTCGGCATGAGCATATTGGCCAATCTTGGCACCCATCTGTGAGGCCGGGTCATTGTAATGCCACCATTCGTCCGGATAGGGTTCAAACCCTGCGTGTCTCATCACCGCATACAGAAACCGCCTGTTTTTTAGTGCCAGATCTTCAGCCTCGGTCAAATCCCGTGCTTTAGCAATGCTCTCGTAATACCTAAGAGCCGCTTCCTTGCCACCGTGGTCGAACCGGGTTCCAAACTCAAGCATCTGGGCATGCCGACGAAGCAGCTGGTCTTTCTCGATAGTAAGATCATACAAGGCCTCCCAATCATCGGGAGCGGCTGCACGCGCCCGCTCTGTTATGGCGTCGACCTTGGCCTGTATGTCGTCATCGACATGGACGATCACGACATCGACCGATGCGCCCGTATTATGCGGCGACGGGCACGTTGGATCGGATGATGGGACAGACACGTACTTCTGTGTTTCGTCGGAGAGTTGTTGCTCAGACCACTCAGGATATTTATGACGCAGTCCGTCGTAGTACTGGTCGTACAGCGATTGCTGGACGTCGAGTGTCCGGTACGCGTCCATCACCATCATATGCATCCCTTTTGGCAGCAGCGCAGCGGCCGCTTTCAGGCGCTCGGCAACACCCTGGCGCATAAAAACCGCCACTTCACTACCGTCCAGACCTCCCGCATACGGAGAGTTATGGTGCTCGTCGGCATAGACGGACGAAGATAAAATCATATCGTAATCGGAAAAGAGCCCGACGGGCACCAATGGCTCGTGGCTTTTCTCCGTCTCAATTATCGGGATTTCTTTCCAACCGGCTATCGCCACCGATTCTTCGATCGGTCGGGTATGGGGAATATCTTCGTGCATTTCAGCTCTATCCATAGTCTCATTATGCCATAAGGTAAAAGAATGCCTTGCCGCAGCAAGGTACCCGGGCATGATTCACACTATCGGATCTTTCGTGGCTTTTTGAACATCAATACGATAGTACTTACAATTGCAACGAGAGCCGATATGACTGCAAAAGCTCCCCAACGCAACGACTCTAATCCGGATGAGGGATTCAAAAGCATCACTCCGTACAATCCAAACGCAATTAGCCAAAACACAACGGGCACAATCATGTGGCGCGGACCACTGTTTTTCACAATCGTTACCAGACCCAGCGCTGCCCCGCTCAACAGAATGGTGTCCGCCACCCGCACCGGGATATCCCAAGACTGCAGTGCAAGAATACCGACTCCCATTAAGACTATTGAAAGAATTTTAAAATACATCATAGGACTATCATACCAAAACAGTAGGAACTTGAGCTTGGTAGGAAATGATGTTTGCTAGAATAGAAATGAAACTAAGACTTTATAAAAAGGACTACACTCATGCCAACTATCAATCCTTATATCAATTTCAACGGCAATGCCGAAGAGGCTTTCGAGTTCTACAGATCAGTGTTTGGTGGAGAGATTGCGAGCGTCGTGCGCTTCAAAGATCTTGAAAGCTCCGAGTTTCCCGTGCCACAAAACGAAGCAAATAAAATCATGCGTATTGCTCTGCCTATTGGTGAAAATACATTGATAGCCAATGATGTTCCCGAGAGCATGGGTCCTGTAAGCGAAAACGAAAACAGATCTAAAATATCAGTCAGTACGGATAGTCGTGAAGAAGCCGACAGAATATTTGCCGGCCTTTCAGAGGGTGGCGCTGTCGAGATGCCTATGAGCGAGAGCCCCTGGGGTACGTATTTTGCGATGTTCAGAGACAAATATGGGATTGAATGGACCGTGGAATTCGATGCAAAGAAAGTTGACCACGCATAACGATAAATCTGATTGATAAAAATATCCCTAAAAACTCTCCTTTGAGTCATCATGATATACGCCAGATCTTGCGCGATGGCTAACCAAAGCTTCATCACGTGGACGAATTAAACCATTTATTGCTCTCTTACTGAACTCCTCTGCTAAGCGTTGCGTAGAAAGCTTCAATTCAGGAGGTGCCTGTTCAACATTGAGTATACGTGGAAACAAATAATTAGGCTTCGTGTATTCATCATCCATCATTGAAGCAAGGAAGGATTTTGTTGTCTCTTCTCTACAACGACGTATAATTTGAAGCATCTGAGATGCGTATGTAATACCATTTTCGGGATCACGCACAAGTGCACACACTAACTCAGAGATGTGCATAGTATTGAGCTCGCCACTCTGATCGTAGACTTTAAAATGAGACGCAATATTTTTTGCGTTATCATCAGCTAGATTTAAAAACAGCGCCACCGCTACTCTTTCGTAACCACTATCAAGAATTGCCGACTCAACAGTGTCTTCCTGATATATTGATTTATTTTCTTTATACTCACGAGCTTGCTCTTTAATGTTTGGAAAGTTAGAGAATTCGTAGTTCATGAGTCGACTTTGACCAGGAACCCCAGGGTACCATGCTTCGCCACCCCTACTTTCCGTGAGAATCTTTTTCAAGTTATCATCACTAACCCTACCGCCTGTAGCGATTTGTAGGGCTACTAGCCTACTTGTACGCCCGTTGCCGTCAATAAATGGATGTGCGAATGCGATGCCACCGGCAGCAGTGATGGCAGCCAACTGCAAAGCGTCATCATCGCTAAGGTCCTGATTCTGCAAAAAGCCTTGAGCTACTTCCCAGGTATCACGTAACAACTCTTCCTTATCTCTGTGATCAGGTAGTGTTAAACTTGGGACTTTAACCGATTCACCATCAAAATGTTGCTTAGTATCGGAGTTGCCAGTACGAACCACTGAGGCACTCTGTTGTATAAGATCAATAAAATCGTCGCCATTCAAATGTTCTAGATAATCCCTACGCACCGTAGAGTCGCTTATCGCATCGTAATCAAGAAATTGCCTAATCTGGCCAAGGTTTTCGGTACTGTGTTTTATTTTATCGAGTTTAGACATTTTTATTTTGTTATTATTACTAAACAAAATATAGCATAAATCGTGTAATATGTCAACGCTTGGCTCACTCTAGTGGGCACACTTCGCATTTAAAACCATGTTTGGTTTATTTCGTAGCCGCCATAAGAATGACGGGGAGTAGCCTAAAAAAGAATAAAGCTGCCACTTTGGCAGCTTTATTCTTAGATAAACTCTTGGCTCCCGCGACTGGGCTCGAACCAGTGACCTATTGGTTAACAGCCAACCGCTCTACCACTGAGCTACGCGGGAATACTGGTGTATTATAGCGGTAATTATAGGGGTAGTCAAGAAAACTAACCGCGGAGTTTCTCTAGTTGACGCGTCAGTTCGGCAATGTTCGCCCAGCTGCTTTTGTCGCTCATGACCGCCAGCACGTACGTACCTTTTGGCGAGTAAACGATGGCTGCGTCGTGCAGGAGATCCCACAAGAAACCGACCTTATCGGCCACCGTTGCGCTCGTACCGGCCGGAATACCCTGCCGATAGACATTTCGCTTCATGGCACTGATCAATGTGCTACGGCTGGACGAGGAAAGCGGCAGCTGGCTTGATTGAAGCGCAGCCAGAAATGTCGCCAGGTCGTTCGGTGTCGTGCGGTAATTTTCAATTTGGAAGGTCGTATTATAAATGCCGATGTCCCGCAAATCCTTGTCCAGGTTGCTATTGCCGATTCTCTTCACGAACGCTTGCGCGCAGGCATTGTCTGATACCACGATCATATCGTCGAAACACTTTGCCGCATCTTTTCCGCCCGTTATCTGATCGCTCCACTTCCAGTCGCCTTTATCGATCCGCTTCAACGTGCCGTATGCCGCGAAAAGCTTATAGGTACTTGCGGTCACGAACTTCTTGTCCGCATTGTAGCCGGCCCGTCGGCGCGCGCCCGACAGCTCGATATACTGGACACCGTAGGTACCGGGATGATCTTTGGCGAAATTGGCGAACAAAGCCGATATGCCGGTATCCGTTTTGCTGTATTGACGCGTATAGACGACACGAGGCGGTACTGCTTTCGTCGCGGCTTTGATGGCATCACTCTTACCCGTCAGGTATGTAGCAATAGCCCCTCCGGTCTTTGAGGCATCGAGCGTTCGGCCGTTCGGGCCGGTCTTCTGAGAGACAACTTGGAAATCTAATGTCGTCACATACGTCGTACCGGCAGCCAGAGCCACTTTCGG
>CAZVUH010000039.1:3264-5477 GCA_964629565.1 uncultured Candidatus Saccharibacteria bacterium | reverse complement strand
CACTTCATTGAAGAATTCAAGAAAACGGAAGGCGTCGATCTTAAGAAGGACAACGCCGCGCTCCAGCGTTTGAAGGATGAGGCTGAGAAGGCGAAGAAAGAACTTTCCAGTACGACCAGCTATGAAATCAACCTGCCCTTCATTACGGCCGATGCGGATGGTCCGAAGCATTTCGAATATACCCTCACCCGCGCCAAGCTAGAGGAGCTCGTCAAGGATCTGATCGACCGTCTTGCTGGTCCTGTCGAAAAAGCCCTCAAAGATGCCGACCTCAAAGCGGGCGATATCGATGAGATCGTGTTGGTCGGTGGTATGACCCGAATGCCAGCCGTCGTCGAAAAGGTAAAGAGTATCTTTGGTAAAGATCCCCTCCAAGGTGTCAATCCTGATGAGGTTGTCGCCGTCGGTGCGGCAATCCAGGGTGGCGTGCTGCAAGGTGACGTTAAGGACGTCCTGCTGCTCGACGTAACACCACTGACGCTCGGTATCGAAACGGCCGGTGGCGTTCGCACCGCGATGATCGATCGCAACACCACCATTCCTACGAGTAAAAGCCAGGTCTTCTCAACCTATGCCGATAATCAGCCGCAAGTGGAAATTCATGTGCTGCAAGGTGAACGTGAAATGGCTGCCGACAACAAGTCGCTCGGTACGTTCGTGCTTGATGGAATCGCGCCCGCTCCACGCGGCGTGCCGCAGATCGAAGTTACATTTAATCTTGATGCCAATGGTATCCTGAACGTCACGGCAAAGGACAAGGGTACCGGCAAGGAACAGTCGATTACTATCCAGGACAGTGGAAACATGAGCAAGGAAGACATCGAGAAGGCGCAGAAAGAAGCCGAAGCGCATGCTGACGAGGACAGGAAAAAGCGTGAGTCCGTCGATGCTCGCAACCAGCTGGAGAACGCGATCTACCAGGCGAAGAAATTACCGGATGAGCATAAAGACAAAATTTCGGATGATGACAAGAAAACGATCGATGCTGCCGTTGAGGAGGCTGAGAAAGTTCAGAAAGATGAATCAGCCGACAAGGACAGCCTAGAGGCTGCTGCTAAGAAGCTGACGGATACGATCATGCCGATCGGGGCAAAATTGTATGAAGCCGCCCAGACCGAGGAAGCAACCGCTTCGGATGAAGACGGCAAAAAATCCGACAAGGATGAGCCGGTCGAAGGTGAAGTCGTCGACGACGATAAAAAATAGAACCGGTTGACTAGAGCAAAATCCGCACCCACACTGGGTGCGGATTTTATTTTGGCGCTCACCTCTATACTGTTGTAGTATTTACCTTAAACTTAACGGTAGCACCCCTGAGGATTGGGACAATTCGTGCCTCCTGTCTAACATTCGGGGTATAATAAAAGTACAAATATCTAACCAAAGGAGGCGCGTTATGGGAATCATTGGATGGATAATACTAGGTGGACTGGCGGGCTGGATTGCCTCCATGATCCAAAAAACAGATGGGCAGATGGGCATACTGGCGAATATCGTTGTGGGTGTCGTCGGTGCTTTTATCGGGGGCTTCGTCTTTAGCCTGTTCGGCGGCGAGGGTGTGACCGGCTTCAATATCTACAGCTTCTTGGTTGCACTTGTTGGTGCGGTCATCCTGCTGTGGCTCGTGAAGATGGTGCGACGATAGAAAATAAAGGAGACTTACAATGGACAGAGATACTGAAGAGACAAAAGTTGAAACGACTAACGAACCGGTAAGCGGGGGAACGGTCCGCCGGGAGAGAGTATCTCGGGCAGCGAGTGTGCCGGGCGTCGTGGTGGCGCAACGGGTAATCTGGTTCATCGTCGGAGTGATCGTCATATTGCTGGCCCTCAGAATGTTGCTGTTGCTTCTGGCCGCAAACCGCGGTAATGCGTTTGTCGATTTCATTTATAACTTAAGCGGAGCGTTCGCGGCACCGTTTTACGGCATTTTCAACTATCAGCCGCAGTACGGCAGCTCAGTCTTCGAACTGAGTTCGCTGGTCGCGATCCTGATCTATGCGCTTGTCGGCTGGTTGCTCGTCAGCCTGGTGACACTTGGCAGCAGACACCGCGACGACGTTTAGCTTCTTCAAAAAACTAGCACTCTTTACTTTTGAGTGCTAGTTTTTTATACTAGTAACAGATATGAGTAAGCGTGATTATTATGAAGTATTGGGTGTGTCGAAAGATGCCAGCGCTGATGAAATAAAAAAGGCTTTTCGAAAAGCCGC
>CAZVUH010000039.1:2033-3164 GCA_964629565.1 uncultured Candidatus Saccharibacteria bacterium | reverse complement strand
GTTCCGGCTGGTATCGACGACGGTGCCACGATCCGGTTGCGTGAACGAGGCGAGGCAATTGGTGGCGGTAGCCGCGGCGATCTATATGTCAATATCCGTGTTAAGGCTCACAAGAAGTTTACGCGTGAGGGTGATCTGATTCTCTCTGAGGAGCACATTCCTATGGTGGATGCCGCGCTCGGCACCGAGATCGATGTTGAGACGGTCGATGGTACCGTCCGGATGAAGATTCCCGCCGGCACGCAGAGCGGTACTGATTTCAAGCTGTCGGGGCATGGTGTTCCACATCTCCGTAGTGATAAGCGCGGTGCTCATATCGTCAGTATCATCGTTGATATTCCGACGAAGCTTACGAAGAAACAAAAGGAACTGCTTGAGCAGTTTGACGGTGCAAAAAAACGAGGCATCTTCTAGGGTGATATATTGATTTTATATCATATTTATGTTATAATTTAACAGTAATTATAGAAATTGACAAGATTGATGCCGCATTACCACAAGCGTATAATCGGGATATCTGTCTGCCTAATTTAATCCGACGAATGAACATGATCCTGCTCGGTATGCAGTATAAGGAGCCTAGATGAAGAAAGTTTTATTGATAGCCAGGGCCAAGACGGCAGAAACGATGCAGAAAGCCGATGCATTTGCGGATAGAATCCGTGGACTTGTTGCAGATGACGACATACAAGTGGAAAACTGCGAGATATCGGAGCTGTTCTTTGAACTCGAGCATGACAAGCTGGGGGTCTATCATCCCGAGAAAAAGTTTGACTTACGTGAATTTGATCTCGTTATTATCCGTCATGTCGGCAAGTTCTGGATCGAGGCACATGCCATAACACTGTATTGTGAACATCTGGGAATCCAATATACAGACACCTATCTCAACAGGCTGCTGCTCGACAATAAACTCAGTACGGAATTCCTGCTTTGGACCCAAGGGATTAAAGCGTGGCCGCATACGCTCTATGGCCCGACGGCCGAACTGATGCGGCGTTTGCCGGAACTGGGCGAGAAAGCGGTCCTAAAAGATAATGAAGGCTCAAAGGGCCGACTTAATTTTGTCGTCTCATCGCCTGAAGAAATCCAGGCTATTACCAACAAAAATCCAGACAAGAGGTTCGTACT
>CAZVUH010000039.1:0-1933 GCA_964629565.1 uncultured Candidatus Saccharibacteria bacterium | reverse complement strand
ACCCTCGGCAACACAACCCTGCACGCCCGGATTGATACGGGAGCACGATCATCTTCGATATGGGCAACAACGATTCAGGAAACCGACGCCGGTCTGGTCGTACGGTTCGCTTCACGAGATCACGAAATCTATCAGCACGAACAGGTCTTTGAACATTACGACCGCGTGAAAGTGGCAAGCTCCATGGGCCACGAGCAGATACGGTATAAAGTTAAACTGCCGGTCGTCATCGAAGGCCGACGCATCAACGCATCATTCACCCTAGCGGATCGGAGTACTCAGGTATATCCGGTTTTGATCGGACGCGCCACATTGAACGGAAAATTCATCGTCGACGTTGCCACAGGCAATCCGCTCCTCGAAGAAGAGAAACTTCGTTCAGAAGCATTACAACGTAATATACAGGAGGAGCAGGTATGAAAATAGCGATTCTTTCCAATGGACCAGGAAACTACTCGACGAAACGCCTTAAAGAAGTGGCGAAAGCACGCGGCCATGATGTTCGCGTCATCAAATACCGCGATTGTTACGCCTCCATTGAACGGAGCAATCCGACGGTCAGTTACAAAGGTGAAGATCTCGGCCAGTTCGATGCCATCATTCCGCGAATCGCCTCGAACATGACCAAGTATGGCACGGCCATCGTGCGCCAGCTTGAGATGCAGGGTGCGTATACGCTTTCAAGTTCCATCGCGATCACCCGCTCGCGTGACAAGCTGCGCAGCATGCAGCTCCTGGCGAAAGCCGGTGTCGGTATTCCAAAGACGGTCGTCTCGCGTAATACGACCGATATCGACGACCTTCTGGAGCAACTTGGCGGCATGCCGGTGATTATCAAGCTGGCCCGTGGTACGCACGGTAACGGCGTCGTGCTTGCCGAGACGAAAAAGGCCGCCAAGTCCGTACTTCAGGCATTCTACCTGACGAACGATGATGGCACGAACATTCTTCTGCAAGAATTCGTCAAAGAGTCGGCCGGTACGGATATCCGGGCATTCGTGGTCGGTTCGCGCGTAGTTGCCAGTATGAAGCGCCAGAGTCTTGATGATGATTTCCGTTCAAACCTTCACAAGGGCGGTGAGGGAACGAAGGTAAAACTCACCGAAGAAGAGCGTAAAATGGCCGTTAAGGCAGCCAAAGCGATGGGATTGAACGTCGCCGGTGTGGATATGATGCGCTCGGATCGCGGTCCGTTGATTCTTGAAGTGAATGCCAGCCCCGGCTTCGGCATCGAGAAGGTGACCGGTCGTGATGTTGCAAGCGCGATTATCGACTACGTTGAAATTAACGCCAAGCGGCGCAATAAAAAAGACAAAGTCGGTGCGTAGTATACTAGAAGCATGAACGTCATCATCGTCTATGCAGTAGCACTCGTAGCCTTGTTCGTACTGGCTTATGTGACCAAACGCCGGTTTGGCGTGCTTGGCTTGGCACTTGCCGCCGGTGCTATGCTGAGCAGCCTTTGGGCCGACCAGTTAACGCCCCTTGTTCAGCAGCATGGGTTTGATCTGACAACGCCACCGCTGCTAACGGTCGTGTCGGTCGTCCTGGTTTTACTTCCAGCCTTGCTACTGCTTCTAAGCGGACCGACCTATCACAAGAAAGTGGAGCAGGTCATCGGCGCGCTTTTATTTTCTCTCCTGGCCGTCGCGTTACTTGTTGAACCACTCGGCTCAAGCCTGGCACTTCAAGGTGACGGTTTGCAGGTATACAACTGGTTCATGGAGCATCGGGTGTGGCTCGTGACGCTTGGATTAGTGGCGGCACTCGTCGACCTCCTCTTTGCTAAAACACCGAAACACAGCAAAAGCAAACATTGACAAATACCCCTGTAAAATGATATCTTTGTAAAGTTCGGGACCATAGCTCAGCTGGTTAGAGCACCTGCCTTTTAAGCAGGGTGTCCTGGGTTCAAGCCCCAGTGGTCCCTCCA
>CAZVUH010000038.1:0-6119 GCA_964629565.1 uncultured Candidatus Saccharibacteria bacterium | reverse complement strand
CGCCTTATGATTCAACGGCACTTTCTCGCTCTTTGATTTGGCGGTGACCGGGATCTTGGTATCGCTGGCGATCTTGCCGTCGAGCATATGGATGACACGGCTGGCATAGGTGGTCAATTTCGGATTGTGCGTCACCATGATGATGGTATTGCCGCGCTTATGTAGATCGGAGAGCTCCTCCATGACGATATGACTCGACTTGCTGTCGAGATTTCCGGTCGGCTCGTCCGCCAGAATGATCGACGGATTATTGACTAGAGCACGTGCGATGGCCACGCGCTGGCTTTGGCCGCCGGAAAGTTGTGACGGCATATAGTATTCACGCTCCTGAAGGTGGAAGTTGCGCAGCACCCGGCTGGCTTCTTTGAAGCGTTTGGTACGGCGAATACCTTTATACGTGAGTGGTAGTGCCACGTTTTCAATCACGTTCATGCGTGGAATAAGATTGAAGCTTTGGAACACGAAACCGATCTGCTCTGATCGGATGCGGGCATGGCGGGCTGCGCTGAGATTCTCGATCGGCCGGCCTTCAAGCAGGTAATCGCCGTCAGTCGGCCGATCCAGGAGTCCAAGGATATTGAGTAGCGTCGTCTTGCCGCAGCCGCTCGGTCCCATGATCGTGATGAATTCACCCTTCTCGATTTCCAAATCCACCCCGTCGAGCGCAAAATGTTCCGCAGCTCCGATGCCGAACCGTTTTGTAAGGTCTTTGAGTTTGATGACTGGTGTGGCGGCTTTTCGTGAAGGCATTACTTATATTATAGGGAGCTAGTCGCGTTTGCGGCAACCATAAGCCTGGCGTGTTTTCTACAACCGCGCTGGAACACTCGCAAGATATCTTGTAGAATGAAGAACTGTACGGAGAGGTGCAGGAGTGGTTGAACTGGCACGCCTGGAACGCGTGTAGAGGAGCAATCTTCTCGAGGGTTCGAATCCCTCTCTCTCCGCCAGGCAGCATGAAAGACGCACGGCGTCTTTTTCTTTTGCCACACCATATATAGCGTTGTAAATAATAAACATGACACTAGGCCTTGTTTCTAAGAGGTGAGCGTAAGCTTTTTTATCCTGTAGTCAAAAAAACACAGTAAAATGCTTGAAAACCATATATGTAGGGTCTATTATTCTATACAGACACTACATATGTAGTAGTTCAATAAAATACACAGTAATGCAAACCGCACATGAGGTGAATGGCATCCGCCGAGGATGTGTGGTTTCGTATTGTCACTTTGAGGGAGGTGGCTGTGTGCAATAACATAAAATAGGGGAACTATATGAACGGAATTCATGTGGTAAAACGCGACGGCACCCGCGAACCATTTGACGCCAACAAGATCAACCTGGCGCTCGTGAAGGCTTCTGAGGGACTGCCGGATCAGATCAGCAAGGTAGTACAAGTAGCGACAGAGCTGCAATTGACATTATTTGACGGTATCACCAGTGAACAGCTCGATGAAGCGGTCATCCACACGGCACTACAGAACGTGAAGGACGATCCGGATTTTGACACCATAGCCGCACGGTTACTTTTGAAGAATATCTACAAAAACATCCTGGGCGATTACGAAACGGCTGAGGAACTGAAGAAACTGCACGAAAAGCACTTCCCGGCTTATATCAAGCAGGGCATCAAAGACGGTCTGCTTGATGAACGCATGAGCGACAAAGTATTTGATATCAAAAAACTGGCGGCCGCTATCCGTCCGGAGCGTGACAACCTAAGCAAGTACCTTGGTGTGGTGACGAATAAAAACCGCTATGCACTGCGCAAACAAAGTGGTGAGCCGATCGAAGTTCCCCAATTCACCCATATGCGCATTGCCATGGGTCTGAGCTTTAATGAGAAAGATCCGACCGCTGCGGCGCTTGATTTCTACGAACACATGAGCAATCTCGATTATGTGCCTGGCGGCTCGACCCGAGTGAACGCCGGCGGTTCGTTCCCGCAGCTCAGCAACTGCTTCCTGCTTGAAGTGCAGGATGACATGGAGTCGATCGCCAAAGGTGTACGCGACGTCATGTGGATCGCCAAAGGAACGGGTGGTATCGGCATTTCACTCAACAAGCTCCGTGCTGCCGGTAGTCCGGTCAAGACGACCAACACCGAAAGTACCGGCCCGATTCCATTTATGAAGATGATCGATACGGCGCTTTTCGCGGTTTCACGAAAAGGCAAGAAAGCCGGCGCCGCGGCGCTCTATATGGAAAACTGGCACTTGAACTTTCCGCAGTTTTTGGATCTCAAGCAAAACTCCGGTGATCCATATCTGCGTACCCGCCTAGCAAACACCGCCGTCTTCATTTCTGATGAATTTATGAAGCGTGTCCAAAAAGACCAGGATTGGTATTTGTTTGACCCGGCTGAGGTCTCCGATCTCCCGGAGCTCTATGGCGCTGAGTTCAGCAAACGATACGCTGAATATATCAAGAAAGCCGAAGCCGGCGAGATGCGCGAGTTTAAAAAAGTAAGTGCCTTGCAGCAATTCCGTCAGATCCTGATCACCCTGCAGGCGACCAGTCATCCATGGCTGACGTGGAAAGACACGATCAATGTCCGCGCGCTGAACAACAATACCAGCACGATCCACCTGTCGAACCTTTGTACGGAAATCACGTTGCCGCAGGACGAGAACAACACGGCCGTCTGTAATCTGGTCAGCATCAACCTGGCGGCACATCTGAAGGAAGACAAGACCTGGGATTTCGACCGGCTCGCGGCCAGTACGCGCAGTGCTATCCGTCAGCTTGATAATCTGTGTGACATCACCAACACGCCGATTCCCGAAGCGATGCATAGCAATACGCAGAACCGCGCGCTCGGCCTGGGTGTCATGGGCTTTACGGACGTCATCGAAAAACTCGGTCACAGCTATGAATCGGAAGAAGCCTACGATCTGATCGACCAGCTCGTCGAATTCATCAGCTATAACGCTATCGATGAATCGGCCGAGATGGCAAAGACCCGAGGCATTTATCCGACCTTCAAGGGAAGCGGGTGGAGCAAGGGCATCCTGCCGATCGACACGCTCGATGAGCTTGCAGGCGACCGTAACGTGAAAGTTGACGTCAACCGCAAGCAGCGCCTGGACTGGGATTCACTCCGTAAGAAAGTCAAAAAGGGTATGCGTAACGCCACCCTGATGGCTATCGCACCGACGGCTAACATCGGACACATCGCCGGTACGACACCTGGTCTCGATCCGCAATTTGCGCAGATTTTCAGCCGCTCAACATTGAACGGTAAATTCCTGGAAGTGAACACTAATCTTGTTCGTACCCTGAAAGAGCTTGATCTCTGGGAGCAAGTCAAAGATGAAGTATTGGCAAACCAGGGTGATATCCAGACGATTGATGTCATTCCGCAAAACGTCAAAGATGTCTACAAGACCAGTTTCCAACTCAGTCCGTATTCGTTCATCGAAGTGGCTGCCAGGGCGCAGAAGTGGGTTGACCAGGCGATTTCACGCAACATGTATCTTGAGACCCGCGATATCGATGACTACGTAAAAATCTACAGCGAGTGCTGGAAGCGCGGCCTTAAGACGACCTACTACCTACATGTGAAGCCACGCCACCAGGCCGAGCAGAGCACGACGAAAGTCAATAAGGCCGAGGAGATCGCAAAAAGCAGTGGCAAGAAAGTCGGCTTTGGATTTGCCAAGGCAGGAGTGTAGATATGAACGATGGCCAAGATAACTAAAATAGCACACCATACAAGACAAAATAATAGGGGGACAAAATCATGAACGCAAACGCAATTCTAAACGACGAAATGACACTAGAAGAGAAACTGGCAGCAATCGATGCCGCAATGGCTAACGCGCAGGCGCTGGCCAATGAAGAGGCGCAAGCCAACGGTCAGGTTGCCGCACCGCTCGACCCGGCAAGCTTAACCATCTGTGATGGATGTGAATAGGAGGGCTATATGGCAGGAATTTTAGGTACAGGCATCCAGGACGGGCTTTTGCTCAAACCAGTCCATTACCAATGGGCAATGGATTTGTATGACCAAGCGGTGGCGAACACCTGGTTTCCGAACGAGATTCAGCTCGGGCAGGATCTGAGCGATTGGAAGAAGATGACCGACGAGGAACGTCATGCGTTGGAGTTCCTGATGAGCTACTTCAATCCGAACGAGCTGCTCGTGAACAAAGCGCTGGCATTTGGCGTGTACCCATACGTCAATGCTGCCGAATGTCACCTTTACTTGGCAAAGCAGATGTGGGAAGAGGCCAACCACTGCATGAGCTTCGAATATGTGCTCGAGACGTTCCCGATTGATCGCGATAAGGCGTATGCGGCGCATGTCGATGTCCCGTCGATGGCCGCCAAGGAAGAGTTTGAAACGAAGTACATTAAGCGAATGACGGAAGAGACGCTTGATATTACGACGACCGAAGGCAAAAAGGATTTCATCAAGAATCTGATCGCGTACAATATCATCCTTGAAGGTATCTGGTTCTACAGTGGTTTTATGGTAGCTTTGAGCTTCCGTCAGCGCAATCTGCTGCGTAACTTCGGTTCTCTCATGGACTGGATTATCCGCGACGAATCGCTGCACCTCAAGTTTGGTATCAACCTGATTCTCACCACGCTCGAAGAGAATGAAGACCTGCAGACCGAAGAATTCGCAGGCGAAATCAAGCAGATGATCCTTGACGCCGTGGAAATGGAAGAGCAGTACAACCGCGACCTGCTGCCGAACGGTATCCTGGGGCTCAACGCTGATTACGTCAACCAGTATGTAAAGTATCTGACTGACCGTCGTCTGGAGGAGCTCGGTTTCGGTGCGCACTACAAGGTTTCCAATCCAGCCAAATGGATGGCCGCGGCCAATGACACGCTCGAGCTGGTCAACTTCTTTGAGAGTACCAATACGAGTTACGAAGTGAACGCTGGCACAAGCAAGAAAGATTAGGCAATACAGAAAGACAGGAGGGGATGGGCGTGACGGATAGTCGCGCCCTACTCATCCCCAGAGGATACAATCATGGTTCAAAAAGCACGTAAAGTCGCCTCGCTGCTCGGTCCCGCGTTCGTCGCGGCGGTAGCCTATGTGGATCCGGGTAATTTCGCGGCTAATTTCAGTGCTGGTGCCCAGTATGGCTACTTGCTGTTATGGGTGTTGGTGGTGGCAAACCTGATGGCGATGTTGGTTCAATATCTTTCTGCTAAAGTCGGTGTCGTCACGGGTCAAAGCTTGCCGGAGGTAGTTGCAACGAAACTTGGTCGCAAGAGCCGGATTGCCTACTGGGTCCAGGCAGAGCTTGTGGCCGCTTCGTGCGATCTTGCCGAGGTCATCGGTGGGGCGATTGCGCTCAACCTGCTCTTCGACGTGCCGCTCGTCGCCGGCGGTGTGATCACCGGTTTGGTATCGTTATTGTTGCTCGCGACTTACAGCCGGCAGGGTCAGAAATTCTACGAACGGGTTATTATCGGGCTGCTGATCATTATTCCGATCGGCTTTTTCGCCGGTCTTGTGATGCATCCTCCCGAAGCCGGGCTGATGTTCGCAGGGCTCGTTCCTAGACTGCAGGGGACTGATACGGTCCTGCTGGCCGTGGCGATGCTAGGGGCCACCATTATGCCGCACGTCGTCTATCTGCATTCGGCGCTTTCACGGAATCGTCACGGTCGGCTGAAAGGAAGGCGGCTGCGGGAAACTCTGCGGGCTACCAAGATTGATGTCGGTGTCGCCATGGTCTTTGCCGGCAGCGTCAATATCGCCATGCTGCTTCTGGCGGCATCAGCCCTTCGGGACAATGTCGCCGTCGATTCATTGGCCGGTATTTTCGATGCGCTCGGCGGGGTGACGACACCATTGGTCGCCTGGTTATTCGCACTGGCCTTGCTGGTGTCGGGTTTTGCCTCGACCGCCGTTGGAACGCAAGCTGGTGAAGTGATCATGGCCGGATTATTAAAGCGCAAGGTCCACCCGCTTGTCAGGCGCAGCGTCGTGATCATTCCGTCGATCTTGCTGTTGGCCTTCTCGGTCGACCCGACCAGGGCACTGATTATCTCCCAGGTCATCCTGAGTTTCGGTATTCCATTCGCCTTGGCGCCGCTCGCAATTGTCTCGAGCAGTAAGCGGATCATGGGTGCGGCAGTCAATACACGGC
>CAZVUH010000037.1:2871-6129 GCA_964629565.1 uncultured Candidatus Saccharibacteria bacterium | reverse complement strand
TCCAAAGGAACTTTTGCGCTTTTTTCCTGAAACTTATCATTCCAATATTGAGGGTCATTCAACTTGTCACTATGTACTGGTGGTACTTGTGCAGTCGGCTCAAGTGGAGGTAGTTGTTCCGGATTGATGCCCGTGGATTGATTACTATCAGGGTATTGTTCGCTCATAACTGGTGGTAGCTCCTTGCACGTCTTGATTTTAGGCGTACGCTAACTTTAGTGATTTATAGTCATACTATACACCAAAAATGGAGAAAATGCAAGCATATTGGAAAAGACACTAAAGATGACGGTTGCGATAGAAACTTCGTATCATCATGCGGTTGATTTCGGGATCCTCGCTGCGGGCGATCTTTCGCCGTTTGCTCTGCTTGCGGATTGCCTCCCCTATCGCCGCGTCGCTGAAAGCCCCTTTTTCGTACGCTTCTTTGACCATCTCCTCCTTTGCTTCTTCAGCCCGAGCCGGTTCTTCAATAGCATCATTGACGATAGCCAGAGCTTCAATCGGTTCCCCGCTTTCAATCGCCTCGACGGCTCGTTCGATAATTCGTTCCGTCATATTATTCATCCTCCGGTGTTAACGGCCGGTTGACAGCATTAATATCGCTGATTTCCGTAATGTATGGCAATGCGTTCTTTGGAATCGTGGTCTTCAGGTCGCGGTGCCTGAGAGCGTCGGCAGCGTAATCGCTGAGCGCACGGACAGCGGCAGTGTAATCCGCCACGAGATTCGGATCCATATTCGAGGTATCGGCACGGATGGCGTTAACAAGTCGCTTGGCAGCATCCTTATCAAGCCCGGCCAATTTCTCTGGTGAGAATTTTCCTTTGGCAATGTTATCCTGTACGATACCGACAAGTTTAGCTTCGGAGGTAATGTTACCTTTGGCAATCTCGTTGATCGTGGCGCCTCCAAGGTAGACCGTCTTACTACCAAGTCCTGATTTTGCAACCGCGTCTGAGATAGTAGTCCTGAACTCTGCCAGCTGACTACCGGATAGTGCCACAAGCTGCTCGGCTTGCTCGACGGTTCCAGTGGCGATCTGATCTTCGATCACGGCTTCACGCGTAAAGATATTATTTGCGTTGAAGGCACGGGTATTGCCGTTGCCATCCGTCTTCACGACAACGCGACCGAGTGCATGATCTTGACGCTCTTCAGAACTGAGATTGAAGTGCTTGACGATCTGACGGGCTTCTTCCACGGATTTTCCGTACGCTTGACGCTCGGTCGCGATGGCGGCTGCCAGCGCCGCATCGGCACCGTGCTCGGAAATTCCACCAGCGCGAGCCTGCAGGAATTCGTCACCACGGAGTGCCCGCGCAAAGTCCTGTTGCTGTTCGTGCTGCGCGGCTTTAAGTTGCTGCGCGGCCACCAGACCTTCACGTGTCTGCGTACGGGCATGGAGCGCCTGGGCGGCAAGTTGCGCGGGTATTATATTATCTGCGGATTCACCAGCACGAAGATTTTCCCACTGGACATTGGCTTCGGCATCGGTGACGTCGACATCGAGCTTAGCCAGACGTGCCGTGATATCACGGTTTTGGACACGAACATCGGTAACCTTGCTACGGTTGTAGGCTGCCTGTGCTAATGACTCTCCAGCATCGCCAATTTGATTGGCTTCAAGATTACGCTGCTGGATGCGTTGGTACCCGGCGGTATTCTTCCAGTGTCCGTCGGCCGTTGCCTCGTTGGCGGCCTTCCAGGCTTCGCGTCGGCGGCGCTTCTGGTTGCGGGCATAAGCGACCCGGCTTGGACTGATGCGCCGGATGGCTGCCGGGTTCTCGGCTAAGCGCTTCATCTTAGCGGCCTGGTTAGCCTCGAGCCGTTCTTTTGACCAGGCTTTGCCGCGATCGAACATACCTTTTGTCGGATTGTTGACAATACCGGCGAAACGGTTGAGCACACCGCCACCGAGCTTCAGAAGCAGCGGTGTGATCGCGAGCGGCATGACTTGCACCGCCATGGCGAGTAGGATCATATTTATAGAGTTGGCATTCTGGATGATAATGGAAGCTGCAAGCTGTGACCCACCGAATATGAGTGAAAATCCCGGGAACACCAGCAGTAACGTAAAGAGTGTGCTGCGCCACTTTTCGAACCATTTCTCAGTGTTTGGCAATAGATATGCGACGAATGCTAGTGGCGCCAGGACCACCAGAATGGTGATGATTGCCTGACGGGCGGCTAAGATGAGGAAAGTCATCAGTACTACGAACAGAACAGATAACAGGAGCGGCAATAACAGGAATATGAGGCCGGTAATTCCTACCGTTCCACCGACTGCTGCTAGCCCCAGATAGGTAGCGATGCCGGCTCCGGCGACGATAGTTCCACCGGACAGGATGAAGCTACTTATACTCTCCCAACTGATGATATCCCAGGAGTTTCCTTCGCTGCCAACTAGCGAGTTCCGTATGCTGATGAACATATCCTGTAGGCTGTAACCGAGGATATTACAGATATCAATCGCAACGGCACAGATCCAGTATGAGGTATTGACGAGGATCGCTGCCACGATGACACGTGGCAACAGCTTTTTAACGCTATAATTGCTCAGGCCAACACTGGTGAGTTGTGAGTAAATAACCACCATAAATGCGATGACGAACGCGATATTAGCGAAATTCCGCATAACAGACCAGGCCCGGTACATTGCATTGTCGCCCGTGATCTCTAGTGGTCGTACGACAAGGAACTCGCTGACGATCTTATAGATGATATCCATGCCCTTGGCGAGGAAGCTCGTAACCGGGCAGACGATCCAACCGATGCCCTCGACGGCACATGAGGTGGTGCCTCCGGCGTTGGTTGGATTAGTAGCCGCTGTTTGCTCGACCGATATCGTCTGCGTGGCTGATGGATTGGTGTACTCTGCTCCTGAAGGATGATCGAATGTTTGGTAGTTCGCCTGGGTGGCGGTATTCGGATCGGCACCCGGTGCGAAGTAAATCAGGTGTGCTTTTGGCGTGGCACCCCCGTTACCTGATCCCGCTGTTTCCGTATAAACATAGTAAACAGTGTCTTTCGGAAGATTGAAAGCCTCAGTTCCCCGAGCCGTATTCGGTCCGGAATATGTCTGACCGTTGTAAGTAATACCAGAACCCGTTAACTGCGCATCGGCAGCATGAACAGGTGTACTCGAGGTGAACGTGTACAAAAAACAAGCCACTAGTAGGGTTGTGGCAACAAGAAGATACTTCCGCACAGACATTCTACCGTGCGGGATTTTTGTACGCGACTCCCACATATCAC
>CAZVUH010000037.1:0-2771 GCA_964629565.1 uncultured Candidatus Saccharibacteria bacterium | reverse complement strand
TGCAGTTCATATTGCCAGGAGGAGCATTCTGATGAAACGAGTATCTACATATGTTTGTGCGATGATCTTTGCGATATTGGTCGGAGGCACCTCGACGGCCCTTATCGGACCCTCGACCACGGCATCGGCTGCTTGTACCGACCGCATTTTGACATTTCCAACATGGTACCGCGGTGTCGGCACCTGTCATGGCAA
This sequence comes from uncultured Candidatus Saccharibacteria bacterium, assembly GCA_964629565.1. Lineage (GTDB taxonomy): Bacteria > Patescibacteriota > Saccharimonadia > Saccharimonadales > Saccharimonadaceae > CAZVUH01. Next base: position 2,576 of record CAZVUH010000037.1, on the reverse strand, counting down.
AGATTTCAAGATAGATGGCGACCCGAAGACGGTCATCTTAACGATAGCCTTCAACTTCGTTGAGATTATCCTTCAGCTGGTAGCATACGCGAGCGTCGCGTTTATCATATATGGCGGCTTTATCTATATTACCGGTGCCGGGGCGCAAGACAAGATTGCCGCGGGAAAGAATTCAGTGCTGAATGCTGTCGTTGGTCTGATTATCTCAATGCTATCGGTCGTTATCGTTAATATTATTGTCGGGAATCTCACGAAAACGGGCGGTACTGGGGCCCACGGTATTTCAACGGCTTCAGCGGGAGATATTCTGAACGGTGTCCTAACTACTGTCTATTGGGTTGGTGGCATCGCCGCCGTCATCGTCATTATTATTTCTGGCATCATGTACGCAACGTCCGAGGGGGACGCGGGTAAGGTTGAACGAGCCAAGAACGGTATCCTCTATTCGATCGTTGGCCTCGTGCTGATTATATTGGCATTTACAATTACACATTTTGTCATAGGAAGGATTGCAGGATGAAAAAAACACAGTTAATAGTATCCCTAATAATGATCGGATTTGTATCCGTTCTGTCTTTGGTGGCAACTCCGGTCTATGCGGTCGTCGATCCAGTTGGTAGCGCCTGCGGTGCTACCGGAAGCTCAAGTGTTATATGTACCGGCGGGAGTGCTGATGGAGGTAAGACGGAAGTTCAGAATATCGTCAATCTGCTGCTTTATGTACTTGGTGTCATCGCCGTCATTGTAATCGTGATCGCAGGTATTCGCTACGCTACGTCTGGTGGTGATTCCAACGCCGTCAAGGGCGCTAAAGACACGATTCTTTACGCCGTCGTCGGTCTTATCGTCGCCATTCTAGCCTACGCCATCGTCAACTTTGTACTAGGGAACTTTTAAAGGAGAGCATATGAAAAAAATAAAGTATCTGTTAGCAGTTTTATGTAGCGTAGCTGTAGTTGGCGCAGCTCAGGGGGCGGTCTTTGCTGCTACCGACTGTGCGGCAAACCCGACTGCACCCGTCTGTCAGGTAACTGGGGGGAGTGATACGACAGTAGATAGCCCCGATGATGCGACCAAGAACCCGACACTACAAAGCCGTCTCAAGACAATCGTTAACATCCTGCTCTTTATTCTTGGCGCGATTGCTGTCATCGTGATTGTTATTTCGGGCATCCGCTATGCGACATCCGGTGGTGATTCGAGTGCCGTCAAGGGTGCTAAAGACACTATTCTTTATGCAATCGTTGGTCTCATTGTCGCCATTCTGGCCTTTGCCATAGTCAACTTTGTTCTGGGACAGTTCTAATAACCTTAACAAATATGCGGCAATCTGTTATAACAATTAGTGAAGTAAATCGAGAAAGGAAATAACATGAAAAGTATTTTAAAGAAAACAGCCCAGGCCCTGCTGCTGGTTCCAGTCTTCGCACTGAGCCTCAGTCTCGCAAGTCCGCTGGTCGGTGTCGCTGCAGCTGCTGACGACTTAACTATCGGTGGTGGTGCGGGTTCAGCTCAAGGAACAAGCCAGGAGGGTGTTTGTATCTTCCGTGATTCAGAAGGCAATCCGTGTGATAACGATATATTTAAGACGATTACGAACGTACTCCTCTTCATTATCGGTGCCATCAGTGTGATCATGCTGATCATCGGTGGTATTCGCTACACCGTATCTGGTGGTGACAGTAGCGCGGTAACCGGTGCGAAGAATACGATTCTTTACGCGATCGTTGGTATCGTTGTAGCTATTCTTGCCTACGCGGTCGTCAACTTCGTTATCGGCAGCTTCGCTGGCGGCGCATAGTCGTCGATTTACAAGCAACAATTAAAATAACCCGGATCGATCCGGGTTATTTTAATACAATAGGATTCAGTTATTGAATCGTAATTTTCTTAGCTTGCTCAGACTTGATCTTACCAAAGGTAATGGTCAGAACGCCATCTTTGAGAACGGCATCTACTTCATCTTCCTTGACGGCAACAGGCAGTGCAACGGTGCGGCTAAATTCGCCCCAGTAGCATTCCTGGATGTGCCAGTTAGTAGCTTCGGTGTCATCACCGCTTGAAAGCGTACCGCTGATTGTCAGGATACCATCTGAGATGCTGACATCAAGATCTTCTTTGTTCACACCGGCAGTGCGGGCTTTTACGACAAGTCGGTCTTCTGTCTCGTAGACATCAACAGCTAGTTGTCCCGGGAAATCATCCTCGCTCTCTTCCCATGTCTCTTCAGCCGCTGGTGCTGGATTAGATTCTGTCGTCGTAAGATCGTCGTCATTCAGGAAAGCTGCTGCCAGCTCGTCCTCGATGAGTAGATCGTCATTTTGTTTCCGGGCCATGATTTCCTCCACTTCTATCTAGGCTCTATTGACAAATAGTCCCTTACAGTATAGCCCTAATATAAGATATAATCAACAAAACGACCCCTTAAAACGTAAAAAGTACAATGATTGATAAGCTACTTGAATATGTCGCTCCTCACCCCTGTTTTGGATGTACAAAATTAGGTCGTCCGCTATGTGATAATTGTAAATACGACATCGTTAATGACACGTTTTCGGCCTGTATCGCCTGCGGCA
>CAZVUH010000036.1:3513-6206 GCA_964629565.1 uncultured Candidatus Saccharibacteria bacterium | reverse complement strand
ATTCACCCATGGCGGTTGCCGCATATGGTGCGAGGTAAAGCATTGAAGCCGGGTCAGACGGACCGGTGGCGACAATAATCGTCTGGTCCATGACGCCTTCTTCTTTGAGGCGTTCGATCAGCCGGGCGATCTTAGAAAGTTTTTGACCAATGGCCACATAGACATTGATGACACCGGTCTTCTGGCGCGCCTGGTTGATCATGGTGTCGATAGCGATAGCCGTCTTACCGGTTTGGCGGTCACCAATGATTAGCTCACGCTGCCCCCGACCAATCGGGAACATGGCATCGATAGCCATGATACCAGTCATCAGCGGCTCATGGACGTGCTTACGACCGAGTACACCAACGGCTTCACGCTCAACCAAGCCCATCTGCTTGGTCTTGATAGCCGGACCACCGTCGAGAGGGCGGCCGAGCGGATCGACGACACGGCCAAGTAATTCAGGACCCACTGGCACTTCAAGAACCGTACCTTTTAGGCGGACTTTGTCGCCGGCAGCGACCTTCGCTTCGCTACCAAGTAGTACCGCACCAATTTCATCTTCCATTAGGTTCAATGCGAACGCCTCTACAGTCGTATCGCCGCTCTCGATTTCGAGCATTTCACTATAACCGGCGTCCTTCAGACCGTGTACCCACGCCACGCCGTCGCCGACGCGTACAACGATACCAACTTTATCCAGGCCTTCGGTCGACTCTAGGTTGGCGATCGCATCGCGTAGGCTTTTAGATAATTCTGTTACCGATATATCTGCCATCGTTATTCTTCCTTATACTTTACTTGTCTTTAATGTCGTTAATTTCCGCCGTACGGTCGCATCCATTTCACGGCCGGGAAGGGCCAGTCGAACACCACCGATAACAGATTCATCCACTGCTTGACGGAACGTGACCGTGCTTGCGCCAGATTCTTGTGTCACGAACTGTTCGAGCGCTTTCAGTGACTGCTCAGTCAGCGATCGCGCCGATGTAACGTCTGCCACAACGACACCGCGTGCCGCAAGCGCGTCTTCGATATCACGGACGATCAGTTCCAGTTCTTTGGTGCGCTTTGTCTCGAGCAGGTAGGCCGCCAGTTCTGACAATACGTCACTGCGCCCACCGATCAGTTTATCGGCTACATAGCCGGAGATTTTGCGTCGAGACAGGCCGGCCATGATTATTTGGCCTCCTTGACCGCTTTGGCGACCAGTGCTTGATCGGCTTTGCTGTCAACTTTTTCACCCAGAATCGTTTCGGTCGCGGATGCCACCAGTTCAAGCGTCTCGTTGTGTAGCGCTTTTTTCGCAGCGATCACATCTTTCTCGATCTGATCGTGCGCGTTCTCAACGATCTTCTTGGCGCGATCCGTAGCTTTCGACTCCGCAGTCGCAACTGCGGCCGTCGCTTCGTCTTTGGCAGTCGAGACGATATCCTTGGCATCCTTGCGGGCCTGTGCCATCAATTTCTCAACTTCTTTTTCAGCCTTCTCGGCTTTTTCTTTGGCTTCTTCAGCCGCCCTGGCGCCGGCTTCGATGGCGTCCTGACGTTCGTCGACTGACTTCATCAGCCATGGGTAGACATACTTGCCCAGCAGTGCGACCAGAATAACGAACGCAATGATCTGCAAGATCAGCATTTTCCAGTCGATACCAAGCGCCACGAAGACGTTGTTCGAGCTTTCAGTCGTAGCAAATTGCGTTAGTGTATTCACTATGGTCTACTTCCTACAAGAACTTCGCAATAATCGCCACGATGATACCGATGATGGCCAGCGAGTCAGCAAAGACGATCGCGGTGATCATCAATGTACGGATTTCACTTAATTTTTCTGGGTTACGGCCGAGGGCGTTCAACGCGCCGCCACCGATGATACCGATACCGACAGCCGCACCAAGTGCAGGCAGGGCGTAGGCAAGTCCGAATGCTAATTGTTCCATTATTTTTCTCCTTATGTATTACCTATAATTATATACTATGTATCATTCCAGCTGGGCAGCCGCTTTGGGGTGATCAGCAGGGGAATGGTCGGAACTATGGACGTCCTGGGCAAGGGCAGTGAATATTAGTGTCAGGACGAAGAACACATATGCCTGGATAAAGCCAATAAACAGCTCGAAAATCATAAAGAAGGGCAAAGTCACGGCGGCAAAGTAGCTTGCCAGCACACCGATAACGATGAGTAGCACTTCACCGGCGAAACAGTTACCGAACAGACGAAGTGCCAGAGCGGAGTAGCGTGAAACTTCACCGATCAGCTCAAGCGCACCTTCAAATGAGGCGATCGGATCTTTGAAAGGATTACGCAGATAGCGGCCGGCGTTACCGAAAGCACCGTGCGTTCTGATCGCATAGACCTGCACAGTCACGAAGACGATCAGCGCCAGACCAAGCGTGAAGTTAAGGTCGGCTGCCATGCTACGGATGACGGGAGTATGATTGATCGTAATCGAATCCAGACCCGGTAGAATACTCAGCCAGTAGTTTATGAGGACGAAGAAAAAGATCGTTACGGCGAGCGGCGTAATCTTACGCGCAAGCTTTGCGTCGGGAATAATGTCATTGATCTGCGCCAAGAGGCCCTCGAAGACCCATTGGATCAATCCGACGAACCGGTTGTATCGTCCTTTTTTAATGGAGCGTGCCACATATACCAAGATAGCCAAGGCGATCGCACTTCCCAACAAGCCGGTGATAAACGCATTCGTAATC
>CAZVUH010000036.1:2277-3413 GCA_964629565.1 uncultured Candidatus Saccharibacteria bacterium | reverse complement strand
GATAGCCAAGGCGATCGCACTTCCCAACAAGCCGGTGATAAACGCATTCGTAATCGCAAAGCCGGCAACCTTGAACAGCGCCTCGGAGGCGATGCTGATATGAAGATCGATAGCGGCGAATTGGTGCATCATTACTTGTTATTCACTTTCTTTAGCTGTTGACGAATGAGCAGGCCTGCTCCAGCGCAACCGGCCAATACACCCGTCAGTATCAGTAGGGGATCGGTATGAAAGATCCGATCACCGTAGATACCAGCGGCCAGGCCAATGATAACCGGTGCAAACATCCGCCACGTCGTATCCCCAATAGTGCCGAGCAATAAAAGGACCGTCGATCGGTTCGGCGGTGGAAGCGTCTCATCATCTTTGCGGTGAGAGGTGCTCATCTACGCTTGCTAGTATACCATTATCATCAATAAAAGAAAACACGCTTAGAATGGTATAACGACGCTACTGCCACCGCTAGTAATGTTGAAACTATTGAGGTGAGTTGCCAGGATAGGCGAAAAAGCATCTGGTGTACTATTGTCGCCCGTGCCGAGGGTTGAAGCATTATTTGCCCCCCATGAATAAAATTTACCATTTGAGTCTTCGGCAATGACTGTTGAGTATGTGCACCATATATCAACTAGTGTTTTTCCTGATAGCACGCCACTCGTGACGACTGCCGTAGGACTCGTACGATTTGCACCGGATACCACACCGTCTCCTATATACGGTGCATTTCCTGCTATTGAAGGACCGCCCCAGCAATACGCTTTGCCCGAAACTGTGAGCGCGCATGTCCAATAGGTACCTGCGACAACTTTCTTCCAACCAGTCTCGCCACTCGGTAGTGCGACCTTGCGAGCTACATGACTTTCGGTCGTATTACCAAGACCAAGTTGCCCTTGGGCATTTTGTCCCCAGCACCACATTTTATTCTCATCTGAAATCGCACAGTTATGGGCTTGGCCGGCAGTAATATCATTAAATGTCTGACCGGCATACTCCAGGTCAAGAATAGAGGTTCCTTGCACCTGAGTAGGAGTACCTGTATGAGTGACTCCCGTACCATTACCAATTTGTCCGTTGTTATCAGCACCCCAACAATAGAGCTTGCCATTAGTCCGGATGGCGCAGGTATGCCAACTGCC
>CAZVUH010000036.1:0-2177 GCA_964629565.1 uncultured Candidatus Saccharibacteria bacterium | reverse complement strand
CACCCCAACAATAGAGCTTGCCATTAGTCCGGATGGCGCAGGTATGCCAACTGCCCCCTACGATCTGACCTTGTTTAAACTGCAATCCGCCAACGACAGCAGCTGGTACGCTCACATTACCGCCACCAACGGTACCGTTACCCGATTGTCCGCCACCAGTAGCACCATTGCCATTTGCCCCCCAGCAGTACGCATTTCCAGCATCATCAAGCGCACACGTATGCGCATAGACGGTAATGCCGCCAATAAGACCACCCGTACCAGCTGTCATGACTGTTGTCATTGTCTTACCAGCTAGCGCACCACCGGTATAAACTGCCGTCGGAACCAGCGCATTACCAGACACATTAGTGCCTAGGGCATCATTTTGCTGACCACCCCAACAATAAACTTTGCTATCAGCAATCGCACAACCATGGATCGAGTTAACGGCAACTTGGGTTATAGTCTTGCCATCTAGGTCACCGTGGAGCTGTTTAAAAGTTGGAGTAGAAAAAAGGGCATTATCACCAGTTCCTAACATGTAATTGCCATTACTTCCCAGACAATAGAGCGCATTCGAGACGGAAAGCGCACAAATAGAATTCTGTCCGCCTATAACAGAAGATAGCTGAACTGCCGTTGTCGTGGAGCCACCGTAAATGAACCGGGCATCACCACTATAGGTCTTCCAAACGGCGGCATTGCTGGAACGGATAAGCTGTACCTGCGAGCTGACGGTTATACTCTTCGATCCATCAGCCAGAGCGACAGGGCCACCGACAGTGAAGGTGGTTTTCACATTCGGAACATTCGATTGACCTAATACATAACACTTCCAACCGGTTGTCGCATCCACCTTTTGGGCTGCCGTACAATCTGCGCCACCATTACAACCTGTGTTCGGCCGGAGTGGATTGGCGTCTGTCCAGCCAGCAGTGCCGTTGACGCGGATACACTCTTTCGCTTTCACAACACCGGCCTGGGCGGCCGAATCGGCCAGATGGACATAATAATCATTGTTGATAGCAATATTGATATTGACGATAGACTGGACCGACGCGAGCAGGACAATAATCATCACGACAGATACGATCAGGATCGTCGGTAGGGCAAAACCAGCTTCATGTCTTCGTGTTATCATATGATTACGCTTAATATACTTTATAGAATAGCATAAGTGCTATCACAGGAACTACTAATTATGCCTCGTCGTCAGCACCCAATCCGTCACCAACCATTCCAGCCGAAAGATAGCTGTGCAGCAAAACGACGTTTTCCGACTGAAAAGCAGGCGGTGAGCGCGGCCGACACCCAGATGCTCGTCCAGCCAAATGTCGAACTGCACGTCTACGAATGTCCGAACTGCGGTGGCTGGCACTTGACGCGGACCAAGCGTTTAGTATAAAATGTATAGTAAATAACAAGGGGACTATTATTCATGAGTAATACGGCAACACCACAAATTACCATTTACAGCACCACTTGGTGCGCATTCTGCAAGACCGAGAAGCAATGGCTCGATCACTTGGGCGTTCCGTATATCTCGAAAAATATCGAAGAAGACGAAGCCGCCCATAACGAACTGATGGATAAAGTCGGTGGTAACTTCCAGGGCGTCCCCGTGACCGACGTCGCAGGCGACATCATCCTTGGCTTTGATCGGCCGAAACTCCAAGCAGCCATGGTTGCCCACGATATTACACCTGCCGAAAAGTAGTCACTCCGCGGACTAATCACAATACACTCATGCTTGAACAAGTGAAGCAAGGAGGAGTATGCTGTTCTCATGCTTTTTCGAGAGAACGTCTCACCCCGAATTATGGGAAGCGAGACAGAATATACGGCACAATTCATCTTCCGGGATGATGCTTTGCTTCGAAAAATTATACCTGAGCGCTATATCCTTGATGACGGGTATACAGAAAGTGATGTGTGGCTGACAAACGGCGGGCGTATCTACCAAGACTATGGTGACCTGCTTGAGTATGCGACACCCGAATGTCGCAGCGCCCAAGAAGTGGCTCTCCATGAACAAGCCGGCGAACGGCTTGTCGTGGAGATGATATCGCAACTCTCAAGCATGAAGCTTTTGAAAGGTGAGCGGGCAGCGGCATACAAGCGGTCGGGTTATGACCTCGTCCTTAACCGTACTGGCAACATCTTGCTCGAGCCCATGTCGGCCGGACACCATGAGA
>CAZVUH010000035.1:2496-6398 GCA_964629565.1 uncultured Candidatus Saccharibacteria bacterium | reverse complement strand
AAGATCGGCTGCGAACCGTCCTGGGTTATTGGTTTGTTTTGGTTTTTGGCAAGCATATAGGTTAGCTCAGCCAGTACTACGATCAGTAGTATGATGATTATTGTATCCATCGTATGTTCTTTCTGATTACTTCACGTAATCGATTAAGGCCTGGCGCAGATCGCGCACACCTTTGATAAATGAGTTCTTTTTCGCACCGATTGGCGCGAGTGCTTCGTTAAAACCAAGCTTTTTTGCTTCCGCGACACGCTTTTCGACGTTCGTCACGGTACGGATTTCGCCACCCAGACCAACTTCGCCGAATACCACCAATCCGTCATCGAGTCTCCGACCAGCAGCCGCACTGGCGATAGCCATCGCAACAGCTAGATCGGCAGCAGGATCGCTTACCTTCAGCCCACCGACAACATTGATATAAATGTCTTTATCCGATAAATTCAGTTTTGTCCGCCGCTCCAACACGGCTATCAACAGATTAAGTCGGTTCAGGTCGAAACCTGAGGCTGTACGTTTAGGATACCCGAAACTGGTCGGATTTACAAGTGCCTGGATCTCTACCAGGATAGGACGCGTACCCTCCAACGTTGCAAGTACCACGGAACCATCGGCATTCTGCCGCTCGGCCAATAGCGCTGCTGACGGGTTTTTGACGACCTTCAAGCCCTCCTCTTCCATTTCAAAGATCGCGGCCTCGTTGGTACTGCCATAGCGGTTCTTAGCCGCTCGCACCACCTTGAATCCTCCGTAGCGGTCACCCTCGAATTGCAATACGACATCGACCAGATGCTCCAGTACTTTCGGACCGGCAATGGAACCTTCTTTGGTGACATGTCCTACTAGCACGACGGCCGCACCCGACTCCTTGGCCGCCCTGATGATGACATTACTACTATTGGTAATCTGACTGACCGTCCCCGGTGCGCTGGTAATCTCATCCAGACTCAGCGTCTGGATCGAATCGATAATCACAAGTTTGTATGCACCGCTGCGGATCGTAGCGGCGATATCATCAGCGCTCGTGCTGGCCACGAAGCTGAGCTGCTCACTCCCATGGGCACCGAGCCGTTGGGCCCGCAGTTTTACCTGACTGGCGCTTTCTTCCCCGCTGGCGTATAGAACGGGCACGCTGGCCGCGATATGTGCCGTGACCTGCAAAAGTAACGTGCTTTTACCGATGCCTGGCTGTCCAGCCAACAGGACGACGCCACCTGGCAGAATTCCGCCACCCAAGACCGCATTAAGATCTTCGATACCTGTATCGAGTCTGGCGATGTTTTCACCGGCGGAAATTGCACGCATCGTTTGCACATCCAATACGCGTCCGCTCGACGCGCCACGAGCGACCGCCGACTTTCCGCTCGCAAGAGTCTGTTCGACAAGCGTATTCCACTCGCCGCAATTATCACATTTGCCCGTCCACTTGGGATAGGCCGCGCCACAGTTTTGACAGACGAATCGGGATTTTGCTTTTACCACACCTACCATTATACGCGTCATGGCTTATAATGGGTACGATGCAATCAGCCGATATAGAACAAATCAATGTCGAAGTTACTAGGTTTTTCGCTACTCCGAACGCCTACCGCTCGTTCCTGATTCTGGCTGCCGCGATCATTATCGCCTACGTACTGAGCCGTTTCCTGGCACAAGGTATCGTCAAAGTGGCGCAGATCGTCGGTACGAAATCGGACTCGATGACGAATTACCAGAAGCAGATTCGATATCGGCAAATAGAAACATACTTGTCCGTTGCGATCGCTGCCGTACGAGCCTTTGTTGTGGCTATCGTAGCGTACATTACCTGGCGACTCTTGAGTCCCGTGGCCAGCAGTGGCGCTGCGGCCATTGGTGCTAGTGCGTTCTTTATCGTTTTTGCCGGTCAGACCCTGGGTCCAGTTCTTCGCGATGTCACGACGGGCGCGACAATGATCATCGAGGGATGGTTCCACGTTGGAGATTACATTAAGGTCGAACCGTTTATCGATGTTTCCGGTGTCGTGGAACGCTTTACCCTCCGATCGACCAAGTTGCGCCGTCTGAGCGGCGAGGTCGTCTGGATTCATAACCAACATATCCAGGCCGCGCATGTAACGCCCCAAGGTGTTCGAACCTATGCTATCGACCTCTTTACGCGTGACAAGGATACGGCTCTTGCTGCCATAACCGAAGCGATCGAGTCCGTCCCGACCAATTCAACCATGGTCAACAAGCCGCTTAAAATCCGCGCTCCTGAGATGTGGAACGATGAACTGTGGCGTATCGTCGTCGAAGGCCGGACGGCCCCGGGACGTGAATGGATAATCGAGAATCTCTTTGTCAATGCGCTCCAAGAAGTTGATCGAGACAAGAAAAAGCAAGATCGGCTGTTCGTCTACGAACCGATTGCCCGGTTTGCCGATCCGGCAGCCGAACGCGAGTTCAAACGGGCCATCCGGAATCAGTAGAAGGCTACTCCTTTTTGCGCCACTTCTTGCCGTCGCCTTTTTCGTATTTCTGCTTAACGGCGTTCCAGGCTACGCGGTGCGCGGTTTCCTCACGGTCACTGTCACCACGACGCTTATCCTCGTCTTTATATTCATCGTAGGCACTGTTAAACGCCTCGCGATAAATGTCGCAGGCGTGTTCCGGCAAGACCCCGCGCACGCTCTCAGGTAGGTCACTATTTGCTTTATAAGGCATATATTCCTCCTTCCTCTATCTACACCTCTATTATACTCTCCTTCGGAGTGGTGTTGAAGGGGTCTAGATGCCGCCGATGGCACGGGCGATGACAAGCACGACGATAACCAGCGATATCAACGCTTGAAGCATCATCAGTAATTTAGCGCGGTGCGAAACAGGTATCGTATCGGCTGATGCAAAGTTCATGACGTTCGTGGTCGATAGGTATAAGTAATCGACAAAGCCAGGCAGCCATGACGCAGGGCTGATATGCGCATGGATCATTTGCGGGAACAGGAAGTCCCGTCTGCGTTCACCGATCGTTCGATGGTCTGGGCCGCCTCCGTCCAGCTCCCAGTACCAAAGCGCGAACATGAAAATATTCGTGACGTAAATGGTCAACCCGCTCTGAAGAAGTTGTACGCCATCAAGATCCGTGACGTGTGAATACAAGAGTGCCCGCATAAGGAAGATAAGCGAGAATATATTGATCGTTGCGACGATCGCGATCAGAATAAGGGCGAACGAGCGCCGTTTCTTTGAAACAACCGCATACCCGTCACTGGTTACGATCGCAAGCCCAAACAAGAGCACCGCTTCAAACGCCACAATGACGTATTTGTTGTATGGCAAGAATGAATTATCCGTGAAAATCTGTAGGATCATGATGGCCAGGACGCCAAGTTGTAATTGCCAGATAGGATCGTGAGTATGCCGGAAGACTTTGCGGACATTTATAGTTTTTTGTGCGGTCATTATCTGCATTATACCACCTCCCTCCCATCCGAAGTAATGTTGGGACGACAGGTTATTGATATAGCCCGCTAAAATGGTATAATATATTTATCACGTTCGTACTAACAAAGGAAATTCCGTGGGCGGAAACCAGAAAGCGGTAACGGTGAGCCATTCGCTCATCGAGGACAGTGAAGTTACGATCGATGTAGATCTCGACGAGCTGAAGGCGGCCAACAACGGCAACCTTCGGGCCGAGCGGAACATCATCGTGGCGTACAAGGAGGCCTACGAGGGCGTCCACGGCACCTGGCTGGGCGATATCGAGCTGAGTGACTTGAACATCAGGACACAGCCCGTCGGCCAGTCAGCTTGACATTCCCGTTCCACCGGACCGCTCCTTTCCTGGGGCACGTCCGGTGGAACGGGATGATTTTAATTTTGCTATAGTTAAGGTATATGCCGATAATCCTGCTTCACTCATCAAAGACAATGCGTCACGGCGA
>CAZVUH010000035.1:0-2396 GCA_964629565.1 uncultured Candidatus Saccharibacteria bacterium | reverse complement strand
ATCTCGTTTCAGTCCGGCCGATCGTGAATACGCTAATGAGCATTTATACATTTTATCGGGCTTGTATGGCATCTTGCGGGCACTTGATGATATTATGCCGTATCGTCTTGAGATGGGCTACCGGCTACCGGATCAGCCGTATGCGAGCCTGTACGGTTTCTGGGGCAATGCGCTTGCATCCGTCCTACCGGACGAGGAACCGATCATCAATCTCTCTGCCGTCGAATATACCAAGGCTCTTTTGCCCTACCTGAAGAGACGATTAGTCATTTCACCAAAATTCATGACGACACATCCAGAAACCGGCCAACCGGTATTCGTGACCGTTCATGCCAAAATAGCACGTGGCGCATTCGCACACTGGCTCATCGTCAATCGTGTCAGCGATCTCCAACACCTCAAAGACTTTACCGATCTGGGCTATAGCTATGCCGAATCACTCAGCACAGAAACTATTCCGGTCTTTGTCTGTGATCACTTCGAAGGCATAGGTCTGAGCGTGCGCCTGACATAAGCGTGTATACTGGGTACTATGACAAAATCTGTTTTGGCTACGAAACAAGTAGCACGGACCTACGGCAAGAATGATAGTCTTTTTACCGCCTTGTCCGATATCACGTTACACATCCAAAAAGGTGAATCAGTTGCCATCGTCGGCAAAAGCGGATCCGGCAAAAGCACGTTGATGCACCTGCTAGCGTTACTCGATTCACCAACAAGCGGCGACATACTCGTCAATGACACGTCAAGCAACGAACTCTCGCGGCGAGAGAAGGACTTGCTTCGCAACAAACATTTCGGTTTCGTATTCCAACAGTTCTTCCTCAACGCCAACGATAGCGTCTTAAATAACGTCACTCTGCCATTAAAAATCGCCGGCATAGGACGTCGGGAGCGCAACCGTCGAGGCATGGAGGTGCTCAAAAGTGTCGAGCTGGCTGACAAAGCCAAGAATAAGGCGAATGATCTGAGCGGCGGCCAGAAACAGCGTGTCGTGATCGCACGTGCGCTCATCAACCGGCCAAGTATCATTTTTGCCGACGAGCCGACCGGCAACCTCGACAGTGCCACCGGTAAAAAAATCGAGGATATGCTTTTCGATCTGAATAAATCACGTGACATAACACTGGTCATTGTGACGCACGACCATGACCTTGCCAGACGGTGCGATCGTCAAATCAACATCAGAGACGGCCGAATACAGGAGAAAAATGCATGACAATTTGGGATATCATAACAACGGCGACCTCAAACATGTTGCGGAGCAAACTACGCACTTTCTTGACCATAATCGCAATTTTCATCGGTGCCTTAACGATCAGCCTGACGTTAGGCATCAGTTCCGGCATATCATCATATATCGATTCACAGGTTGCCACGGTTGGCGCCGAAGATCTGCTCATCATTCAGAAGAAGATCGAGATCAGCAACAATTCCGACGGACCACGCAAATACGACTCTAGTAAAACGGCGACAAGCGCACAGGCCGCGCTGCTTAATCTAACGTTAACCGACAAAGATGTCGACAAGATCCGGACAATCAAAGGATTGCACGACATCAAACCGATTCTCGTCGTTTCTCCGAGCTACATCGAAGGTGCCAACCATGAAAAATACCAACTCGATGTCCAACAGGTTCTCGAAGGTAGCGGCGCTGATCTGACCGCCGGTAACGCACCGCAGAACACATCAAGTGCGGCGCAGATTCTTCTGACGCCAGATTATGTGCACGCTCTTGGCTACGGGTCGGATCAAGACGCCGTAGGAAAATCAGTGACGATCGCAGTCAAGACGCCGCTTGCCAAACTCAAAACAGTCCAGGCGACGATCGTCGGAGTCCAGCAAAAATCCATTTTGACTAATAGCGGTATGGCCATCAATGATACGCTGGTTAATCAGCTTCACGCCATTCAAACCGAAGGTTTACCGGCTACGGCAAACAGCGAATACGCGGGCGTATTATCCCGATTTGATCCATCAGCCGGAACTGACAGTCTGCATGACATCAAGCATACTCTTGAGCAAAAAGGCTATCAGGGGCAAACCGTCAGTGATAAAATCGGCGTCATCAAAGATATCATTGATGCCATTACGGCCGTGCTGATCTTCTTTGGTGCCATTGCACTGCTTGCTGCCAGCTTTGGCGTCATCAATACATTGTTCATGTCAGTCCAGGAGCGAACCAAAGAGATCGGTCTGATGAAAGCGATGGGTATGAGCCGTTCACGCGTTTTCATGCTCTTTAGCATTGAAGCCATCTTACTCGGCTTCTGGGGCAGTATCCTGGGCGTCGGTGTAGCGATGATCGCGGGCACTTTCATTAACCGAGTAGCCAGCGACAGTTTCTTAAAGGAATTACCGGGATTTAGCCTGACGACATTCCCCCTGATTCCGAC
>CAZVUH010000034.1:0-7668 GCA_964629565.1 uncultured Candidatus Saccharibacteria bacterium | reverse complement strand
GATGTTGCGCAGAACAGCCAATTCAGGGTCCGTTTGGGTCTCGGTGTATCTGATTATGACTGGCAGACGGGTTCCTGGGGTGCGCATGCAAACCTGTATAAGCTTCAGTATGCCGCACGGGGCTCGGGTTCGTGTGCGGCGCCTACCGGGGCATGGAGCGATGTCTTGGTCGGCAGTGGACCGATACGCTGGTACGACAACACCTCCGTAGCCGACGGAGCCGTCATTAGTTCTGCGCCTAATGATCCTCCGCTCGGATCCGGCACTGCAATCTATCAGGCATATCGTGAATCAAATAGTTTCGGCTTATCGAGCGCGACAGCGATAGGGAACACGGCCATTTGGGATTTTTCTCTGCAAAATGTGAGCGCGACGCCGGGTACGGTATACTGCATGCGAGTCATGAAGAATGACTCCACGACTTTGACTGCTTATACGGCTTATCCTCAGATCGTTATTACAGGAGACTACGGAGTTGACATCGTTGATAACGCCGGCACAAGCGTGATTGCTCCATTTGTCAGTTTTCCAACAGGCGTCGTGGCAACCACGCAGTGCAACCTGCCGACGGCGATGCTCGGTATACCTTCGCAGAAACTGAGGATCAATAACGATTTGAAAACGAATGGATGGAACGTGACGATTGCCGCCACGGCGGGCCCGACCGCCTCGTGGACGGCCGGCACCTCACACTACGACTACAATGATGCGTCCGGTACGATACCCGGCTGCGGGGATGGGGGTGATGCGGATGCATATGCCGGTCAGCTGCGGATCAACCCGACAGGTGCGACGCTGACGCCGAAAACTGGCTGTACCGCAAGCGGCGTAAGTCTTGGCCCCGACGCCAAGTTCAGTGAAGGAGCAATAGATGCGATAACCATTGCTTCGGCGAATGCGTCCGCTGCGAGATTCTGCTACTGGGACGTTACCAATGTCGCACTTGAGCAGCGTATTCCGCCCCGAACGCCTGTGGGCGCTTACGGGCTCGATATGACAATCACGATGACTGCCTTATAATGAACGGCATGAAACGGCTTTCTTACGCTCTTGGACTGATCGTACTAGGCGGGCTTTTCCTGTCGTTGCCCGTGTTCGCTGATACAAGCCGTTTTAAGCAGTGGATCGCGCCACTGGAGTGCACCCAGAGCCAGGTAAACAACGGCGCAACCGAGACGATTATTCTCACTCCCGAGCAATGTGATGATTTTCTTCATCCGAAACCGCCACCCGGGCCGGACGATGGCTATCACCCGATACCTGAAACACCTGGCGCACCGGATACTGGTTTCTTCCAGGACCCTGTCGTTGGTTTTGTGCAGTTCTTTCTATGGCTGACGGGCTTCGTCATCTTGCTGGCATATGCTCGCAGACGCGATGATACCTTGTCGAAGTAATGTATCTCTGCTATAATACGGTTCAGAGTTTCCTCTTTCTGGATTCATGAGCCATAAGAATGTGTACAGGCACGTGATACGCAGAAGGGTATAGACACGAGGCGGGGATGCTGAACCCAATTCGTACAGCAAGAATAATAATCAACGGAGACATAGTTTTTTATGCCCACAATTAATCAATTGGTGCGCAAACCGCGCAGGGTCGCTGGCAAGAAGTCAAAATCACCAGCCCTTGGCCGAATCCATAACGCACTCAAGACTCGTTACTACGATCAGAATGCTCCGCTCAAACGTGGCGTTTGTATCAAAGTAACCACTAAGACACCAAAGAAGCCGAACTCGGCCCTTCGTAAGGTTGCCCGTGTTCGTCTGACGAACCAGCAAGAAGTTTGGGCATACATCGGTGGTGAAGGTCACAACCTCCAGGAACACGCCGTTGTGCTTGTCCGTGGTGGCCGTGTACCGGACCTTCCAGGTGTCCGCTACCATATCGTCCGTGGTGCGCTTGACCTTCAGGGTGTCAGCGACCGCAAACAAGGCCGTTCAAAGTACGGTACGAAGAAGGAGTCTAAGTAATGCCACGTAAGGTTACCCGAAAACTTCAACGCGAATTGAAACCGGACCGCAAGTACCAGAGCGTGCTCGTACAGCGTCTTATCAACAAATCCATGCTTGATGGCAAGAAGCTGGCTGCAGAACGTGCCGTCTATGGTGCGCTCGAGCAGGCGGCTAAGAAAGTCGAGAGCGAAGACCCTCTGGAAGTGTTTGAAAAAGCGCTCCGGAATGTCAGCCCGAATTTCGAAGTCAAAAGCCGTCGTGTCGGTGGTGCTAACTACCAGATCCCGTTCCCGGTCTCTGGACACCGCCAACTGCACTATGCCTACTCATGGCTAGTCCAGAGTGCCCGCTCACGTTCAGGGATGCCGTACGAAAAGCGTCTTGCCGCTGAGATCGTCGATGCCTACAACGAAGCTGGTGCCGCCTTCAAGAAGAAGGAAGACACGCACAAGATGGCTGAAGCCAACCGAGCGTTCGCTCACTTCGCACGCGGTTAATCTCCGCCTGTACACATGGACCGCTCCGCTGGGGCGGTTTTTGTGTTTAATTAGGAATATGTTGCGATGTCAAAAGGCTTGTGGTATAACGGAACAAATGGGAGAAACACAAACACGGAGTCGCTGCTGATATGAATGCCGAGAGGGAACGATATATTCGTAACCTCGATTCACTTGCGCCCCTCAGCGATCATACCGACGCCATCCATGTAAATACTGAAGGCCGCGTCGAAATAGCCCGTAAACTTGCGCCTCCGAATGATGAGTTCGGTATACCGCGGCCCGAAATCATGGTGGAGCAGCTACTTTCGGAAATGGCTACACGCAATTACGTCTGGTCAGGACGGTTTGATGAGCATCATCTTGCGACACCGAAAGCTGATTTTACCGTTGTCCGAACACACCACGAAGGTGATATCGGCAGTGCATTTCGGGGGTTGTCCTGTCTTAAAGTCGAATTGCCACGACAAATGCATAACTTCTCTCATGCGATTTTTGAACTTCCTGGCCGGCCGTCGCTGGATGTCATGCGACAGGCAGTCATGGAGATCGGACAAGCCAAGCAGCTTCAGGCAATTATCAACGAGCATTTTCCCGATCGTCTTCATGGTAACGGAGATCGCGCCAGTCAACTATGCGTTACAGCGCTCCACGCCGCACTCGAGCGTATGCAGGAACCACAAGTTGGGATGCTTCCCGAGCTCTCAGTGCTGGCTGACATGGAGCTGGATGACCTTCGGCGATCAGTTAACGCGTTGATTCGCATCCGACGTTTTTCAGACAAGAAATTGGTGCATCCGGCAATTCGCGGTGCGGCCAAATACCGCCATCATCTTACTAGGCAGCTTAAAATGGCAGCCTGAATTCAAGACGGCGGGATGGATCCTTTTGACGTATTGCTTCGGGTGCGACCTTACCAACAAGAACGAACGCTAAGATGACGGCAAAGCCGCACATGATCGAAGGGATGCCGGCTACGGTCGACGGATCGATCAGATTGAATGCCGTGGTGGGCGCCATGAATGCCAAATAGCCGATGGCAAGCGCGTAAAGCGCTCGTCTAATGGCCTGCTTTTGCGTCTTACCAGCCAGATACCAGGCGGTGAAAACGCCCACGACCAGCCAGCCATAGTAGTAAAGTCCATAGAAGAATGACGGGATAAAACCGGCATGCGTATCGAAAACGGCATAATTGGCGTAGCATGTATGCCCCGATATAGCTGCTGTGGCCAGGCTGTAGTACGCCACGAAGATCGCCGCGGTTCCGTAGGCAACCGGAACGATGAATGATTTCTTCCCGGCGATTGAGAACGCCAGGTGTAACCCGAGTGGTGGCAAAAGGGTGATGGCGCTATAACCAAGTTGTGACCACATACCACCTTCGACGCCAAGTCCGCCGCATAGCATATACTCGGCTCCTTGGAACGTCGCAAGGCACACCAGTATGCTGATAACGAGCCGCGTGGTCGATGTCATAATGTAGCGCCAGGCAATATAGCCGGCAAAAACGATTTCAATCAGAAACGTCACTAGCATCACGGCCGGAGAGAAGCATAGCAGCGTAGTACTCGAGTTGTGAGACTTCATCATGCCGATTATATCATGCTCTGCAAGTCGCCCCGCTCGCGGTCATCACGTGCATGCTAGATTTGTTTATGAATATCTGGTAAAATAGACCCTAAAGTGCTGTTTTTTATGGCAAAAATTAGTAACAAAGGCATATAACCACAAGGTAAAGGATTTACATGGCAGTAAAAAACGTCCCATTGAAGGACTTTCGCAATATCGGTATCATCGCACACATTGATGCGGGTAAGACTACGACCACAGAAGGTATTCTGTATCGAACAGGTATCAACCACAAGATCGGCGAAGTTCGTGGTGACGGCGACGGTGCGACTACTGACTGGATGGCTCAGGAAAAAGAACGTGGTATCACGATTACTTCTGCTGCCGTAACCTGTTTCTGGAAAGATCACAAAATCAATATCATCGATACTCCAGGACACATCGACTTTACCGCTGAGGTTGAGCGTTCACTTCGCGTGCTTGACGGTGCGGTTACGATCTTTGACGGCAAGATGGGCGTTGAGGCCCAATCTGAGACCGTCTGGCGCCAGGCAAACAAGTACGGCGTGCCACGTATCTGTTTCATTAATAAGATCAACCAGACCGGTGGTGACTTCTACAAATCTCTTGAGAGCATCCACGCCCGCCTTTCAAAGAACGCGCTGCCGGTACATTTGCCGATCGGTTTCGAAAAAGACATCAACGGTCTTGTAGACCTGGTCGAAATGAAGGCGTATACCTATTCGGATTACACCGACAAAGCCCTCGTTGAAGGTGAGATTCCGGCCGACATGCTCGAAAAGGCGACAAATGCCCGAGCTCTTCTCATTGAAGCGGCTGTTGAGGCTGAAGATGAACTCATGAACAAGTTCTTCGATGGTGGTGCGGATGCGATCACGGTTGAAGAACTCAAGCGCGGTCTGCGTAAGCGTGTGCTGGCTGGTGATTTCTTCCTGGTATCCGGTGGCGATGGCCGTGGAGTAATCGTCGAGAAGCTTCTCGATATCATGACCGATTATTTGCCAAGCCCGCTTGATGTCGACGCTATCTGGGGCCAGAATCCGAAGACAGGTGATGAAGTTTCACGAAAACCGGATGAGCAAGAACCTATGGCTGCACTGGCTTTCAAACTTGCGACCGACCCATTTGTCGGTAAGCTGATCTTCGTCCGTGTTTACTCTGGCCGCTTGACGGCTGGTAGCTATATTCTTAATACGACTACCGGTGAAAAAGAACGCGTTGGCCGTATCGTCCGTATGCACGCCGATAAGCGTGAAGAGATTGATTCTGTTGGTGCTGGTGACATTGCGGCAGTCGTTGGTCTTAAGGGCACCTTTACAGGCCACACATTGACCGATCCTGCGCATCCAATCGCGCTCGAATCCATTTCGTTCCCAGAGCCGCCGGTATCGATCGCCGTTGAGCCGAAGACCAAAGCCGACCAGGAAAAAATGGGTGTTGCTCTGCAGCGACTAGCCGAAGAAGATCCGACCTTCCGCGTCCATACAGATGAAGAGACTGGTCAGACGATCATGTCCGGAATGGGTGAGCTTCACCTCGATATCCTGATCGATCGCATGAAGCGCGAATTCAACGTCGAAGCAAACATCGGTGAGCCGCAAGTGGCCTTCCGTGAGTCGATCAAGGGCTCGTCACAAGTTCAAGGTAAGCACGCCAAGCAGTCTGGTGGTCGTGGACAGTACGGCGACGTCTGGATTCGCTTTGAACCGAACGAACCTGGTAAAGGTTTCGAATTCTTTGATGAAATCAAAGGTGGTGTGGTTCCACAAGAATACCGTAAACCGGTCGAGCAAGGTGTCAAGGAGACACTTGATGGTGGTGTCATCGCTGGTTACCCAGTAGTAGATGTCAAGGCGACGCTCTACGATGGTAGCTACCACGATGTCGACTCAAGTGAACTCGCCTTTAAGCTGGCCGGTAGCCTCGCGACCCGTGAGGGTATTAAGCAGGCCAACCCAATTCTGCTCGAGCCGGTCATGAAAGTTGAAGTGACTACACCAGAAGATTTCATGGGTGACATCATCGGCGACCTCAACTCTCGCCGTGGTCGTATCGAAGCCATGGAAGACCTCATGGGTGGAGCTAAACTTATCCGGGCAATCGTGCCTCTGGCAAGCATGTTTGGCTACACGGGTGATATCCGCTCAATGAGCCAAGGCCGTGCCGCAAGCACCATGGAGCTGGCACAGTACGAGGAAGTACCACCGAACGTTGCGCAGGAAATCATCGAAAAGCGCAGCAAGTAATTACATTAAGAAGGAGCCCTAGGGGCTTCTTCTTATTACTGAGAAAACACTTTACCAAAAGTCGTAAACCATGTATAATTATCACATACGTCGTGGGGTCTGTTTTAGACTGCATGCGAAAATATTTAAGTAATAGGAGAAAAATCTCAAATGGCAGATTTCGATCGAACCAAGCCGCACGTCAACGTTGGTACCATGGGCCACGTCGACCACGGTAAAACAACACTAACCGCGGCTATCACGCACGTTTTGGCAAAGAAACTGCCAAGCGATACCAACCAACCGCGCGATTACGCTGATATTGACAATGCTCCTGAGGAAAAAGCCCGTGGTATCACCATCGCTTCTTCTCACCAGGAATACGAGTCAGAAAAGCGTCACTACGCTCACGTCGACATGCCTGGTCACGCCGACTACGTCAAGAACATGATTACCGGTGCCGCACAGGTCGACGGTGCAATCCTCGTGGTTGCTGCAACTGACGGTCCGTTGCCACAGACTCGTGAGCACGTGCTGCTTGCGAAGCAAGTTGGTGTGCCTAAGATCGTTGTCTTCCTGAACAAGATGGACATCGCTGATCCTGAACTGGTTGAACTGGTTGAGATGGACATTCGCGAACTGCTTGCCAAGAACGGCTTCGACGAAGATGCTCCTATCATCAAGGGTTCTGCTACTAAGGCCCTCGAAGGTGATGCTGCAAACGAAGAAGCTATCATGGAGCTCGTTAAGGCTCTTGACGAGTACGTTCCAGAACCAGCCCGTGACATGGACAAGCCATTCCTGATGCCTATCGAGGACGTCTTCTCGATCAAGGGTCGTGGTACGGTTGCTACCGGTCGTATCGAGCAGGGTGTTATCAAGCTGAACGACGAAGTTGAGATCGTTGGTGTTAAAGATACGCAGAAATCGGTCGTTACCGGTATCGAAGCGTTTAAGAAGAACCTCGATCAAGGTCAAGCTGGCGACAATGCTGGTCTGCTTCTCCGTGGTATCGAGCGCGAGCAGATCGAGCGTGGACAGGTTATCGCCAAGCCAGGTTCGATTACTCCTCACACCGAATTTGACGCAGAAGTTTACATCTTGAAAAAAGAAGAAGGTGGCCGCCACACGCCATTCACCAAGGGTTATAAACCACAGTTTTACTTCCGTACAACTGACGTAACCGGTGAAGTTGAACTTCCAGCAGACAAAGAAATGGTTATGCCTGGTGATACCTTGACATTCAAGGTCAAGCTCCTCGCTCCAATCGCCATGGAACAAGGTCTGAACTTCGCTATCCGCGAAGGTGGCAAGACTGTCGGTGCTGGTGTCGTTACGAAGATTACGAAGTAATCAACGAACCACGTAGACTAAATACCCCCGAGTAATCGGGGGTATTTA
>CAZVUH010000033.1:5012-7669 GCA_964629565.1 uncultured Candidatus Saccharibacteria bacterium | reverse complement strand
AGTTGCGATGAGACCGCTGCCGCCATCGTCGATGATGGCAAGCGGCTGATAAGCAATGTCGTCGTCTCGCAAATCGATATCCATGCCGCCTATGGCGGCGTTGTGCCAGAAGTCGCCGCCCGGAGTCATATCGAGGCCATTAACCCCGTCATCCGGCAGGCGCTGCAGGAAGCAAACAGCACCTGGGACGACATCGATGCCATTGCCGTTACCTATGCTCCCGGACTGATCGGTTCCCTGCTCGTCGGCACACTGGCCGCCCGCACACTGGCACTTACCAAAAACAAGCCCCTCTTCCCTATTCATCATGTCGAAGCACATGTTTACGCTAATTTCATTACCGAGCAAGCAGATCATCTCACCCTCACACTACCGAGCCGGCAGCCGGAATTTCCGATGCTCGCCCTCATCGTCAGCGGCGGTCATTCGCAACTAGTGCTGTTTCGAGATCATGGTGACTATGAGCTGCTCGGCCAGACACAGGATGACGCCGTCGGCGAAGCGTTTGATAAGGTCGCGAAAATTCTTGGCCTTCCCTACCCTGGCGGCCCCTCTATCACCCGCGCCGCCAAAGACGGACACGCTTCAGCCTATACCCTTCCCAAGGCACGGATGCAAAATCCATATGACTTTAGTTTCTCTGGGCTTAAGACGGCCGTTCTGCGCGCCGTTCAGTCAGAAGTTGGAGTCGATTACACATTTCCTTCCCACGAGCTTTCTGCACGCTTAAATGATGCCCAGAAAGCAGATTTCGCGGCCAGTTTCCAGCAAACCGCCGTTGAGACCCTAGTCGACAAGGCGGAGCGGGCCTTCCGTGATTACTCACCCGCATCGGTTGTCATTGCAGGCGGCGTGGCGGCAAACGAGGAACTTCGCCGCCAGCTCAGCGCGCGCTTACCGATCACTATCGAGTACGCGCCAATGCAGCTATGTACCGACAATGCCGCTATGATCGCAACGCTCGGTTATTACACCGCTCAGGCTCTCTCTCCGACAAGTCCGCTTGAGCTGGAAGTCACGCCGAGCCTCTCGATGACAAAAACAGCATGGAAATAATGTTGTAGATATAACTACAGTATACTAAGTAACATGAGTCACTTTCTACAATCTGCAGCCTGGACAAAATTCCAAAGTGCGCTTGGGCGGAGGGCCATTTCCAAAGTCACTCCCGAGTGGTCATACGTCGCCTACCTCGAAAGCGGTTTTGGCAATACCCGTTTATATGCTCCGTACGGACCAGAGCTCTCTTCGCCCGAATCCGCGAACGCTGCATTGGCATCACTCATCGATGAAGGTCGGCAACACGCTGTTACGTTTGTCCGGATTGAGCCGACAAACCACCTTTCAGCTCAGACCCTCTCCGACAAGGGTTGGCGCGCCGTCACTTACCAGCAGCTTAATCCCGCCCGTACCCAAGTGATCGATCTCGCCTCCTCCGAAGAGGATATTCTTGCTGGAATGACCCAGAACAGCCGTAACCTGACGAGAAATTACGCGAACAAGGGTCTTTCAATCCATAAAAGTACCGATCCATCCGATATCACCATCCTCACTACCCTTCTGAAGGGCGTGGCCCGTCGCAACCACATCACGCCACACAGCGACGCTTATTTCGCAACGCAGGCTAGCACCCTAATGCCCTTGGGAGCGGCCACTTTGTTCTATGTTTCCTATGAAAACTTCCCTATCGCCGCGGCATTGGTTTATGATTCGGAAACGACCCGCTACTATGCACACGCCGCGGCCGATGATGCTTATCGAAAGTTATCTGCCGGCACCGCATTGGTCGGTCATATGATTCTGGATGCCAAGCGGTCTGGGCTGGGCTATTTCGACCTCTACGGTATTGCCCCGGCTGATGACCCCGACCACCCTTGGGCTGGATTCACCAAGTTCAAGCAATCTTTTGGCGGCCATCCGGTCGACTATGTGGGGGCTTGGGACTATCCAATACGAAAGCTTCCCTATGCTTTCTACCGCACGTATCAATCGATGCGTCATCGCTTACGTTGACAGCGTGGCATATGCTATAATAAGGAGTGAAACAAACACGTGTAAAAGGGAGCGTACCGATGTTTTCACATGAAAACATGTATTGGTTTTCGCGCTTTTCACGTGAAAAGGCAGTTATTCATGAAATTATCAAAAACCTACGAACCAAATAGCTACGAACCAAATATTTACGCCATGTGGGAAACCAGTGGCGCTCTTAATCCAAGCGGCGAGGGCGAACCGTACTCGATCGTTATGCCACCACCGAATGCAAATGGTAACTTACATATCGGCCATGCGCTATCGTTTCAACTAGAAGATGTTTTGGCGCGATATTACCGGATGAAAGGCCGTGATGTTGCCCTCATTCCAGGTGCCGATCACGCTGGCTTCGAGACCTGGGTAGTCTACGAACGGACTCTGCAGCAAGAAGGGAAGAGTCGGTTCGATTTTTCACGCGAACAGCTCTATAGCCAAGTCTGGAACTTCGTCGATCAACAGCGCGGTAATATGGAATTGCAGCTACGGGCCCTCGGCGTGGGGGCAAGTTGGCAGCACCTCGTCTTTACGCTTGATGAAAAAGTCATCAAAACAGCATATAAAACCTTTAAAATGCTGTGGGATGATGGCTCAATCTACAGAGGTGAGCGGATTGTCAACTACTG
>CAZVUH010000033.1:3587-4912 GCA_964629565.1 uncultured Candidatus Saccharibacteria bacterium | reverse complement strand
GGTACCGGTGCCGTCAAGGTGACACCAGCACATGATCCGAACGACTTTGAAATAGGGGAGCGCCACAATCTGCCTCGTATCCAAGTCATCGATTTTGACGGCAAAATGATCAATGTTCCACCGCAATTCTTCGGTCTAGCCCCGGAGGATGCGCGCAAGAAAGTCCTCGCCGCGCTCGAAGCGGCCGAACTGCGTCGTGGAGAAGATACGATCGAGCATGCGGTCGGTCACTGCTATAAGTGTGGCAGCGTTATCCAGCCGCTCGTCAAGGACCAGTGGTTCATTCATATGAAACCGCTCGCTCAAGCCGCGAAGGAGGCTTTGGAGGCCGGACAAATCACCTTTACTCCGGAAAGCCGTAAGACAGCCTTGATTCAATACCTCGACAACATCAAGGACTGGAACCTGAGCCGTCAGATTCCATGGGGCATCCCCATTCCTGCATTCCAAAGCACGACCAATCCTGAAGATTGGATATATGACGAGCGCGTCGATGAGGAACAAATCGTTGTCAATGGTACAACATATAAACGCGAGAACGATACCTTTGACACCTGGTTCAGTAGTGGGCAATGGCCCTTCATCACCACAGATTACCTTGATGGCGGGGAACTTGGTCGCTTCTATCCGACTACGGTCATGGAAACGGGCGGGGACATTCTCTACCCTTGGGTCTCCCGTATGATCATGCTGGGGCTAAAAGTAACCGGTCAGGTACCCTTTAGGCAGGTGTACCTTCACGGCCTGGTACTCGATGAGCACGGTCAGAAAATGAGCAAGAGTAAAGGCAACGTCATCAACCCGATGGAAATTATCGCTGAGTACGGTTCAGACGCATTACGACTAGGCATCATCGCCAGTCGCAGCGCCGGCCAGAACCAGGCATTTTCAACCAGCAAAGTTGTCGCTGGGCGGAATTTCTGCAATAAACTTTGGAATATCGCCCGCTTCGTTGAGGACAGGGTAGGGGAGAGCTTTAAACCGGAGACTCCGGAAGCCAAGGCGCTGGCTGATCACTGGATCATTCGGGAATTGCAGACTACAGCCGCTAACATCGACGCTCAGATCGAGAATTACCGTTTCGCTGAAGCCGCCGAGAGTGTCTACCACACCATCTGGAGCAGTGTAGCCGACTGGTATGTCGAAGCCAGCAAGGACGAGGCGAATCTCTCGTTACTGGCGCATGTCCTCGATACGTCCTTAAAGTTGGCGCATCCGTTTGCACCGTTCGTTACTGAGACGATTTGGCAGACACTGCCATGGCACAGCGGCCTTCTTATGAAAGAATCATGGCCGAAGGCAATTGCGTACGACGATATAGCCGC
>CAZVUH010000033.1:0-3487 GCA_964629565.1 uncultured Candidatus Saccharibacteria bacterium | reverse complement strand
GAGGTGTTTACGATCATCGGCTGAGCGTGGCTGCATTCGTGGTGACTGCATCGCAAGGTTGCGCACCGCTTGGGATAATGAGAGCTGCTCACTGTGCGTATGTGGGTTGCTCGGTTGCAGGGCATGCACCGCTCCCACACCTTCGTACGTCGCGATGATGGCCGGTACAGCAAGCATTGTCCCCGTCAGCTGATCTATTTTCGTATCATGAATTACCACGCCGAACATGGTCGAGAGGCTGAGGGCAATGGATAGTGGGTTTATAAGTATGGTTGGTAGCATGTTTGTTTTGTTTGGTTTACATGCACCAATATAGCATAAGCTTTGTTATTTGTCAACTAGATGTCGATGTATCACTCGTGGTGGTACGGGTTTCCCGCGGCGATTTCCTGTGCTCGGTACAACTGTTCGACGAGCATCAGCCGCACCAACTGATGCGGAAATACCAGGGGCGAGAGTGACCAAACCATATCTGCCCGTGCATGGATATGTGAGTCGACACCATACGCGCCACCGATCACAATGGTGACCGGCCGGGAACGCTCAAGAGGGACGAGAAGTCGGTCAGAGAGGCCGGGGGAGTCGAGCAAGATACCCCGCTCATCAAGCAGGATAACGAAGTCGGCGGGACGAAGCCGAGAAAGTATGGCCTCCGACTCATTTTGACGCGCTTCCGGGCCGTTTTTAGTCGAATGTGGCAACAGTACCCATTCCAGCTCAAATGGCTTCTTTAAACGCTTTTGATAACGTTCAATGCCCTCAGCCACCCACGTCTCATGTTTCTTGCCGACTACGACGATTCTGATCATGCCGCGCGCAACTTATCGGCTTCTTGTTGGAGCGTATTCTGATCAACTGCAGCCATATCCGCGTCTTTCCGGGCCTTTTCACGAATAATGGTCGGCTCAAGCGGTTCTTCGTAGCCGAACACATGGATGTGCGCATGTGGCACCCCAAAACCTTCGACAATCGTACCGATCCGCTCATAGTCGTACACGTCCTTCAGCCGTCCAGCCATCTGCTTGGCGACGGCCCATAGGTGATGATATAAATCGTCATCGATATCCCACAAGTGATCGATCTGTTGAAGCGGTACTACCAACATGTGCCCTGGAGTCAGCGGTTCGATCGTCAGCAGGACAGCGGCCTTATGGTCCTGATAGATAACCTCACCGGGAATCTCACCTTTGAGAATTTTCGTAAAAATCGATTCTTCCATACCTCTAGTATATCAGGGAGAATATGGTATGATGAACTCATCTGTTGGCCTACATCTAAGGAGGTGATCCGAGTGGTCAAGCTGTCAACAGGGTTCGTTGCAAAAAGTGCTGTCGCCGCAACTGTGGCGGCGGGTGCGTCTTACGGAATCGCTCAGAACTGGGCAGTGGTCAATGGCGTCGCCTCGAGCGCGGGCAATGGCCTTGGTCAGTTCGGGAGTTTCCTGAAGAGTGCCGGCATCTTGAGCGTGATCGGGGCACTGCTGTTTATCTCGATCAAGTTCAACGTTCTCAAGGTGCTGACGATTCAGGAAGGAGAGACCGGCCTGTTGGTCCGGCGGGGCAAGGTGGTCATCGACAAGAAGACCGGTCTGCCGCGCATCGTCAACTCCGACCGGTACCAGCTGCACATCGCGGTCTGGCGGCACATCGCGGTCGTCAACAACCGTGAACGCGTCGTCGATCTCGGATCGCTTCCGGTAACCATCGGTAGTGAGACCTGGGTCGTCCCACTAGTGCTCGTCTGGAGTATCAATGGTGACCCGGAGAGCATGCGTGACGCGCTCACCAAGGTCTCCGACGGCAACCGTTTCGACGAGAAGTTCGGCGCACTCGAGAAGATGATCAAGGAGCAGACCACATCCGGTCTCGGCCTCGCTTTCAAGCAGGCGCGGACCAAGCCGGACGGCAGCGCTCCCGACATCAACTACCAACTGGTCGAAAGTGATTTGCTGAGCCGGATCAACCGGTACGGCTGCCACTTCCACGAGTTGCTTGAGTCACCGCTTCACCGCTACGACGCACAGCACAACAAAGATGGCATGCGAGAAATCGCTACCGCCATCCGGGAGCTCCGTGAAGGACTCCGAACCGTTCTGCCGACTGCCGCTTGAAAGCATGTTGGTCCCTACAACCCCTGGCTGGAGCCCCGCTCGCCGGGGGTTCAGTCATGTTTAGGGGCTGATTTCCAGCGTCGCCCAGACACCATCGTGATCGCTACCTTCTCGCGGGGTCGTTTCTGGATATTTCTCATCGGTCGCTTCATCCCTGACTACGACTCGCTCGAGCACCCCCGCCGCAAGGGCGGTAACCCTGTCTCCGCGTATCAATATGTCGTCAATCGGCCAGCCGCGCCTGACAAGGCGGGCCTCCAAGAGGCTTCGTCCGCTTACTGCTGCTTCAACATAGGAAGGAATAGGGGAAGTTACAGGGTAGTATTGTCCAGTCAGGGGGAATACTGATCGAAAATCGGCTCGAGCAAGTTCCCTGCGGGCAAGAGCCACCCCGCGAATGGGCGGCTCGTTCAGATCACCGAAGACGACGGCATTTTCATACGAATCAAGCGCCCTCGTCAGTTTTTGTGCCTGCTCATATCTGGCAATGCGCGCGCCACCGCCTGAGCGCAGATGGATCGTGACGAACGCCACGTCGGCAATCACGGTCATCAGCGCCCGCCGGTTGTCACCCAGATCGGTCACTTTGGCATGATCAACCTCGGCTCCAAATAACCCGATGTATTCGCCTGCGCGGCCTCTTGGCGCGTCCTTGTATGGCTTCTGGTTGTGTTCGGCCCAGAATCCGGGGCCCCATCCACACAACTCAGCGAGCACCTCGCCATTATGCTGCGCTTTACTTTTGTGCGCCTCTTGGACGCCGACCACGTCGAGTCTCGCCGCAAAACCGTTGATCGTCGCAGCAAGCGAATCAATCCTGGCGTCCTGAGGTAAGATAAGGCCTTTGCGCGTCCGACCGTAGTCAAGCAAAATATTCTGCGAGACGACGTTTACGATTTTTGGTTCGTGATCGGTAGTCATATAAATTCAACTTGGCGGAGAGAGAGGGATTCGAACCCTCGATACCTTGCGGTATACCGCTTTTCGAGAGCGGCCAGTTCAACCACTCCTGCACCTCTCCAGCTGTTTTATTTTAACAGATGAGAAGTGTTTCGCGCCAGATGGGCTTACTTGTCTTTTGTAAGCAGGCCGACGATCAGGCTACCGGCAACATTCAGTACAAACAAAATAGCCGCGACAAGTACCGCTTTCAGGCTCCAGTCACCAAGCTGGTCCCAGGTAGCACCGTTCAGAACCACCGTAATCGCGCCGACGGCGACAAACAATACAAGGAAACCGACGATCGCAAGAGCCACGTTCTTGATGTATGCAACTGATTTTTCCATAATTTCTCCTGGTTATCTTTTTCTATATCTTAGCATGACTTGCGCTCCAAACAGATAAAAAAGACCAGCCGTAACTGATCTTGTTTATCTG
>CAZVUH010000032.1:0-8102 GCA_964629565.1 uncultured Candidatus Saccharibacteria bacterium | reverse complement strand
TGATGGTGGCGGTGTTGGCCGGCTCGAGCATGGCTGTGAACCAGCAACGGTATCGCGACAGTGTGATGAGTCTTCTGTCGTTCGTCCAAGGCCAGTATTTAGCTGTTACGAGAGTGCAAAACTCAGAGCGGACTACAAATTACGATTGTAATGCTGGAGATGCTTCGGTGAGTAATGGGGGCGTGACTCCGCGTGGCGCTTCAGAGTGTGTCATTATTGGTCGTGTAATAAACGTATCAGGCGGTAAAACGATTAAAACGTCAGATATCATCGGCTCTAGAAATGCAGTAACCCCGCTACCGGATAACGATATCGATGCCCTTCAGTCATACCAGCTGTCAATATTTGATATCGGCACGTTAACGTCAGAGGTGGCTTGGGGGGGTGCGATCGTGGATCCTGCCACATCAGTACCAGAGACGTTCGGTATACTATTACTTCGCTCACCAGTCAGCGGTAGCGTCATTACCTTCATAAGTACCGCAGCCATTACCAGTACGAATCTTGAGAGCGTCGTCAATGCGGCAAATATTCAGGAAAAGAAAATGTGCGTTGATTCCCAAAGCTTATTTACCGGTCCGCGTAGCGGTGTAATCATTCAGGCGGGTGCATCAAGTCCGAACGGTGTTCAGCAAAAAGAGGTGGGTAGCGGATGTTGAGTCATGCGAGGCAGCGAGGCGATACGATCATAGAAGTGATTTTGGCTTTTGCCGTCTTCTCGATGCTTGCTGTCGGTACGATTATACTCATGAACCGGGGTTCACAGGCTTCCCAGCAGGCACTTGAGTCAACGCTGACGCAAGAGGTGCTTGCCGGTCAGTCGGAAGCGTTGCGGTATTTACGTGAAAGCTATATCGCCGATCCCTCTGCAAGCGGTGCCGCCGCCACATTCAGGAATATAAAAGACAACCGGACGGTCTCCAGTCCAAGCGCCTTCGGACCAAGTGGTTGTTCGGCAATTCCGAATTCACCAAAGTCATTCGCAATTGACCCAGAGACGGCCACCGTCATACCAGCTGTGGCCATGAATGACGCAGCTGCGCCTGCATACCCACAGATCACGACGGTCAGTGGTGTAACGAATGCATACGGGGTTTGGATCGAAGCAGTCAAGCCTACCCCAGTAGCAGGTCAGCCATCTTTCATTGATTTTCACATCCGTGCTTGCTGGTATAGTCCGATTGGTTCCGAGCCGACCACGACGGGTACAATATTACGGCAATACATACCGGGATAATCAATATGAGTATAAAAAATATATATCAATTACGATCAACGAAGCGCACAGGGTTCACGATTATCGAGCTGATGCTTGCGATGTCTTTTGTGGCAGTGCTGTTGATCGCCATTACTATTCTCACGATGAATATCAGCCGGATCTATAATCGGGGCTTGACGTACAAAGAGCTGAATCAGACCGGTGCCGAAATTGCCGATGATTTCAGACGTTCATTCACCTCATCTATGGTTGACGACATCAAATACGTTAACAACGGCACTTATAACCGTCTTTGCCTAGGTAAATATAGTTATGTTTGGAATGAGGTGCCAGATACCGACCCAAGCCACACAAAGTATGGTTCGGGCGGTACTCAGGTCGCACGGCTGTTGAAAGTCACCGATCCTGCAGAAAAGTACTGTAATACGGCTGCACTACCGAATAATGTCGCGACGGCTGATGAGACCCGCGAGCTATTATCTTTGGAAGGCAACAGGGATCTATACGTCTACAGCATGACCGTTAGCCCGCTGACGGCACCCAATGCGCAAGGACTGAGTGTCGCACGTAGCTCCGAGTTGGCAACACAGCGTGGATTGTATACAATAAAGCTAACGTTAGGTACGGGAGAGAAGAATCGCATCGATGTCGCAAATACTCGTTGTAATCCTCCGGTTGGCGCCAATGGGGGCGACGAATATTGTGCCATAGATACGTTTACGACCGTTGTAGCAATAGGGAACACATATGCACCGTAGGAGGGCTGTATGAGTAATAATCATAGAATTCGTGAAACAGGTGGCGTATCGCTCTTCATTGTCATCTTTACTTGTTTACTTGTAACCATCGTTACCGTCAGCTTTGTCGGCATTATGATCCGCAATCAGCAGCAATCTACCAATACCGACCTTTCCAGCAGTGCCTATGACTCGGCAATGGCTGGCGTTGAAGATGCAAAGCGTTTAGCGATTATTTACCGTGACTGTAAAGATGCCGGAGACAGCACCTCAGCTCGCTGTACAGCCGCCATCAGTGCTATAGAAGATCAGAAATGTGACTCGATCCAGACCGGTCTTGGTATGGGTGGTTCAAACGAGGTTCCTATAAAGAGTAGTAGTGGTGATACCAATTCAGCTGCTCTTAATCAGGCCTATACTTGTGTTAAAGTGACCTACAATACGCTTGATGTGAAACGCACGATCCGTGATGGTGAAACACAAATGGTGGTCTTGCGGGCTGCCGATGGTCCTGACGCGGATACCAATCCCGATACATTTAACCGAGTAAAGATCACATGGCGTGGCGGTAGCGTGACACCATACACCGGATTACCGGCAACTGTCTCGTTGCCGCAAAATGCATCGTGGGGCTCGAAACCTCCGGTTATGCGCACGCAGCTCCTGCAAACAGCACCAAGCTTTACATTAGATGATTTCAATAATTCATCTGCCACGAGCAGCAATGTTAATACGGTTTTCCTTTACCCATTCAGTGCCGGTTCTGCAACGGTTGACTTTACCGCTTCGGATTCCCGTCCGAACGCAACACCTCGCGCTCCAGTGCAGAGCATCTGCAGCGATGTCGACCCAACACCGGCGACGAACTATAGTTGTTCATCAACGCTTCTTCTGAAGAATCCGGTAGGTGGGTCTGCGGCAGATCGGAAGAATACGTTCCTACTACTGAGTAGCGTGTATAATTCGGCAGACTATAAGATAGAACTTTTCAACGGTGCCACTCCCGTTCGGTTTGACGGTGTGCAGCCAGAAGTGGATGCGACAGGGCGCGCCAATGACCTTTTCCGTCGAGTAGATGCACGCGTCGAATTTGATGCTGGCCAGTTCAACTATCCGAGTGCTGCCCTCGACATAAACGGCGACCTTTGTAAAGCATTCGCGGTAACGGACGACCCGGCAACTTACAACAGTGGCGGCTGCACCCCATAGGGCTAGAGGCGTTGTTTGCTACGATTCGCTGTGAAACTTCTCGTGCACTTCGCGTAAATGTTCGTCGGTAACGTGCGTATATACCTGAGTAGTGCTGATATTACTATGACCTAACATGCTCTGGACACTGCGTAGGTCGGCACCGTTCATAAGCAGGTCGGTAGCGAAACTATGGCGCATCGTGTGCGGGCTGACATGTTTGGTGATGCCGGCGAGCTTGGCGTAGCGAGAAATGATCCGTTGAACGCTCCGCGTCGTCAGGCGGCGATAATCACCGGAGGTATCGGATGCTTGTGTATTGCGACTGTAACTTATAAAAAGAGCAGGCAGGCTGTCGGTCCGTGCGGCAAGGTAGTTTTCGATGTGCTCTGCTGCCGCAGCACTGATAAAAATAGGCCGGTCTTTTTGACCTTTACCGCGTACCATGAATTCGCGGCGTTTGGTGTTGATATGATCACGGTTGAGTCCGACCAGCTCCGATACGCGTAGGCCTCCCGAAAAGAGCAGTTCAATGAGAGCCCGGTCTCGTAGACCTGCTTCCTCGTCAAGGTCGATCTGTTCGATTAACCGTTGTACCTCGTCGTAATGCAGGAACGTCACCTGTTTACGCGCAGTCTTTGGTAGTTTTATCTTATCCGGGCTCAGACTGGTTATATTGCGATCAAGCAGGTAGCGTAAGAATCCTCGCAGGGCAATCAGGTGATATGCCTGAGTAATGAGTGCCAGACTTTCACCGCTGTCATTTTCATAACGATTGAGCCAGAGACGGTACTTACGGATTAATTCCGTCGTAATTTTTTCAGCGGTAAGGTCACTGCCGGTGAATTCGAGGAAGCGCTCCAGATATAGCCGATAGTTTTCGGCAGTCTTACTGGACCGGCCGCCTTCCACCTCGAGGTGTTCGACGAAATCCAAAAGTAACTCAGATACGTAGTGCATATATTAAGCATAGCGTAAAAGTAAGCTTTTTGGATATAATAGGGGTTATGCATATCATCGAAACGATCGTCCTGGGACTGGTCCAGGGTCTTACCGAGTTCATACCAGTCAGCAGTTCCGGACATCTTGTACTTGCGCAAAATTTTTTCTCAGGCGCATCGAGCCACCAATTCCTTGAATGGATCAATCTTGGAACGGTTTTGGCCCTCCTCGTTTATTTCCGTCACCGGATTGTAGAGATCCTTAAAGATGTTTTCCTGCGAAAAAACTACATACTGGCACGCAATATCCTTATCACGTCGATTCCAGCTGGCATTGTCGGCTATCTTCTGTCGGATTTTATCGATGGCTCGGCCTTCTTTGGCAGTATGGGCGTGGTGGCGGTTACATTGGCGCTTGTCGGTGTGGTTATGATCGTCTTGGAGCGGCTCCCGAAGGCGTCACCTCGAAAAGATGGGGAGAGGCTGAGTGCATGGCGTGCCCTAGCGATCGGTGTGGCGCAGATGTTCGCGCTTATTCCGGGCGTTTCACGCTCCGGATCGACCATCATCGCTGGCCGGTTGGCCGGCTTGAATCCAGCTGCCGCCGCTGAATACAGTTTTTTGGCATCGCTGCCAATTATGCTCGGTGTGACCGCCAAAGTCTTTGTAAAGGCAAGCGACCGTGCATACTTCTTTGACAATATGCCGATGCTGATCCTGAGCAATGTCGTGGCATTTGTGTCGGGCTTGGTTGCCGTCGGCTTCTTGATGCGGTATCTATCACGTCATAGCCTGGCGGTCTTCGGCTGGTACCGTCTTATCCTTGCCGGTGTGATTGCAGGGGTACTTTTGGTACAATAATGCGAGTGGTTAGTAAAAAGGAGAGTTATGACAAGTAAAGACCAGATTGAACAATCGCTTGTTCTATTTAAACCGGATGCCGTCCAGCGAGGTATCGTCGGCGAGATTCTGACGCGCTTTGAGCGGGTCGGCTTGAAAATCGTCGCGACAAAAATGATCGCGCCGGACAAGAAGCACTTCCATAAGCATTATGAAGAAATCGGCCAGATGATTACACGCCGTGGTGAACATACGTTCGATATCACGCTTGATCTTATGGCGCAGGGACCAGTCATCGCGATGGTTTTTGAGGGCGTCGAGGCGGTCTCATTGATCCGCAAACTGGTTGGTACGACGGAGCCGAAATCAGCGTTGCCCGGCACCATCCGCGGTGACTATTCGCACATGAGTTTCGGATATGCCGACAACGCCGACAAAGGCATTCCAAACTTGATCCATGCTTCAGGCGATCCCGAGGAGGCAATCAAGGAAATAGGTCACTGGTTCTCTGATGACGAACTGTATGACTATCAGACGCTCAACGAGAAATTCACTCGTTAACGAATCTGATAACAGGTAGAAAGGGCAGCCGAAATGGCTGCTTTTTCATGCTATACTGACACTAGTGCGCCTCGGTAGCTCAATTGGATAGAGCAGTTCCGTCCTAAGGAAAAGGTTGCAGGTTCGACTCCTGCCCGGGGTACCAGGAGGCATTATGAGCAAGAAGACAAAACAACAACTAGATTTCGACGGACAGCGAGACGGTGAACAACTTCTATTCGTGTTCAGACGACATATCATCGCGATGCGGAAGGGGTTCTATCTTCTCCTTATCCCGTTCGCTATTTCCGCTATTCCACCGCTTATTTGGCAGAACAATCTGGAGTTGTTTATTTTACCACTAATTGGATTGGGTACTGGATTGTTGTTATTCTCATATCATTTCCTCATGTGGTTCTATACATACTACATTGTCACAGATCAGCGTATCAGACAGATAACCCAACACGGCTTCTTCGGCAAAGACGTGGTCGAGCTCAGACTGTCAAAGATTCAAAACATAAGCTATAATATACCAGGACTGACGGGAGAGCTTTTCAAGTTTGGTACCATCGTCATACAGACATTTGTAGGCGACCTGGTAATCCATAAAGTCGAGCATCCCGACGAAATCTACAACAAGCTGCAGGACGCCGTATCAGCGGCTGTAGCTGAACAGGGAGACTATGAAGAAACCGACGCTTAAAAGACATTTACGAAAGAAGAAGCAGGAAGAACAACGCCCGCTCCGCATTACGAACGATACGGTCGCTGAACACCGTGAACGGATTCTGGCTGGCGGTAGGCGATTCAAGTATCCTGTCCAATATGCACGCCACAAACTCGTCATTAACGCTATTCTCATCGCCCTCGGCGCGCTCATCATACTGACGATTGTCGGCTGGTGGCAGCTATACCAGCAACAGAATACGAGCACGCTCCTATACCGGGTTACGAAAGTACTACCGCTCCCTGTCGCCTCGGTTGACGGCACATCGGTTCGGTACTCCGACTACTTGGTCAAATACCGTGGCTCCATCCACTTGCTTGAGCAAAACGGCCTCTTGGAGAAAGACAAGGATAGCCTGCAGCGTCAGCTGGACTTCTATAAGAGGAGTGTCCTTGATGATGTTGAGCGAGATGCATACGCCCAGAAGCTTGCCAAAGAGCAGAATATCACCGTATCTAACGATGAGATTGAAAAAGCGATTGATGATGGCCGTCAGGCCTCAAACGGTACGATTTCAAAGGAACTCTACTTCTCATCGATCTATGAGTCATATGGCTATAGTGAAGACGAGCTCCGTTCAACCTTACAGCACTCGATTCTCCGCCAAAAGGTTGCCTATGCCGTCGATGACAAAGCCCGTGCTACTGCCGCCCAGGCCAAGGAATTGCTTCAGAAAAAAGGCGCAACATTGCAGTCAGTTGCCAAAGAACTGGGGACGGATACGGCTCAATACATCAATCCGGGATTGGTTAGCAAGACGAACCAGCAGGACGGTGGGTTGCCGCAGATCGCTGCAGCCATGAAAGTCGGTGAAATATCTGAGCCCGTTCAGTCGACCAAGGGTGATGGCTACTATATCGTACGACTGAAGGCGATTACCACGAGCAAGCTGGACTACGAGTATATCAAGATTCCTCTGACCGAATTTGAACAAAACTTCAAGGAGCTTGTTTCTAATCATAAGATCACTGAGTACATTAATGTTCCAAGGCAGGACAGTGTTGCCTATCGAAAGGAGTCAATCTATGTATAAGCTACCATCGTTACCATACGGCTATGATCAGCTGGGTGACTATATCAGTAAAGACATCATGGAGCTGCATCACGCAAAGCACCACCAAACGTACGTTGATAAATTGAACGCAGCCCTGGAGAATGCTCCTGCGCTTCAGGAACGTCCGCTGACGAGCCTGCTGCGCGATATTAACAGTCTGCCGTCAGATGTGCAGACCGCCATCCGCAATCAAGGCGGTGGTCATTATAACCACAGTCTATTCTGGCAATGGATGAGCCCCGATGGAGGTGGTGAGCCACAAGGTGAGTTGGCCCAAAGAATACTTGAGAAGTACGGAAGTTTTCAGGCATTCGTAGATGAATTTACATCGAAGTCACTTAGCGTCTTCGGGAGCGGTTGGTGCTGGCTGCAGCCAGATATGGAAATTATTACAACGGCAAATCAAGATACACCTATTATGCAAGGACTTGATGAACCACTCTTAGGACTTGATGTCTGGGAGCATGCCTACTATCTTGATTATAAGAATAAGCGTGACGATTACGTCAGCGCCTGGTGGAACGTTGTAAACTGGGATTTCGTCTCTCAGCGGTTGGGTCAGTAAGACGAAAAAACTCCATCCTAGGATGGAGTTTTTATTTGGCGCGCTCGACCGGATTTGAACCGGCGATCTCCTCCGTGACAGGGAGGCGTGATAACCCCTTCACTACGAGCGCGTATGCGAAATGAACTCTCGTATGATAGCAGTTTTTACCCCCTGACGCAACACTGGCGGGCGCTCTCTTAAAATGATATAATTCATCGTACGGACTTGCCGCTGTAGCTCAGCTGGTAGAGCGGCGCTTTCGTAAAGCGTAGGTCACCGGTTCAAATCCGGTCAGCGGCTCCAATT
>CAZVUH010000031.1:2045-8260 GCA_964629565.1 uncultured Candidatus Saccharibacteria bacterium | reverse complement strand
CGTAAAGCCATCGGTGCTTCAAATGCCCATATCATCTGGCAGTTCCTGATCGAATCGTTGATCATAAGCATCATCGGCGGCATATCCGGTTACCTGTTCGGTTACCTGTCGGCGTTTGCCGTCAGCACATTCCTGACGTTCGATCCGGCGTTTACATGGACGATCGTCGGCGTCGCCGCCGGAACATCCATCTTCGTCGGATTGGTTTTCGGACTCTACCCGGCTATCAAAGCAGCCGGCAAAGACCCGATCGAATCACTCCGTCACTTTAGCTAATTCTTGCTTAAGTTTGGTAATGAGCGGTACCGGCCCCGGATCAACATTGTTGAGAATTCCGACGTAGACACTGGTAAAGTCAGCCAGTACGTTCGCCCATAAGAGCTGCTGTAAAAGACTGTCGCCCTGCACCATGATAGTGTTCGCTTTTGGCCGCTGGCCACTCAGAAGACGATCACTGATTTCAAACCGCTTTTTAATGCGGGGATGTTCAAACTGACTGATGAGATCAAAGATCACAAACGGCTTTTCTATAGGATGGGAGGTCCAGCCCATGAACTCGTTGTGATTGAATTCCGGATACTGGTTCCAGAACGCCACATTCTTGGCATTCTCATTCCAGCTGATCTTCCATTTATAGGCCACCGATCGCATCAGCGGTCCCCCGTAAAAAACCGGTGTTTTGCCGACTGCGAGCAGTGCCAGTTGCTTCGCGTAATTCTTGTCAGTCGTAATCTCACCCTTCCAGGCCAAACTTTCCGCTTTTAACCAGTCGGCCGTATCGGCAATCTCGGCGAACTTGTCACCGGATATGATACCGAAATGATTCAATAGCGCGGTCAAGGCACGGAGTTGGGCGATAGTCAGCATCCGTGGCTGTATCTGCAACTGAGGCAATATGACGTAGGCGATACCATTATTCATGGCGATGTCGAGCAGAGTGCCGCTCTGCGCCACGACAGCGACCTGTGCGCCACGTTCGCGAGCTTGCGCAAGGCAGCTGAGAGTCTCCTCTGTATTGCCCGAGCAACTGCTGGCAATGACCAGCGTATTGAAATCGACGTAGTTGGGTAATGAATAATCACGGACAATTTCGAAAGGAATGCGAAGCACATCATCGAGCCACGTCTTGGACAGCTCCGCCGCCAGTGCCGAGCCGCCCATACCAGCCACGACGATCCTCGTAATGGCCCGGCCGTCATGGTCACCATTCTCCACATGAACCGGCAATGTTGCCTGCTGGTATTGTTCGGCTGTCGTTTCCACGGTGCGCTCGCTGTCACGTTGGCGAAGCACGTTATTGTCATCAAGCATATATTCCTCACCCTGCCCTTGCGGGCTTTACTCTTCTTATGATACTATATTTTTAAACAGAAGCATAAGTAATATTTCTAGAGGTGGGACATGGTAGATATTCAGCCAACAAACGAACAAGCAATCAGCGATGACCAGGAACTCGCGAAGGTCCTAGCCGGCGTCTCTAGCCAGGCCGATGATCTTGCTACCGTAGCACCGGCAGCCGATCCAGTCGCCAGCGAAGAGCCAGTTGCTGAACCAGCAGATATCACCGCACCGGCTATGCCGGCTGTCGATGATACCATGTCAGCCGACACCGAACTACAAACCGTCAAAAAAGATGCTATTGTCGAACTGCGACCTTTAGTCGACAAATTGAATCTTCCACCAGAGGAAAAGTTTGACACCTATCTGCTACTGCTCCGTTCAACCGATGATAAGACACTTATCGAACCGGCCCACGAAGCGGCCAAGGAAATCGTCGATGAAGCCCGTCGGGCTCAGGCACTGCTTGATATCATTAAAGAAATCGACTATCTTTCCGGTCAAGTCGCAGCCTAAGTAACCTGCTCACTTTTAACACACAATACGCGCCATATGGCGCGTATTGATTTTAATGCGAGACAACTGAATAATCGCTTCAGTTTCATACTGACCATCACGACGAACGCAAAAGCCCCGCGGGTCTCACCGACTCGCGGGGCTCGTCCTATCTTAGGCTTCTTACATCATACCCATGCCGCCGCCCATGGCCCCCATGTCTGGAGTTTCCTTTTCAGGAACATCGACGACAAGAGCACCCATGGTGGCTGCGGTCGATGCGATGGAAACGGCGTTTTGTACAGCCTGCTTCGTCACGCGAGCCGGATCGATGACACCGGCTTTGACAACATCAACCAGACCATCTTCTGGCTGCATGACATTGACACCGAAGCCAGGTTTAGCTGCCTCTACTTGAGCCAAAAGCGCTTCACTGTTCAAGCCAGCATTGGCAGTGATTTGGAGGAACGGAGTCCGAAGGGCGTTCTTCAGAATCTGACGGCCGGCCGAAACGCTGTCCGCGCCATCGGCCGTAATCGTGGCCGCCAAGTTGACGAGCGTCACACCACCACCGGCGACGATACCTTCTGCAAGTGCGGCTTTCGTCGCAGCCACGGCGTCATCGACACGGAATTTTTTCTCATCGATTTCTGTTTCCGTCGCGCCACCGACTTTGATGACGGCTACTTTTCCAGACAGCGCCGCCGCGCGCTTATCGTACTGCTCTTTGTCATATTCGCTCGATGCGTTGTCGGCTTGAGCCACGATCTGTGTGATGCGACTCTTTACATCGGCGTCACGACCACCGCCTTCGATAATCGTAGTGTCATCTTTTGAGACGATAACCTTGCGCGCCGAACCGACCACGTCAAGCTGCACGTTCTCGAATGTCAGACCTTGGTCTTCGGAAATAACAGTTGCACCGGTTAGCACCGCGATATCGGCCAGAATGTCCTTACGGCGATCGCCGAAGCTTGGCGCTTTGACGACGACAGTGTTAAGCACGCCCTTAAGCTTGTTGAGTACCAGGATACTGAGCGCCTCACCCTCGACTTCATCGGCGATCAGGACAATATCCTTCTTGCCTGCCTGAGCCAGCTTCTCGATCAGCGGCAACAGTTCCTGTGCCGTAGAAATCTTCTTATCGGTCAGTACGATGGCAGGTTTCTCGTAGACCGCTTCCTGCCGACCAGTATCGGTCACGAAGAATGGACTAGCCCAACCTTTGTCAAAGCTGAAACCTTCGACCACTTCGGCTTCCATCTCCAGACCCTGGCCGGCTTCCACCGTTACGACGCCCTCTTTGCCGACTTTCTCGATCACATCGGCAATCAGCTTGCCGATCGTTTCATCACCGGCGGAGATAGTCGCGACTTCCGCCACGCGATCGCTCTTGCCTTCGATACTTTCAGCCAGACCATCAAGCGCCTTCACGACTTCGGCGCCAGCGGCTTCGATTCCTTTGCGAAGTTCCTGCGGATTGTGGCCGGCAGCGATCAGACGATTGGCTTCTTTCAGGATGTTGTATGTCAGGACGGTCACGGTGGTAGTACCGTCACCGGCTGCTTTGTTCAGATTTTTGGCGGCCTGTTTGATAAGTTCGGCGCCGACCTTGTAACCGAGCGTTTCGTCATCCGTATCAGGCAATTCAACGCTTTCGGCAACCGTTACGCCGTCATGTGTGACGGTCGGTCCGCCATAGCCCTTGGCGATGACCACGTTGTTGCCTTTCGGGCCGTATGTCACTTTTACCGCGTCGTATAGCGCTTTCGCGCCCCCAAGTACCCGCTCGCGGGCATCATCATCATAAAATACTTTCTTTGCCATCTGCATTCCTCCTTATAACGTCGCTAAAATGTCTTCTTCTTTGACGATCAGGTATTCCGTACCGTCAATTTTTATCTCTGTGGTCGAATATTCCTTATATAAGATCTTGTCGCTTTTTTTCACCGTCTTGACATCCGGTCCGACCGCCTCGACGACGGCGACGACTGGTTTTTCTTTCGCGTTGTCTGGAAGATAAATGCCCGAAGCAGTCTTGGTTTGCGCTATCTCGCGCACTGCGACGACACGATCTGCCAGAGGTTTGATAGGTGTTGCCATAAGATAAATCCTCCATTATTTTATTGCTATCGTAACTCTATTGTAGCCAAATAAATTAGCACTCGTCAAGCCGGAGTGCTAATTTATTACGAAGATGCCTACGCCAGATACGTGAGTTCGCCTTTTGCGGCGGCGGGAACAAAATTACCAGCTCCGACGAGTTCGGCGATTTCAAGCAATCCGTTCTCCGAATTGATCAACTGGGCCTTATCGTTATAGAGTTCGATCACGCAGACATCCTGCTCTTGATCATAGGCGACGTAAACGCCTCCGGACAATCCGTTTTCGGTAATAAGAGTACCGAGCGCAACCTTGTCTCCCGATGCCGCATCGATAATGTCGCGGCCCTGTAGCCGGACACCTTCAATAAGTGCACCGACAAGATGCTCGTCTGCACCCCGTCCACGGATAATGGCGAGCGTGCCGTAAGTCGGCAGCCAGTCGGCGAGCGCCTTACCGATGTTCCAGGCAACTTCTAGTGATACACCCTCTTCTATTCTTCCCCGGATGTCATATGCGGTAAATGTCTCGTCTGTCATATATTCCAGTATACCATTTAAGCGTCGCCCGTGAATGGTATGATAGATATATGACTACAGCTACCGAATCAAAGATCCGCGCTACCGTTATCGCTGGCGCCCGGTCGACCGAACACGAAGTATCATTGCTTTCCGCTTACAACATAGCAAACGCCATCGACACGGAGAAATACGAGGTTTCCGTTGTCGGCATCGACAAACAGGGAGTGTGGCGTCTGTATGACCCAAAGAACTTTGTAACCGATCCGACCGATATTACCGGCATCGCGCTCTCGGAACCCATCTCTGGACGCCTGGGCGTAACGCAATGTTCGAATGCGTTTTATGATCTCGACAACGGTGGCGCTGTCGTCCTGGAAACAGATGTGATATTCCCAGCCGTGCTTGGCAACTACGCCGAGGATGGCACCATGCAGGGACTGCTCCGGATGATGGACGTACCCTTCACAACCCCTGATGTACTCGGATCATCGGTCGGCATGGATAAGGATGTGGCGTATCGGCTACTGCGTGATGCCGGCCTGAACGTGGCCCACTTCATGACTTTACGGCAAAGTGAAGACCGGCCCAGCTATGAACAGCTCGCCGGGTCACTTGGAAGCGACATCCTGTTCGTCAAACCAGCCAATACCGGCTCGTCTGTCGGAGTTTCACGGGTCACGAATGCGGATGAACTGGAGAAGGCCCTTAGCGATGCCTTCCGCTATGACGTCAAAGCGATCGTCCAGGCGGGAATCATCGGCCGCGAGGTGGAGATCAGTATCATGGGCAACTTCAACGAAGGCCAGCGAACATCGGTTGTCGGTGAGATTATCGAGAAGCAGCCGGACGATTTCTATTCGTACGACAATAAATATGTCCATAGCGGCAACGTAGAGTTGGTCGTTCCGGCTCAAATCGACGAAGCCGTGTCAGATGAGATCAAGCGGGCGGCACTTACCGTCTGTCAGACGCTGGAATGTGAAGGTTTTGGCCGGGTTGACTTCTTTGTGAGCCGGGACAACACCGTTTACATCAATGAGATCAATACCATGCCGGGCTTCACTGCCATCAGCATGTTCCCTCGGTTATGGGGCGCCAGCGGCGTCGACTACCCCACGCTCGTAGACCAACTGCTGCAATACGCCATCAAACGGCACGCCTACCGCATCGCACCGATCGTCACCGATGCCCGTGATGTCATCGACAATATCGAATCAGACAGGTAGCGCCGTGAGTTCTTTCATTACCCGCAGCACCACCGGCTTGGTAAAAAACCTGGCACAGGCGTATTTGCGGCAAAAAAAGCCAGTCATCATCGCGGTCGCCGGCAGCGTCGGCAAGACATCGACGAAACTTGCACTGGCACACCTTCTCAAGACAGAGAAAAGTGTTTCCTGCATGGATGACAGCTATAACAATGGTATCGGTCTTTACTTATCGGTCTTTGAACGCAAGGTTCCGACTTCCCTACACTCGCCGCTTGCCTGGCTAAAGATCTTTGCGCATATTTCCAAGTGGTTCTTAAAAGCCGGGCCCGACTACATCATTCTCGAGTATGGCATCGATCACCCCGGCGATATGGACGAATTAGTTGCGTTCGCACGGCCAGACATAGCCATCCTGACTGCCGTCACCCCGGAGCACATGGAATATCTGATCGATATCGACACGGTCGGCCGGGAAGAGACGAAAGTCCTTGCCGCGGCACGGGATTTCTCAGTGGCGAACAGCACCGATATCGATGCGAAGTACCTCGCC
>CAZVUH010000031.1:0-1945 GCA_964629565.1 uncultured Candidatus Saccharibacteria bacterium | reverse complement strand
GGCCTTGAAACCGTCCAGCCAGCCGCCAGCCGCATGCGTCTTTTGGAAGCGATGAACGGTGCGATGGTCATTGATGACTCGACCAACTTCAGCCCGATCGCCGGCATCGAGGCTATCAAGGCACTTAAGCGTCTGCCAGCCAAGCGTCATATCGCCGTACTTGGCAATATGCATGAGCTCGGCGAGTACGGTACGACCGGTTTCGCGGAAGTTGCCGACGAGTTTGCCGACCTCTCAATTCTGGCTTTCGTCGGTGAACTGGCGCGTGACAATTTCATGCCGAAAGCCCGTGAGCTCGGTTTCGTGGATGACGAAAACCTGTTCTATTTCAACGACGCTATAGATGCCGGGATGTTCCTGCGCCAAACTCTGAAATCTGATGACATCGTACTGGTCAAAGGGCCGTTCGGCGGCTATTATCTCGAGGAAGCCGTTCGGATGGTGCTACGCAACAAAGACGACCGACATCTGCTGACACGCCAATCTGATTTTTGGCAGCGCAAAAAACGTAGTATCTTTGGTGATAAGTTCAACGAGAGCTATTAAACCAGTTCGCGGACGACTTCAGCATCGTTCCACGGCTGACGCTCGCCGTTGATGATACGGTACTGTTCGTGACCCATGCCGGTAATCAGAATCGTGTCGCCTTTCTTCGCAATCGAC
This sequence comes from uncultured Candidatus Saccharibacteria bacterium, assembly GCA_964629565.1. GTDB lineage: Bacteria > Patescibacteriota > Saccharimonadia > Saccharimonadales > Saccharimonadaceae > CAZVUH01. The sequence goes on along the minus strand of CAZVUH010000031.1, from coordinate 1,282 downwards.
AAGGCTTTTTCGATCGCCTCGCGGCGGTCAGGAATCTCAGTCGTCTTACCGTCTCCCGAGCCATCCATGATACCCTCGCGGATCATGTCTCGAATAGCCTGTGGGTCTTCACTATAACTTTCCTCATCGGTCAGAATGATTCGATCTGCCAGACGGGCAGCAATTTTTCCCATGATAGGCCGTTTGGTCTGGTCACGGTCACCACAGGCGCCGAATACGAGAATCGTTCGTTGCTTCGTGATAGCCTTGGTGGCTTCAAGAAGCTTTTCAAGTGCGTCCGGCGTATGGGCGTAATCGACCACTACGTCGAATCCTAACCCGTCAACAACCCGCTCGAAGCGTCCCGGTACACCGTCCAAATTCGCGACTCCCTCGACGATATCATTGAGCTTAACGCCCAGCACATAGCAAGCGGCAGCGGCAGCGGCCATATTATAGACATTGAACTTGCCAGGAAGTGCCGTCGTCAGCATCAGTTTGGTCTGATGATCTATCGTAATATGCGCTTCACTGCCCTTCCGGTAAAGCGTGACTTTCTCGATCTTCGCCTCTGCTTCGTCATCAGCTCCATAGGTAATCTTCTGTTTGGCGGCGGGGAATTTGTCAAAAAATTCAAACCACTCATCATCACGATTAAGAACGATGTAGCCTGGCTTGTTGGCGAATAGTTTACCCTTGGCGGCGGCATAGTTCTCCATCGTCTTATGATAATCAAGGTGATCCTGAGTCAGGTTGGTCATGACGGCGACCTCGATCGGCACGGTGTCGAGTTTGTGCTGATGAAGCGAGTGGCTGGTCACTTCTAGGATGACATAGTCGACATGAGCCCGCTTGGCATCACGGAAAAAACGCTGCATATGGGCCGTCGATGCGACGGTCACGTTCATATCGTTCAGTTGCTGTTTGCCGTCGATTTCAATGACGGCAGTCGTGAACATAGCCGTTCTCATGCCGGCCTCTTTCAGGATCTCATTGATGAAGCAAGCCGTCGTCGTCTTGCCGTTCGTCCCCGTAATAGCAATGACACGCAACCCTTTAGCCGGATTCCCGTACCTAGCGCTGACCAACTTCACGCGGCCGCGACGGTACGCCTCCTCAACATTGCTTACCGCCGAACTCGGCAAAACCTTACGCACACCTCGGACCAACTTCTGTTTCATGGTTCTATTTTATCATTAAAGCAAGCTATACTAGTTGGTAGCTATGAGAATTTTGGGAATCGAAAGCAGTTGCGATGAGACCGCTGCCGCCATCGTCGATGATGGCAAGCGGCTGATAAGCA
>CAZVUH010000030.1:2748-8383 GCA_964629565.1 uncultured Candidatus Saccharibacteria bacterium | reverse complement strand
GCACTGACAGACGTATTTAACGCGAATAAGCTTGATGCCCGGGCGGTAACGAATATCAAAGCCGATCAGATAGCCGATCAGTTTACGCATCGACGGGCGATCTCGCATCTCAACAAGGGCCGTGTGGTCGTGGTCGCAGGCGGCATCGGTCGTCCCTATCTGACGACTGACACGGCAGCCGTCAGCCTAGCCCTCGAGCTTGACTGTGACGTGATCCTCAAAGCTACCAAAGTGGATGGGGTTTACGATGACGATCCATCATCGAATCCGGATGCCCGAAAATTCGACAAGCTTAGCCTTAAGGAAGCCGTCGAGCAACCTGCCATCAAAGTGATGGATAAGGCCGCTATCGCGCTGGCATATGATCATAGTCAGTCGATCGTCGTCTTCGATCTGCTCGTCGACGATAACATTAAGAAAGCGGTTGCCGGCGAAACGGTCGGCACGACCATCGCATGACGATGAATTATGACTGACGTTACGAACGAACAGCTGAACGCTATCGTACCGGGAGTTACCGATGCCTATGCGGCGCTCTTGTCACGGCATCACCGCGGCATCCATACCAGTACCGGTAGCTTTTATAACCATACGTTCTTTGGTCGCGATGCTTCGATGACGGCAAAGTTCATGGTCGATATCGATCCGTCGATCGCGCGCGACGTGATATCGGAACTTGTTAGACTGCAAGGTACCCAAACCAATAAGTGGACCCAGGAAGAGCCTGGTCGGATCCACCACGAGTGGCGTGATTTCAAATTGTGGCGCGGTACCTTCATCGAACGGATGATGCTGAAGCCATGGAAATACCTTTGGGGCGGCAACAGCCGGTTACTGTTGACCTATTTTGCCGTAGACTCGACGGCTAGTTACATCCGCTTGGTACACAAATACGCCACGCATATTGACGAGTCGATCTTGGAGATGGAGGTCCGCGACAAGAATGGCCGGATGACGACGGTCGGTGAATCAATCACGAAAGCGGCCAACTGGTTGTGCGACCAAATGATTCGGAGCAACCTAGTGGAGACGAAGCGCAGCAACCCCTTTTCGCTTCCCTTTCAGACCTATCAGGATTCACTGACGGCCTATTCACGGCTGGACGGATCACTCGCGAAATACCGCCATCATATCGGCTATGTGGAGAATCAGGCTTTTCTGGCTGATGCGCTGTACGATGTCTGCCATCTTTTGCCCGATAGTGAACATGCCGAACGTTGGCAGATCGCGCAGGCGGCGGCCGAGAACGGATTGTTCCAGGACTATTGGCAGGAAGACACTCACTTTCTCGCGGCATGCATCGATGAGGCCGGACCGCTCGACCGCGAAGCGGTTTCAAGCGGCTGGACGCTAAATGTCTCATCATGGGAGTCATTGCCTGAAGCCGAACAGCAAAGAAAAATCGCCGCCATTGTCCGCCGGCTCTTTTCAGATGATTTCTTAACACCGGTTGGACTAAGGAGCCGGGCGTATACACAGCCTCCGATCCTGAAAGGTGTAACCGAATACCATGGTCGTCAGACAGTCTGGCCGATGTTCAGTTTTATGGTGATCGAAGGTCTGCGGCGTCATCGTCTGTACAACCTGGCCGATCAGTTGGAATGGCGGATGTTGAACGGGCTGAACGCGTCAGGTCAATTCGACGAATTCTTCATCGTTGAACGTGATGGCTCGCTCCTGCTTGAGACCGACGATAAACCCGCGCGAACCGTCAGTGTACAGATGCCGGTTGAAAAACGGATCGCTTTCAGCATCGTACCGGCGCTTATCGCGGCACGTCGGACGGTCAAACCGGCAAAGCGGCTCGCGCAGGCCGATTGGCAGCAGGAACTTGAACGCGAGGTTCTCAAAACGATTGATACAGTGGAATTGATGTCGCCGGATGACGCCAGGAGGAATCTGCTCATCGTGCCGGTTCGCCTGAAGCGTTTCCGGGCATCGCTGCGTACCACGCTGTATTTTACGAAGGAGAGTTTGAAACGATGAAGCGGCTACGCATCAAACAGATCAGCGAAAGCGCGTTCAGTGTGCAGGGGCACGGCGTACACACGGCGTTCGTCGAGACGGTCCGGGCACTGGAAAAGCGCACTGATACTAAGGTTTATAGCAATGCTCGGGGTGTTCGGGTTGATGTTACGCATATCCATACTATCGGTCTCTATTCACTGGCGTTTCTGTTATTTGGGAGCGGTAAGAAAGTCGTTTCAGCCCATGTCGTGCCGGCCTCCTTCGTCGGGTCGCTAGTGCTGGCGAAATACTGGCTTCCGCTCGCCAGCTGGTATGTGAAATGGTTTTATAACCGGGCCGATTTAGTCATTGCGGTTTCGGATGCCACCAAGCGCGAACTCCAAGCCCTCGGCGTCAAGCGTCCGATCGAAGTGATGTATAACATGGTCGATACGTCGCGTTATATCCCCGCCAGGACGGCCAAATCGGCAGCTCGTAAGAAATTAGGGATTGCCGAAGACGCGTTCGTGATTATCGGTGCCGGCCAGGTCCAGCCCCGCAAACGGGTCGATAGCATGGTGACGGCGGCGAAAGCCTGTCCCGAGCTGACATTCATGTGGGTCGGTGGCATGCCGTTCGGCAAAGTCGCGGCCGACAACGCCAAGATGCAGCGCATGATGGATCGGGCGCCAAAGAATATGTTATTTCCCGGTATCGTGCCGCTTGAGGACATAAAGCAGTACTATTGGGCTGCAGACGTATTCTTCCTGCCCTCTGACCAGGAGACATTCGGATTGGTCGTGGTCGAAGGTGCTGCGGCTGGCCTGCCCGTCGTACTCCGGGACATTCCCGACTATACTGAAACATTCAGTGATATGGCGCTATTGGTGTCGGAAAAAGACTTTGCCCCCACCTTCCGACGTCTGCACACTGACCACGCCTACTACGAAAATCTGAAACGTAAAGCGAAGAAATTGGCTGAGCGGTTTGACAGCGGACGCAGTGCCGATCGGCTTATGGCACTTTACAAAGAACTGGTATAGTGGCGTATGCCGCTGCAACATCGGGTCGTCTCGAAGATGAAAAGAAACTTTTCATCTCACTCGTCTCGCTGATGTTATAATAGACATTATTATGCGCATCGGACTTTTTACTGATACGTACCGCCCATCGATAAATGGCATCGTGTACGTCGTTGACATTACCCGTCGACATCTTGAGGCATTGGGCCATGAAGTCTTCATCTTCTGCCCGTCGGACAGTGTTCGCAACTATAAAGACGATGACGATCACATCATCCGTTTCATGGGCGTCAAGGGCGCATTCTTCGATGACTACAACCTGTCGCTCTTTTTCCCGCCCCGGCAATTGAAGAAAATCCGTGAAATGGAACTCGACGTCATCCAGTTCTTCACTCCTGGTCAGGTCGGCCTGATGGGCGTGTATGCAGCCAATAAAACCGGTGCGGTTCTGATCTCGCAGCATAGCACCGATCTCGCGCAGTACATCCGGTTGTACCCTGCCGTTGTACCCGGTCTGCTCATGCTAGCGCTGAGCTTGCCGCTGACATTTAAATTCGAAGGCAAAGACGTCAAAGAATTGATGAAGATTTACCGGCCACGGCGGGTCGCCGACTGGGGCCAGAATATCGTCGAAAAACTGATGGCGATGGTGTACAGCCGCTGCGACGCGGTCATAGCGCTCTCTGCCAAAAGCAAGCACCAGCTTGACGCACTCCAGGGAGAGTACACCTTCCAGACCTACCTGATCCCAACCGGTGTCGACCCGCTGCCGGCCATCAGCGAAGCCGACAAAAAAGCATTTCGTGCCAAACACGGCATTGGTGAAGATGATGAAGTGATGATGTACGTCGGACGTATCAATCCAGAGAAGAATCTGGCTATTTTAGTACCTGCTTTGAAGCGGCTGCTCACGACGCGCCCGAAAGCACGGTTGGTGTACGTTGGAAGCGGCGAATTCGAATCAGAGCTGCGCCAAGAGATTGCTAACTATGGCATGGAGGAGCATGTCACAATGACCGGTGCTCTGCCGCGCGAAACCTTGAATGTGGCGTACCAGTCGGCGGATGTATTCGTCTTCCCTTCTCTGACGGACACCCAGGGACTTGTACTGCACGAAGCGGCTCAGGCCGGTTGTCCGATCGTGCTGAGCGACGGCGATGTCAGCGAAGTCGCCATCGAGGGTCGCAACGCACTTATCTCTCAGAACGACCCTATCGATATTGCCCGACAGGTTGAAATTATTCTGGAAAATGACAAACTGCGCCATGTTTTCGGCGAAGCAAGTAAGCGTATTGCCGGCACCTTTACCGAGCGCCAGCAGACCGAGAAGCTCCAGGCGTTGTACCGGCACGCACTGCGGAATTAATCGTCGAATTCGATCGAGAGCTGGTCGGTGATATGGCGAACTGCCGCCCGTCCCCGCATCGTGTTGACCGCATGCGTCACTCGTTCCAGGTGTCGTGGATAGCAGCACGGCTTATTGCCGCATAAATGATCAAGTAAATCTTTACGACCGTTTGGCAGTGCATCGACCCCATAAAACACGCCATACATCGTCCGATGCGCCATACCGGAAGGATTTGGGATACCCTTCACCGTCATCTGACCGTAGCGGGCGCGATTCTTTTCATCCTGGTACGTTGGCAGTTCCCAGCAGCCAAATACCTGATTGATCGAGATGCGGCCGAGCTGACGCTCTGTCGGCAGCGGAGAGAACTCCATAGTATCATGACGCGTCTCGGCTAAGTGTAATAGCATGGCAAATTCTATCCCAGAGAAATCCGGTCCGGGTATGAGCCGGCCGTTTTCACCAACGACGGGATTCGGGTCAAGCCGCGGCGTCTCGCCGAAGATAATGGTCGGAATAAGTTCGGGGCGCGGGTGTTCGGTTGCCATAGGTGTCAGCATACGGTGATTGGCATGTCGCATGCAAGCATAAGAAAGATGAAACGAAAATGGTCACCGAAACGGCTCCAGCTGAACCCGCTGAGAGCGGCTTCGGCGAACCATTTTCGGTGACCTAGGCGGGCACGACGACATCGATCGTCTTGATCAGAGTGTCGAGCTCCACCGATTTCTTGGCAGCATCCTGGAGTGTTCCTTTGACGATGATCTCGCCGTTCAGGACCAGCTCCACCTCTTCTGGTGGATGGACCATCGAGTCGCGCAACATCTGATCGAGCATGTGCTTGGTGAAGCGCAGCTTGTCGATGAAACTCCGCTGGCAGTGCATCTCAGCCTCGAAGTGACCATGCCGGAAGCCGATTCGTTTCCCGGCATAAAACGCCAAAGCTAGGAATACAACCATGATAATCCCGTCGACCATCTGTCTCTCCTTCCCATCTCCGTAAGGTGCAAAGAATTAATATATTTTACCACCTAGATGTATATATGTCAAAAATATCATCTGTCATGCTATAATAAACACTCATGATTGCCGATATTTCCGTGACCGAAAAATCATTCGGCCCCAAGCTTCTGATGAGCGGGGTCAAGTTTTCGATTGATGACGGCGAGAAAGTCGGCGTGATCGGCCGCAACGGCGTTGGCAAGTCAACACTGTTCGGTATCGTTGCTGGCAGTGACAAAGATTTTACAGGAGAAATCATTTTCAAGCGCGGTACCGTCGTGGTCGCGACGCAGCAGGAGCATCATAACCTTGGTGA
>CAZVUH010000030.1:0-2648 GCA_964629565.1 uncultured Candidatus Saccharibacteria bacterium | reverse complement strand
TCCAGTATGTCCTTGCGGGCTTGCCGGAATACTCCGATCTTTCGCACATCATCGAAACTTATCCCCTGACAATGGGCGATGATATGAAGAAAATAGAGGAATACACGGCGGCCTTGCAGCGTTTCGATGACAAAGGATTTTATCAGATCGAGGAGCAGATCGAACGTGAGCTTGATCACTTCCAACTCCCTGATGTTGCCCATCGCCAATTTGATACGTTGTCGGGTGGCCAGAAGCGGCTTGTTGAAGTAGTGAAAATCATGCATTCCGATGCACACTTGGCACTTGTCGACGAACCGACGAACCATATGGATTACGTGGCCAAGAACCAGTTCATCGATTGGATGAAATCTGCCCGCGAAGCGATGCTGGTCATTACCCACGACCGCGACGTCTTGAAAGAAGTCGACCGGATCGTCGAACTCAAAGACGGCAGCAGCGTCAGCTACAAAGGAAATTATGATGCGTATCTGAAACAGAACGCTGTCAGTACCGGCAGTCAGATGAACGAGTTCGAAATGATCGAAAAGCGGATCGCCAATTTGAAAGTCAAAGTCCTCGATTATCAGCGTCTCAAGGAAAAGTCGCGCAATCCTGGCACGATTCAAAAATTCAAACGGCTCGAAATGGTCAGCCGCAAGGAGCTTGCCGAACTGCAGGCCAAGGAAAAACCGACGTTCTGGATTGATAAGGACTCTGCCGAGAATCTGAATTACAAAGTTGCCGCGCAGTATGAGAAATTCAAAGCCAAGAATATCCGTATGAACCTGAAGGATGATGCCAGCCGCAGCAAGCATGTCATCATCAGCGCGCGTGACCTCTCGCTTGGGTATGACCAGCCGCTCTTTGCGGATGTCAGTATCGATCTGCGTGAAGGTGAAGCGTTGGAGTTACGCGGACGCAATGGTGCCGGCAAAACGACACTTATCAAACGACTTCTGGGTGATGCATCGAGCACATTATTCGGTGGCGAGCTGACACTCGACAAGCAAGTGCGGGTCGGCGTCTATGAGCAGGAGGTTTCGCCGACGTATTTTGACGTGCCGCTTGCCGACGCCATCGAGCGGATGTATCTGGATAAAGATTTACCTATTACGACGACCAAGGTCCGTAGCCTGCTCAGTGATTACTTGTTCACGGAAAGCGACGGCAAAACACCCATCAGCCGCTTATCCGGCGGTCAGAAAGCACGCTTCCAAGTCATCTCGATGCTGGCGAACGATCCGCAGCTGCTGATTCTCGACGAACCGACGAACCACCTTGATCTTCCGAGTATCGAAGAGCTTGAAACGGCGTTAAAGAAATATTCCGGCGCGATTCTCTATGTCAGTCACGATGGCTACTTCCGCGACGCGATCGGTGGCGAAGTACTTACGATAGGTCGAGCGTAGATTTTGCCGGGTTGCTTAGATCATATGTGAGTGGGATATCAGTGCTTCCAGTCCGCCCGCTGACGGACGACCAGTTAATTGCGTGGATATCGTCATGGAGCGTCTTGATAGCATCGGTGCGGGCCATCGCCCTGGTAGCTGGCGGTTGATGAAGAGCTCGTCGGATAGATGCCTCATCCGGTTTCGTATGCATCGCTTTCTTATACCACCGTCTCGCGATGCCGCTCAGTGCTACGTCTTCCCAGCGTAGATCATAGGAAACGGCCACTAGGTTGGCGGTAGAGATCTCTCGTGGCTTTAGTCCGCGCGATACCATGTAGGCCCTCTTTGCGGCCCAGTCAAGACGATTGCTGAGAAGTGACAAAGCATCGGGATTGCGAGAGAATTCGTCGATCTGACGAGTAGTTTCGATGACTGCTTCGGCGGCGGTAATCTCCTCGCGCGGAACATCGGGATGCTTCTCGGCGAACCGGAGCCCTTCTTCGGCGAACGACCGCTGATGTTTGGAGACGATACGCAGGTCATCTGCGGACATTGGTCGGGATAAATGATGCAACAACGATGACGCATCACTAGGAGTTACCAGGAGTTTATCGGGCAGTTTGCCGTTTTCGATGAGGCGGAGTATAAGCGACGTAAGCGCAAACTTTTGTACGACCTGCCACGAAGACATGTTACCTTCTCCGGAACGGATCTCTAACCGTCGTTCGTCCTCCCGGTAGATGAATCCGGTTTTGCTGCCATGGTCGACGGTCCTAGAGGAAGTAAAATCAATCGCATTGCCCTTTTGCGATACCGCATAACCGCTGGTCGTAACGATACCTGCTCCGGACCAGACAGGGCGTGTGGCAAGATAGGACGCGAGAGCGCTGGCTGCAAAGGTGCTCGTGCTTGGATCAAGGTAGGTGGCATAATTCTCATGGTGTCCGGCCGACATGGGCTCGAGCAAGATGTTGCCAGTACGGTTAAGCACGAGGTCGTAGCCCGACCGCTTGTATGCCGCTGCCCGCTCACCTTTCAAAAGCTTCTTGCTTGAGAGTTGCGATATCATCTCCACGACAAGCCGTTCACCGGCTTGTTCATGAAGTGCCACTTCTTGGGCGCTGCGGCATTCGGGTGTCGCATATTCAAGCAGGTCACCGTAGTCTTGGTAGATACGCCCGCCGTTTGTCAGCCAAACATCACTTTCTGTATACCCATCGTCAAGGATATAGCGCTCAGGTATAATTTTTCGAAGCAAAGCATCATCCCGGAAGA
>CAZVUH010000029.1:0-8402 GCA_964629565.1 uncultured Candidatus Saccharibacteria bacterium | reverse complement strand
ACCGGAGCCGCGTTCGCTGCGGCTGCCGGCAGAAGAAACCATATGACAAATAGGATGTCCTGGATCATATACCCATTATACCAAGACCTATTTCTTACTCAGTCGCTCTTGTAAACCAGCGGCAAGCCAAGAGATAGTTAGTCTATCTATAAACTTTCCAAAGGATGCAAACAGCGGATTATTGGACTTAAATCCAACAGCTTTAAGTCTTATAATAACTCTTGTTTCTTGCTCTACTTCCCAAAATGTGAGCACCCACGTCATTGTTACTTTACCGCGAGTTGAGGTATAGCCGATTGCTTTATTCTTCTCTAATAAAAAGCAATCAAAGTAACCGTCCGGACCATAATCAGGTATCCGGTCTCCAACTTTTAACGTTTGCCATCTCGGATCAATGTGTCGAATACCGCGGGCAGAGGGAAAGAAGAACTTCTCAGTTAGGCGTGTAAAATACCAGCCGCCCCGCTTCTTTCCAAGTTGGACAAACCAGGGATAAACTTCTGCTGGCCTCGCAGGTAAAGTAAAAGCACTGTTAAGCAACATTGATGGGTTTTCTAGGAAATTGTCTCCAGGCAGTGACATTGTTTCCTCATCGACTGTGGGGAGAATTTGTTTAAACATTAGTCTCATCATAACAAAATGCACTATTCAGTGCATTCGTCGTGACATGAATCTTTATCAGTAACAACTACTTTGAAGATGGTTCTTTCAATTTCGATCCTCTTCCAGCAATCAGCAAACCACCAATCGCTAGAGCGATATCTAGACCAATATAGAGCGATGTTTCTCCAGGTATAAAAGAGAATACGCTGCTTTGACTGTTATCCGCAAGTAGTCTAATTGCATCTTGAGCACCAAGAACAAGCATTGCAACACCTAGAATTAACAAAAATATCTTCATAGACGGATTATAACAAAAATATGCCTACTGGCATATTTGATGAATGAATTAAACTGGTGCGGGTTAGGAGACTCTAACTCCTGGCCTCTTCCATGGCAAGGAAGCGCTCTAACAACTGAGCTAAACCCGCGTACTTGAAAGATTATAGAGGAAGCGGATGATTTTATCAATATCTGATTGGTGCTAAAATGAGAGCAATGACTACGAAAAAAACCAACAATTCAAAAGCGGACGTGCAATTCATACTGGCAAACGAACGGACATTGCTCGCCTGGGTGCGAACTGCTCTGACCCTGATCGCCGGTGGTGTCGCTATCGCATTCTTAGCAAACAGCTATTCTTACAGCATCATCACCGGTTTTGGTGCCATCACATTTGGCGGACTGATCGCAGTGGTCGGCTATCACCGCTATCGCGTCGCGGACAGTGCCATGCGACGCGGCCAACTGCCCCCGACCGGCCATGCCGGTTTGATCGTGGTACTCGGTGTCATGATTTTCGCAGTTATACTCGTGACGATAAAAAGTCTGGAATAAAAACACCCCAGCATATCGCTGAGGTACTTTTGGTGGCTCCTCCCAGACTTGAACTGGGGACACAAGGCTCTTCAGGCCTCTGCTCTACCAACTGAGCTAAAGAGCCACACTCCGACTATTTTACTAGAGAGGAGTGATTTTGTATAGGGTTACTTGCCAAGTAGCTTGCCGACGGTATCGGTCAGCTCACTCGGTAAAACAACGAGTGTTTTTTGGCTTGGTTCGGATGCGATACGCTCAAGCGTCTGGAGCGTACGAATATTGATACCGCCCTTGATGTTCGTCAGAATAGCAGCCGCTTCCGATACCGATTTTGCGGCAGACTTTTCACCTTCGGCAGTAATAATGACCGCACGACGCTCTCGCTCGGCCTCTGCCTGCTTGGCCATAGCCCGCTTCATGTCTTGTGGCAATTCAATATTTTGAATTTTGACACTTTCGACATCGATGCCCCATTTTTCAGTTTGCGTATCAACGATTTCTTTAATTTGGGAGCTGACTTCATCGCGCTTACCAAGCAAGGAGTCGAGCTCAACATTACCGGTTACGTCGCGAAGAGCCGCTTGCGCGAACTGGCTGCTGGCGTACACGAAGTTAGCAACTTCCAAGATTGCCTTCTCGGCATCAACCACGCGAAAGTATACGACCGCATCGACATTAACCGTGACATTATCGCTCGTGATGACTTCCTGCTTCGGAATGTCGATCGTATTCGTACGCTGATCAACCTTGATGATACGCTGGAAAATTGGAATGATGAGACGAAGTCCCGGATCCTTAATCCCCGTGAAGCGTCCGAGTGTTAACATAACGCCCCGTTCGTATTGGTCGATGACCTTGATGCCGCTTAGTAGAAATATAACCACCAAAACGATAATGAACACTAGAAATCCCATAATACTCTCCTTTTAATTAGGTATTATTGTATCACGTATAATAGGTGTATGGAGAGAGTACCGCTAGCCGAGCGAATGCGGCCCGAAACATTGAACGACGTCATAGGTCAGACTCACCTGCTTGGTGATGCCGAGATTCTTAAACAAATCGTAAAAAGAAAAGAACCAGTCAGCCTAATCTTGTGGGGCCCTCCCGGCACTGGCAAGACGACGTTGGCGCGTATCATCGCAAAGGAAGTCGAAGCGGAGTTCATCGAACTCTCGGCAGTCACCAGCGGCAAGAAAGATGTCGAGAAAGTCATCGAGCATGCCCGTCAGAACTGGAATTTGAAACTACGGACGATACTCTTTGTCGATGAGATCCACCGTTTCAACAAAGCGCAGCAGGACGCCTTTTTGCCGCACGTTGAATCCGGACTCATTACGCTCATCGGTGCTACGACCGAAAACCCCAGTTTCGAAGTCATCACGCCGCTTCTCTCGCGGACACGAGTGCTTGTGCTGCAGCCACTTTCCAAGCATGAAGTAACCGATATTCTAAAACGTGCGCTCAAGAAACTGTCCAAGACCAAACAAGTCACACCTAAGGCGCTGGATTATCTGGCTGAACTTTCCGGTGGAGACGCACGCATCGCGCTCGGCAATCTAGAACTGGCCCTTAGCTTGAACGAGAAAGTCACACCTGAAGTCGTTAAAGTCGCGGCGCAGAAGAAAGTACCGGGCTATGACAAAAAGGGCGATATGCACTACGACGTCGTGTCGGCCTTCATCAAAAGTATGCGCGGCAGCGATGTGAAAGCGACACTCTATTACCTCTCACGCATGATTGATGCCGGCGAAGACCCGAAGTTCATCGCCCGACGCATGGTCATCTTTGCCAGTGAGGACATCGGTCTGGCGGGTAATGGGGCATTGTCATTAGCGATCGCCACGTTCCAGGCAGTCGAACGCGTGGGACTACCGGAAGCCAGCTACAATCTCTACCATTGTGCCGTCGCGCTGGCTCGGAGCGAGAAGTCCCGTGAAGTCACCGACCTGATGCATGAAGCTAATGATCTTGCTAAGCGCTACCCGGATGCGCTTGTCCCGCTTCATATCAGAAACGCCCCGACAAAACTGATGAAAAATCTTGGTTATGGCAAGGACTATAAATGGCAGGCGGATTTCAAACATGAAAAAGGTTTTTTACCGGACGAGGTCAAATAAATCATTCGTTCAGTAACGCCAGCAATACGCCGTTTGTCCAGCCGAAGCCATCTTGCAGTGGGTACTCTCCACCACCACCGAGTTGGTGGATATCGATAACGTTATATTTTTCCACCAGCTTCTTTTTTTCACTAAAGACTTTCAGGTTTGTCTTTACCCAGCGACGTTTGATCTTATCCGCCAGACTATGGTAACCGTAATTACGAAGAGCTTGGATGGTAACGTACTGGAGCGGCGCCCAGCCGTTCGGTGCATCCCATTGTTGTCCGTTTTCGGTCAGACTTGTCACTAATCCACCTGGTTTTAAGAATTCAGTTTCGATTTTACGCGCTACGGCCCGCGCCTGCTTTGTGCTAGCGATCTTGGCATAGAGCGGAAAAACACCCGCCAACGTCTCCCTACCGGTGAGCGTTCCTTCGTGGAAATTGAAATCTCCGAAGAAACCGCTTTTTTCATCCCAGCAGTATTGTTCGATCGATTTGGCGCGGCGAGCGGCCGCATCGTGAAAACGTCGGCTCAAGATCGGCTGACGAGCCAACTGGTAGGCCTCAGCGATCGTCAGTTCAAGTTGGTAGAGCAAGCAATTGAGATCGACGGGGATAATATCAGCCGTATGGATAGTATGGATATCCATCGGGTCGCGAAACCAGCGGGAGCTGAAGTCCCACCCTGACTCTGCCGCGGCGCGGAGGTGCAGGAACACGCGGTCGGCCGGCCGCTGCGCAACATTCGTCGCCACTGCCGTGTCATCCCGAAGCATCTCAGGGCGCGGCGTAGTCTTATTGTCGTAATAACGATTCAGCAGCGTTCCGTTCGGCATTTCAGCTACCCGGGCGAAGGCCTTATGCTCCTGTGCCGCAAGCTTATTCCTGCCTTTCATCCAAAACCTATATTCCAACAGCAGGTATGGTAGATACTCGACCAGAACGCCCTGGCCCTTGTGAGTGGCGAGAAGCCGTAACATATGCGAGAAGAAAGGTGGCTGCGAACGGCTCAAGAAGTACGTACGGTTTGCAGTGGGAACGAAGCCGAACTTGCGGATCATGTAGGCGCAGTTGCGGATCATACCCTCAACCTTGTCCCATTTACCATCCTTGGCAAGCCCGAGCATGATAAAGTACGAATCCCAATAAAATTGTTCATTGAAGCGCCCGCCGGGAACGATATAGGAATGCGGCAAAGCGATGAGCGAACCACGATCACGCCGATTGCGCCGTTCAAGCACGTCCCATAATTCAGAGATGTGATCGGTGACGGTCATGTGCGGATCGGTCTTGTACGAGGTCTTGTGTTCATCAAACACGTAGAAGTGCCGGCTGACGAAATCACGCAGATCGAAGTGAGGATCCTGCTTCTCTAGCAAGTACTCTTTCTGGATCTGACGGATGCGTCGGCGAGGCACGAGATCGACAAAAGTCTTGCCGTCTTCATAGACGCGGCTTTCCTGAACATCGGTGAATAATGCACCGAGCGACTCATCAGGACTTTTTCCGGCACGTTTAAAACTACCCGTCGTCGAGACGATCTTCGCCTTCAATTTGTCTGTTGGTATTTTCTCCATATCGCTAGTGCTTAGTATACGGACGGATGACTACTTCTACAAGAGGTATCAATGGTGAATAATGCTTTCGGCGGCATTGATAGAAAATGCGACCACGACCACGCCGATGAGCAGTACCAGCGTCTGGATATTTGCCATCCGGCGACTCGGCATGGCGTGGATCGTAGGAATGATATCACTGGCAGCGATATAGATGAAGAATCCGGCTGTCGTGCCAAGTAAAAATGTCTGAGGAATATGAAGCACGCCGCCAAAACCGTATACAAAGGCCGCGCCAAGAACCGTGACGACAGCGATGCCGATGTTGATCCATAGTACTTTGGCTCGTTTCATGTTTTTGGCAAGCAGCAGACCAAAGTCACCGATTTCCTGTGGGATCTCATGCGCTGCGATAGCGATCGTTGTCACGATGCCGGTAACAGGGTTCGCCAAGAACGCCGCGCCGATCGCCAGACCGTCAATGAAATTATGGATTGCATCACCAATGACAATCAGGCTGGTATTGCGTCTTCCAAAAACATGTTCCGTCGTACTCTCTTCGTGATGATGGTGAAACCAACTCAGACTGCGCTCCAATACGAAGAAGAAAAGGAAGCCGGCAAGCGTCATCGTCAGCGCATCCTGCGTGTCACCAGCTGCACTCTCGAGCGCTTCGGGCAACAAATCAAAGAATGCTGCCGCCAGCAATGCGCCGGCCGCAAATGGTACGGAATAAATCCGCAGTTTTTCGACGCCCCACTTCCCAAACAATAAATAGAGACCGCCTATAAAGGAAATCAGGCTACCGGCTGTCGCCGCTACAATTACAAGAATCCACTCGTTCATTCTCATCATTGTAGCATATGGCTAGACAAATTACCGGGGCTAACCTACACTAAGGGCATAAGTAAACGTAAACGGAAAATCTTATTATGGTAAATCAGCAACCGCAAATTCCCCCACAGCCGGATCCTAACTTCAACCCACAGGTCGCGCCGTCACAAAACCAGCAACCGCAATACGTCATTATGCAGCAATCGTTGCGTGGCGTTGGTGGATGGCTATTATTCTTCGTCATCATTTTCGGTCTCTCGACGCTTGGTTATCTTGGCATGTTTGGAAACGCCTTGGACGGTGGCTCAGATGGCGCAAAGCGTGTCCTCGATCTCATCATGACGCCACTTATGGCCATCGGCTTCCTGACATGTGTCGTACTCATTTCCATGCAAAAACGCTTGGCCGTGCCAGTAGTATGGGTTACGCTTGGTATTTCAGCACTTTATAATTCGATCACCAGCATTCTTGGCGCAGATAGTCATGCTGTCGGCGGAACGATTATCGGCATCGTCATTCAGTTCATCCTGTACGGCCTCGTCGGTTTGTACTTCTATCAAGCGCGCCGTGTCAAAGAAACGCTTATCAAATAATAGAGCCCTTAATCAAAAACCGCCCCAATGGGGCGGTTTTTTCTATGCCTTGGCGGCACGCTTACGCTGGTTCGGATCAAGGAAGCGCTTGCGCAGCCGGAGAGACTTCGGCGTTACTTCCAAGAGTTCATCATCTTCGATGAAGTCGATACACTGTTCAAGACTCAGTTCGGTGAAGGGAGTCAACTGGACCGTTCCATCGCTGGATGAGCTGCGCATGTTCGTCAGCTGCTTGGCGCGGCAGACATTGATCTCCAAATCATCGTGGCGCTGGTAGAGCCCGACGATCATGCCCTGGTAGACGGTCGTACCTGGGCCGACGATCAATTCACCACGAGACTCCGCTGCTTGCAGCGCATAAGGAGTGGTGGTACCGGCTTCGGTCGCGATCAGCGCACCACTGCGGGTCTTTTGCAGTTTCGGACCGATCGGTTCATATCCATGCGGCAGAGTATTCATGATGACCGTACCCTTTGTTGCTGTCAGTAGCGTGTTGCGAAGTCCGATGAGCGCCCGGGTCGGCAAAATGTACGTGGTCCGTGTCGTACCGCTGCTCGTCTGTTCCTGCTTGCTCATGGCTGCTCGGCGCGTGCCCAGCTCCTGACTGACGGCACCGAGGAATTCCGCCCCGACTTCGATAAGCAGTTCTTCGACCGGTTCTTTTTCAACGCCGTCCTCAACGATCGTCACGACTTGCGGACGACCGACTTCAAACTCATAACCTTCACGGCGGAGAGTCTCGATCAGAACTGACAAATGCAGTTCGCCACGTCCGGATACTTTGAATCCGATGCCGTCATCTTCGACACGCAACGAGACGTTCGTCTCAAGTTCCTGCTGCAGCCGGTCTCCGATCTGGCGACTGGTATTGAACTCGCCTTCTTTCCCTTTCATAGGACTGGTATTCGGGCCAAGGTACATGCTGAGTGTCGGCGCTTCGATATCGATCGTCGGCAAAGCCTCCGGGTTCTCTTTGTCGGCAATCGTCTCGCCGATATGAGCGTCGGAAATACCCGTCACCGCTACGATGTCTCCAGCGATGGCTGAATCGATCTCTTCGCGGTTGAGCCCGCGATAGCCGAATATCTTGTCGATTTTTCCGCTCACCTGTTGGCCGTCACGTTTGATCAGGGTTACAAGCCCTTTCTTTGCTACTCCGCGGGAAACGCGGCCAATGGCATATTTACCAAGGAATGAATCATACTGCAATGAAGTCACAAGTAATTGCAAAGATCCCTCAGCGTCGACCGTTGGTGCGGGGATGTCACTGATGATCGCTTCAAAAATCGGCGTCAGATCGGCGTGTTCGCTTGGATTATCCGGCATTTCTTTCCATGCCTTACCTTCCCGACCAATCGCGTAATAAATCGGATAGTGAAGCTGGCTGTCATCGGTTGCCAGTTCAAGAAACAAATCCGCCAACTCATCTTCCACTTCAGCGATACGACGTGACGGTTTGTCGATCTTGTTAATAATAACGACTGGCTTCAGTCCCAACTCAAGGGCTTTAGACAAAACGAATTTCGTCTGTGGCATCGGTCCTTCCTGAGCGTCAACGACCAACAGCACGCCGTCAGCCATGTTGAGCGTCCGTTCAACTTCACCTGAAAAGTCAGCGTGTCCCGGGGTATCGATAATGTTGATTTTGTAGTCACCGTGATAGATCGAAGTCTGTTTGGCGGTGATGGTAATGCCCCGCTCATGTTCTTGGTCACCTGAGTCCATAATGAGCTCCTGGCTCATCTCAGCCTGGTTGTCACGGAAAGTATTGGACTGCTTCAACAGCCCGTCAACCATGGTCGTTTTGCCGTGGTCGACATGCGCGATAATCGCGATGTTTCGAATAAAATTAACGTCTTTCATAAAAATACGCCCTCATTCTAAGGGCTCCTCTTA
>CAZVUH010000028.1:3611-8557 GCA_964629565.1 uncultured Candidatus Saccharibacteria bacterium | reverse complement strand
TAGCCAGGAACATGGTAAAATACTATCACATGAAGAAATCCCGCCACTCGCTCACTTTTAGTCTCGCCCTCGTCGTCGCCGACGTAGTAGCGATACTGGGAGCTTATAGCGTCGCCTATATTCTCCGGGTCAAGTTAAGCGACGCACCGATCGCCAATTATGTGGCGGCGCGGCCGTATTTCCTGTCTCTTTTGGCGCTCCTGCCATTCATCGTGCTCTTTTTTAGCCTTATCGGCAGCTATACCAGCAAACCGCAGCGAAAGTCCGTCCAGGTCACCCGTCTACTAGTTGGTGCGTTCGGTGCCATGCTGTTTCTCGTGACACTCGATTACTTCTACGTCGAAACGATCTTCCCGGCCAAGTTAGTACCTCTGTATGCGCTCGGACTCAGCATTCTTTTCCTGACCATTGCCCGTGGCAGCCTCTATACCGGCCGCTGGCTATGGTGGCGCCGTGATGGAAATCTTCAAAACGTCGTTATCGTTGGAAACAACACGGTCGCTCAGGGCCTGGTCCGAAGCATCAAGCGGCGTAATTCGGGCTACAGAGTCCAGGCAGTCGTCGGCGACATGCGCTTACGCCTCACAACCCACAAGTCATTTGCCGATGCCATTAAGGAAGGTCAGCCACACATCATCATCCAAGTGGCTACCGCGGATCAGCCGGTCATTGATGCCGACTTGTTCAAATATGCGCTTGAGAACTACGTCGAGTTTAAATTCGTCCCGAGCGACGTCAATGAGCTGCCTGACCGGATCGAGCTGGAATTGTTCATGGGCGACATCCCACTGCTCAATATTCAGCAGACCGCGCTGGTAGGCTGGAACCGAGTCATCAAACGCGTCTTCGACCTGCTCGTCAGCGGAGTGGCATTGCTGATTCTCTCGCCGCTTCTTCTGATCGTCGCACTGATAAACACGTTGGTCTTTGGCAAAGCTTTCTTCAGCCAGAACCGCCTGACCCGCAACGACCAGATCTTCCATCTTTTCAAGTTCCAGACCGTCCGCAAGGATCTCAACGGCCTGACGCCGGAAGAAGCCTTTAAGAAAATCGGCAAGCCCGAACTCATCAAACAATACCGGGACAATGGTGATTTCCTACCAAACGATCCGCGTTATGGCACCTGGGCCAAGTTCCTGCGCAAAACATCACTCGACGAATTACCGCAGCTTTGGAATGTGTTCCGTGGCGACATCAGCCTGGTAGGCCCACGCGCACTTATCCCTGAAGAGCTGAACGGCTACCATCAAAAGCATGTCATCCTGAACGTCAAATCCGGTATCACGGGATTGGCTCAGATATCCGGCCGGCGTGATCTTCCATGGGAACAACGACGTAAACTCGATATCTATTACGTCCAGAACTGGAGCTTCGCGCTCGATATCCAGATTCTGCTTACGACCGGCTGGCAAGTACTGACTGGCCGCGGCGCCCAGTAGCATACGCCACAAATACAAGAATAAAAATCAGGTAGATATGCAGCGCGTTCGGATAGCCGCTAAAGAAGTTCCATTGAACGAGATATGCCGCAATGATCGCCCACAACCACTTGTGATGCCGGACCTGATAGATGAGTCCGGCAAGTATAGCTGCAAACAGCCCAAAGCCTATCATACCCATTTCGAGCAAGATTTCCAGATATTCATTCTGAACGATCTGCCGCGCGTCTATCTCGCGTGGATATGTCTGATGCATCGCGACCCCCGAACCGCCGAGACCGACGCCAAAGAACGCAGAGAAAGCGGATTGGGACCAAGTTCCCAAAGCCAGATTTGACAGGTTTACGCGTACGTCCGTTGATTCCGCCACGTAACCATCGTAATGCGGCGTCTTCTCCGTCACCGGCTGTACTGGTTTCTGCTCATCGACCGGAATAGCAATGATCCCGAGCGACAGCTGGTTGACGGTTTTCGAAATGACATCTGTAAACGTGTCATGTACCGTCGGATTCAACTCGGCCGCGATTCCCTGCGCGCACAAGCTCACGACAAAGCTGGCCACAAGCAGGCCGACCGACAAAAGTATACGGCGCGTAGATCCGTGATATACCACGAACAGCACCACCACACCAACGGCAAACGCGAACATCGCGCCGCGACTGAGCGTAAGACAGAGTGCGATTGTCACGATAGTAAGGGCCGCGGCCGTCCATTTATCTTTCTTTACCAAGAACCATCGCAGGAGGATGAGACCCGGGGCCAACAGCAGATTGCCGAAGAACTGCGGTTCGATCGTAAAGACATTAGGCCGCGGAAAACCGAATTGTTCCGCCACACAACCGGCACACAGCAGCGTGGTATCACGGCTAAGCCATATACCTGCGACGAACTGAACGATTGAGAGGATACTCATGATGACTGCACCCCCGACGAACAACCGCACTAGTACCGGAAGCAACCGCCTCAACTTCGCCGCTTGCGCCAGACTGGCAAGAAACACGATGAATAGCGAGCCCATGACACCGAGAGTGAGAACCCCCCGAGTAAGATTACCGTCCCATATCAATCCGACCGCACCAACGGCCACAAAGAGACCCGTCAGCCTGGCGGCCGTGGATGACCACAATGTTTTCCTCTGCCGCCACACGATCGGAATCCCCACAATCGCCAGAATCGTCACGTACAGCACGGCTATGGAAAGCTCGAAGTACATAGTGCTGTCTTTACCGATCCGGAGCAGTGGCTGAAAACTGAACCATACAGCCAGCGGCATACCGAGCCATACTGTCTCAAAGATGGTTGCAGGTAACCTTTTCAAACCAAGTGCTTTATAAAAAGCCCGTTTCATTGAGTACCCTTGGCATCGAAGTGTCGAGCAACGAGCGTTTCAAACTGACTCTTAAAAGCCGCCTCAGAGAACCGCTTGGCCGACTGCGTCACGACTGATCGGTCGAACTCGTGACGATTGAAATCCTCTATCGCCTCTGCCAGACTGGCCACGGTTTGCTCGTCAAAAAACAGACCGTTGACATCTGCTTCAATGAAATCCACTGCCCCGCCTTTTCTGAGACCGATGACCGGCGTGCCGGCCGCCAACGCCTCGACCGGTGCGATGCCGAATGGCTCTAGGCTGGGAAAGATGAACGCTTTGCTGGCATGAATATGTTTGATGATCTCCTGTATACCGTTATATTTCGGCAGGAATGTGATGGCAGGATTGGCTCCGGCTAATCGCACAAGCCGTTCGTGTTCCGGTCCGTCACCGATAACCGTCAGTTTCTCACCCGTCTCAATGACCGCTTTGATAGCCAAATCCATCCGTTTCCAGCTGACTTGCCGACCGTAGATAATGAATCCGTCACGCGTGATGTCCTGCGGTTCTTTACCAGCCAGACCACGGATGGTCTCAACATCGACGTTCGGCCAGATAACCTCGCTTTCACGATCGTAATATTTCTTGATTTCGTCTTGGATGTAGGTCGAATTCGACACCACCACGTCCGGCCTCTGGGCGGCTTTGTAATCAGCCTTGCGGAGCGGTTTTACCAATGTCTTCAATCCAAGCCGCGCAAGCGAATCAAAGATCCCGAAGCCCGGATTCTCAATATACTGGTCGTACAGCGTCCAATAATATTGTGTCGGAGCATGCATGTAACTGATATGCAGCGTTTTTGGACCGGTCTTGACTGCCTTAGCCTCAGCACCCGTGATAGATATGACCAAGTCGTAGTCTGAAAGATCGAGATGAGAAAAGTAAAATTGGCGCAGAAAGGGTATAAGCCGCTTCAATTTGACCGGAAAGACGTTCAGCCAGCCCGTCCGTACATCCGCATCCCTGAACCATGTCGCCCGTTTCGGGCGATACTGCGAGGTATAGATCGGTGCGTCAGGATATATCTCATGCACGGCCCGAATGACGCGCTCTGCGCCACCAAGCTCGGTCAGCCAGTCGCAGACCAAGGCAACTTTTTTCGTTGTATTCACCGCTTTATTGTACTACGCGAGGCCGCTACTATTCTACGGTCACACTCTTGGCTAGATTCCGCGGCTGGTCGACGTCGTTGCCTTTCTTGACCGCCACGTAGTAGGCGAACAGCTGCAGCACAACATTCATCAGAACCGGTAGCAGCAAGTCGAGCTGCGTATCAATCACGATTGTCTGTTCCGCTTCGACCGGTTTTTTGCTGTTGGTAATGGCCAGCACATGCCCGCCACGTGCACGCATTTCCTGAAGACCGCTGATGCTCTTTTCATACAACCAGTTATCCTGCAGAAGAGCGACCTCGAAGAAACGATCATCGATCAGGGCGATCGGACCGTGTTTCAGCTCACCCATCGCGTAGCCCTCTGCTTGTATGTAGCTGATTTCCTTCAGTTTGAGGGCACCTTCCAGGGCGACCGGAAACAGCGTGTCGCGACCGACGAACAGGGCATGATCGTAGCCGGCATACTTCTCAGCGGCTGCTTGCACCGTTTCCGTGACGCTGCCAAGTAACTTCTCAATTTCGGCCGGCAGAGCAGCCAATTCCTCGATATATGGATCGAGTTCTTTCAGGCCGACCCCATTCGCTTGCGCCAACTGCAGACCGAAGATTGTCATGGCTGCCACTTGTGAGGTGAACGCTTTGGTGCTGGCAACGGATATTTCCGGGCCAGCATGCACATACACGCCACCGTCAACTTCACGTGCGATCGTCGAACCGACGGCATTGACGACGCCAAGCGTCCGCACGCCACGACGTTTGATTTCCCGCAAACAGGCAAGTGTATCCGCCGTTTCTCCCGACTGCGACACGATCAGTGCGACGCTGTTCTTTGGCAAGTGGAAGGAACGGTAGCGGAATTCCGAAGCAACCTGTACTTCTACCGTCAGGTCATCAACCAACCGCTCCAGGTAGTAAGCCGCTAACAGACCGGCATAATAAGCCGTACCGCAGCCGATAATAACGATGTGCTCGACGGAACGCAGTTCGTCTTCCGTCATATTCAGACCACCAAGCATCGCCC
>CAZVUH010000028.1:0-3511 GCA_964629565.1 uncultured Candidatus Saccharibacteria bacterium | reverse complement strand
TGCTCGACGGAACGCAGTTCGTCTTCCGTCATATTCAGACCACCAAGCATCGCCCGATGCTCTTTTGGAATCACGCGGCCGTTCAGCGTCGAGGCAAGCGTGGCCGGCTGCTCCATGATCTCTTTCATAAGGAAGTGGTCATAGCCTTGTTTTTGAATCGCCTGCATATCCACTTCGATTTTTTCCACCCTGGCAGATAGCGGCTGCGAAGCAAGATCACGTAGCTCAACTTTGTCAGCATAGCAAACCGCAAGTTCGCCGTCATTCAGGTAGATGGCTTCGCTGGTATGACCGATCAGTGCCGAGGCGTCACTGGCAACCAATGTCTCGCCGCTGCCGACGCCGATGATGAGCGGACTGCCCTTGCGTGCGACGACGACTTTTTCCTGCTCACGATCAGAGATAACGGCGATGCCATAGGTTCCTACCGCCAATTGCAGTGCCTGGGTCACCGCGTCTTCAAGTGATGTCGATTCGTCATAAAGCGAGTCAATCAGTGCGGCCAATACTTCCGTGTCAGTCTCGCTCTTGAACTCGTGGTTCTTAATCTCTTCTTTGAGTTCTTTGTAGTTCTCAATGATACCGTTATGTACCAGATAAATGTCGCCGGCCCGATGCGGATGCGCGTTTGCCTCCGATGGTTCACCGTGTGTTGCCCAGCGCGTATGACCGATGCCGACCTTGTCTGTCGTCTTACTCGCCGCCACCAGGTTTGCCAGTTCCCCGACCTTGCCTTTTGCACGCAGGAGCGTCGGCTTGCCGTTGAGCGTCACGATACCGGCTGAGTCATAGCCGCGATACTCGAGCCGTTTTAGACCGCCAAGCAGGTATTCCTGGGCATTTTTATTTCCTATATAACCAACTATTCCACACATATTATTTCATTATACTCCGCTAGTTTATGTAATACACGTCGTCATCTGGCAGCCGGAACAGACCTTCGTCGAGCCGCTTCTGATCAAGATAATGTGCGACGAAGCCGATCGTACGCGGAATGACAAATAGTGCATTGAAGAAATCGGCCGTGATGAGCAGATCAAGTTCAGCCGGACTGAAATCTTCTTCCTGAGTCAGCGTATCGAGCATCAGCGCCGCAATGTGCCCGTCGACATTCAAAATTAAGTTACCTTTTTTCTGTGTCGTAATCGCTTCGATTCCTTTCGCAAAATCAAAGTACGGATGCGCCGACAGTTTCTGGGCATATTCCGCTAGTATGACCGTGCGAGGATCAGGCAGATCAAGCCGGTATTTCTTGTGTCCGATGCCGCCGATAAGTCGCTTGGCACGGGCCCGCGTCTCTACGAGCTCCACCGGTGACGTCTCGCCCTGAACGCCATCAAACCATTCCCGGGCCGCGTCTGAAACGGCTCCGCCAAACCGCGGTCCGACCGTGAGCAGCCCCGCAGCAAGGCTGTCCACAACCCCCTTACCGGCTCGTGCAGTCACGATGGCGTTCAGCGCACCCGATACCTGAGGGCCGTGATCGGCAGACAACAAAAAGATCGTACGGACCAGATCGACCGTCAGATTCGATTTTGGCGCACGTCCCAGTAGCGCGGCTGTGATCTGTGCGGCTATATTGCCTTCCGCTGACCATTCTTGCAGCGTTTTCCCGACGAACGCATAGCCATCTGGTGTCTCCGCACTGATGGTAGAGGTAAACAAGCTCGGATTGCGACCGGAGAAATCCTTGGCATCATCTGCCAAAACATCCTTCGGCAACCCTGCCACGATATCCGCCAGCTCACCGATCGACTCGGCAACCTTCACGCCAGCTGAAGCAAGCGCTGTGCGCTTGGCGCTGGCGGTTTCATCCTTCGATCCCGCCAGGGCTTTGGCGTGCCCAAATTGCACCGGTGTTTCAAAACTCTCACCAATAACGCCGGCGATATACACCACGACCGGCTTGGTCAGTTGCTTCTCTTCTATCAATGTCACCAGTTCATATTCGTCCGTGCCGCCCAGCTCGCCATAATAGACGATCTGTTTCGTCTGCGGGTCAGCCTCAGCTGCCAAAAATGCGTCACGAGGCGTGGTGGTCGGAAAACGGTCGCCGCCAAAACAAAGTGCGAAACTTAATCCATGGCCGCTTGATGCCACCATGGTGATGAGTTCGTTGATCATACCGCCACTGGCCGATAGTACCGCGACGGATCCCGGCTGCTCAAGGTGATTCACCTTCAGCTGTCGCCAATCCACGCCACCAACCACACCAAGCTTCAAGGCGCCGGGAACGATCAGGCCGACACCGGCCGGACCGACGATCGTCTTACCTTGTTTGACGTATTTATCATACAGATCGATCGCTTGCACTTCCGGTATGTCTTCAGCAAACAGATGTGCGCCGTGTGCTTCCGGATATATATCGAAAAACTCACAGGTTATCTGATGCGCTCGGCGGGCGCTGCTGACATTGAACAGCCAATCGACCTCAGGAAGAGACCGCTTCGCCTCCGCGATAGTCTTGTAGCAAGGAATAAGTACCTCACTACCGCCCCAAAAATATTTTTCAAACCGTTTGTTGCCGCCGACGATACCAACGATCGAAGGTTTTTCGCGACCACACAAGGCATCAAAATCGAGAATCGCCTGATAGCCCGGCCGGTACGAGCCGACACCAAGAATCGTTCCGGGATGCTTGCGAATATCCGCGATACTACGCATCGACATGCTCCAATGCTTCCTCTACCACGACCGTCAAGACCGCGTCCGACCCGTGCACGCTACCGTAAACCCCATTGTCTTTCAAGAACTTCTCCATAAGTGCCAAACCTTCCGTTTCGTTCGGACCACCACGACGAACATATACTTTTATCCCTGATTTTTTCAACTCATCCAGGTGATTTTTCAGTGCGTCTATAATACCGGCAAATGTCTTTTTCACGTCGGTAAAATTAGCCACACCGCCGGCAATGACGATCGCTTTCTTTGGCGCGTTCGATGCAAAGACCTGCCCAAGCACCGCTTCCGTGTACAGCTGCGTTTCTTCCCGTGTCGGCCCGCCACTGTATTCACCATAATTACCAATCAAATCTGCTTTGCCACGGTTAGCCGCTTCGTCGGCAATCGTAATGCTGGCACCACCACCGCTCAAAAGGAGCCAAATCGCACCATCCGGATTCAGGACACGGAATGAGAACGAGGCGGGCGAGCCATCATTCAACTCGGCTATCGTCAGCTCCGCTTCACTTTTCGTACCGACCTCCACAATATCGTCTTCGGTCCAGCTTGCCTGCCACTGCCCGGCGCTATCCACCAACACCGCGGCATCAAGTAGAATACATTCATCATCGCGTACGACGAGCGGATTAATTTCAACGAAGCTCAAATGCTCACGGTTCATGACCCGGGTGATACGTTCGACAAACCCCTGGGGCAAAGGCATGCTACCTACCTCATCGTAGCTTTCGATGCTCTCTGGATGTTCTTCGATTTCCACGCCGCCGTTTGGCGAGTAAAGAATCTTCACGCCTCCACGGACCCGCTCGATACTGAGATACCGCTCCTCGCT
>CAZVUH010000027.1:7007-8757 GCA_964629565.1 uncultured Candidatus Saccharibacteria bacterium | reverse complement strand
ACAACTGATGACAAGGCGAACGTTGCCATTGACCGCCAAAATCAGCCCGGGATTACCAATCTACTTGAGATTTTGGCGCTACTTCGGGGCTCCTCGCTTCAGGAGACGGCGCAAGCCTTTGTCGGTGAAACACGTTATGGTGAATTCAAGCAGGTTGTTGCCGATGAGTTAAGGACGTTCCTGGCAAGTTTCCAGTCGGCATTACAGGCCGTGGAAGATGCAGCCGTTATCCGCAAACTGGAAGCATCCGAAACCGCTATGAACGAACAGGCGAATAACACCTTAGTTAAAGTTCAGCAAGCCGTCGGTCTGCGACCACGGGATCATAGCAATGGTTAAATTCGGCAGCAGCGATATCCTGCGTATTCTCCGTGAATTTGATATGGCAAGCGATGACGACATGCCCCGGATGGTCGAACAACTCAAACAATCTCATCCGCATGAGAAGAACAGCCTGCTTGCGTTTCGGTTTAAGAAACAGCAGTATTACGTCTTGATCGATAGCCAGGCGGAAGATGACACAAGTTACATTCTAGATCAGATTTACACCGATCCTAACGCCGGAGCGGGAAGAATCGTTGCGAACCCCCATGATGAACTTATGACCTACGGCCTCCCGTATAAGGGCAAGGACGTCTACTTGTTCGCCGTTGCCTCGACCAAGCACCGTCTTGACCTCTGGCTGAGTGAACGCAACCCGGATCTTTCCCGTAGTACCTGGCAAAAGCACATCAAAGCCGGTCATATTACCGTTAATGGAGAGCCTCAGACCTCACCTAAGTACGATATCGCGGACAGCGACGAAGTAGCCATACACCTTCCTGAGCAGACCGATTACAGCAAAGACGAGCTACCGATCATATATGAGGACGACAACGTCATCGTCATCAATAAGCCAGTAGGAATTCTGACGCACTCTAAGGGGGCGCTGAATGACGAATTCACCGTCGCGGAATTCTTTCGACGGTATACGTCATATAATCTGGATACGAACCGACCAGGTATTATCCATCGTCTTGACCGCGATACGAGCGGGGTATTAATTGGGGTAAAAAACGCGGCCACGGCAAAATTACTACAAAAACAATTTGCCGATCGTCGTGTCAAGAAAACATATGTCGCGCTGCTTGATGGCACGCCAAAGGAGTCGAAGGCCAGAATTGACGTACCTATCGGGCGGAATCCCAACGCGCCTAGTACGTTCCGGGCCGATCCAAAGGGCAAACCGGCTGAAACAGATTATGAAGTTGTCGATGCAAGAGACGGCCACAGTCTTGTTTATTTAAAGCCGAAAACCGGCCGCACGCACCAGCTACGGGTTCATATGGCATATATTGGTACACCGATCCATGGTGATAAAGTGTATGGAAAGGTCGCTGACCGCATGTATCTTCATGCGCATCAACTAGAGATCACGATCCCCACAGGCGATCGTCAAGTCTTCGAAGCACCGATCCCAGTCGGTTTTACACGCAAAATTACCGAGGAATAGTCTATGCAAGCTCACTCCCAGTCCAATCAAACTATAGATGCATTGGCCACCAATCCACCCCAGTCACTGCTTTTGACCGGTCCGTTCGGCATTGGCTTGGCTGCAACCGCGCGCGCTATCGCCAGCAGCGGAATGATCCGCCATGAGGTAACGCCAGATGCAAGCAAGGCACAGCCCATCATTACCGTAGAGATGATCCGCGAGCTACATACGACAAGCCGAACCAAATCGTCGGGCCGACAGTTCATCATCATTCAC
>CAZVUH010000027.1:0-6907 GCA_964629565.1 uncultured Candidatus Saccharibacteria bacterium | reverse complement strand
CGTCCTATAAGAAACTTCTCGTCGTGCAAAAATACAAAGACGATCGAACGGCAAGCATACTTCTCGTGGATATGGCATTGAAACAGATCAGAGCCACTTTGAGTGCAAACCCACAACCATCGCTCCTCGAAGGACTCGAACGTCTTATCGCCATCCGAGAACGCCTGCTTGCAAACGGCAACATCCGTCTACAGCTGCTTAGTTTCGTGGTATAATACTATCATATGATAGGACTTTTACTCGTGGCCGCGTTTGGCGCATGGGCGATTCTGCGGCAACAAACCGTTTCTGAGGTATCGGTTGATTTTCCTCAGAAGATATCTGAGAAATTAGACCAGCTTTGGCAGGTGGCTCAGGAATCCATACGTGAAAAGAAATACTTACGGGCCGAAAAAGCCCTGCTGACCATTTTGCGGGTTGATGAGCGCAACGCCACCGCCTATAACCGGCTTGGTATCCTATATGCCAAACAAAAAGCGTACAAGGACGCAATCGAATGTTTCGAAATCGCCCAGAGCCTTGAGCCGAGTGCCAGCAGTCTTCACAATGTCGGTTTAATCTATTACGAAACCGGGGATTACACCAAGGCATCGCTTGCGTTCGATCAGGCTCTCGCCATGGAGGAGGACGTCGCGTCTCGTCATATCGCCTACGCGAAAGTACAGGAGAAGCTCGGCAATGATAAAAAAATGACCGCTTCGCTTGAACGTGCCGTGGAACTGGATCCGATACCGCAGACACTCACGATTCTAGCGGATGCGTATGATCGCGTCGGGCAGAATGACCTGGCTACCGAGCTTAGGGAAAAAGCCCAGAAACTTATCATTCCAACGTCACAGCCAAAACGCGTCCGTCAGCCACGACGCGTAATCATGTAACTTATCCTTGAAAAAGCAGGCGTTATCAGATAGAATAGCTACTGATGCCGCTTTAGCTCAGTTGGTTAGAGCAGCTGTTTTGTAAACAGCAGGTCCTGGGTTCGAGTCCCTGAAGCGGCTCCATCTTAATAAGCAGGGGTAGTGAAGCGGTCAAACACAACAGACTGTAAATCTGTCGGCATATGCCTTCGCAAGTTCGAATCTTGCCCCCTGTACCAAATAAAATTACCCATCGGCTGGTGGGTAATTTTATTTGGTTAACAGTGGTAAATATGATAGAATCTATCAAGGTATGCCGCGATAGCTCAGCTGGTAGAGCGCATCCATGGTAAGGATGAGGTCTCGGGTTCAAGCCCCGATCGTGGCTCCATTTTTATGGTAAGCTACCCCTAGCAATTTCAGTCAAAAACTGCTAGAATAAATAAGATTGCATTAATAACCTTAAGTGAGTAAGTGATGGCAAAGAAGAATACAAAGCGGAAGTTGGTTGGTTTGGTGAGCGAATTGAGCGGTCATCGTACTTACTATACGACGAAGAATACTCAGAACACGACTGAGAAGATCAGCTTGAAGAAGTACGACCCAGTTGCACGCAAACATGCGACTTATACCGAGACGAAGAAGAGTCTTGGTCGCAACGAAGTCAAAGCTCGCAAGGGCTAGAAGAGAAACCCATATGCATATATCCCGGCATCGTCCGGGATATTGTCATTTACAGGTGGGCTGCGCGCTCATCGATGTGTTTTGCCAACCAGATACCGTTCTTGAGCATGGCATCAAGCAGATTGTGCGTTACCCGCTTATGCTCGGCATAGATATATAAGCAGCCTTCGTGCACTTCTACCGTCATCGTACCGAAGTGGTTCAGCATCGTTCGGGTCATCTCACTATCAAAGAGTCGTTCTACCGTCAGTGACTGCGCTGGTGTAGTATAGATCGCGTACCGATTGGTAAATGCCGGATCATACATGCCGAATGTACCAAGCGGTGTACGTTGGAGCGTCTGGAATTTGGCAAATAATGAGGCGTAAAAGGCTTCGCTGTGCGTATGAAGACCGATGAATATATGGGGTAAATCTACTGTCGTGTGCAGGTCAAACTGCATGATAAGCCATGTATGCTCCGAGGCTGCTTTGCCGGGGAACTGAATCGTATCGGTTCGCTCCACGTACGCCACGTCATAGTTATATAATGATCCGACGGTATAATATCTATCGACGTGGTGCGATGACAATGTCAAACCGCGTATCAGCTGAGCTTGCTCCGAATCGCGATCGATATGGCCGAAGTACACCATACCCATACTTTCCGCAAAACGCATCATCGCCCGCTTATTCGCCCGACGGAGTGCAAGTGACTTTGCAAATGGAAGTTTGACTGCGTGCTTCATGGTCAGATATCCGTATCAACGATCGTATCAAGTAGGGTCGAGAGATACTCCGCATGACTCCAGGTCAATGGCTCGACAGATGTCCGCGTCTCACTGACGGGATCAAGCTGCTCCGACATGATACCCGTCTTACTGGCATGCTTCTCAACCCAAGCGATAATTGCCTCGGCCGCATCCAGCTTATCGAGCTCGATATTGTACTGTGCCAACCAGAGCGTCGTAATGAACCACCAGTTAGGTGGCGCGGAGTCGCTCATGCGCCGGTACATGTCATTTTCATACCGTGGCAAACCAACAGTCTTATCGGCGTCAAAGGTGCGCATGGTCGTCTCATATGCCTGCTTTAGTTCGTCGCTTTCCATAGGGAACAGGCCGAAGATGAACGCTCCGAAAAAGCTCGATAAATCGATCGTTTCGTCTTTTATAAGATTGTTATCTTTCATGATAACTCCCTTATAAAAAGCGCGTCGGTCATGATTATAAAGATGCTTCTGTGCGGCTATGTGAATATCGTCTGCCGCTGAGCGCCAGGCAACCGCGTTGTCGGCGTCCTGATTCGCTTCAGCTAGTTCTGCGGCTGCCAATAGGGCGGCATAAACCGTGGAAACAGTATATGTGGTCGTCAGAAAGACTTCTTCCCATAAGTCATACGTCGGCTTTGGCAGTCCGGTCGCTGGGTCGATATAGGAAGCCAGGAAGCTGGCCATCGGCTTGACCATGGAATCATAAAATTCATGGAGAAGTTTCGGATCGTTGTGCATCTGGTAGAACTGAGCGAAGACGAATAAAACCAGTGCGGTCTCGTCTTCCTGGATCGGTGGCGCGTATTCGCCGTCCTGGACATACGGATGCCAGCTCGAACCTAACGCGCCGTCTGCCCGATATTTGTGCATCAGGTAACCTTTTTCATGCAGACCGCGCCTGCAGAACTCAAAGAACCGTCGCGGCTCATCCACATAACCCATTCTGATCAGCGGCCACATGACATACGCGCCGTCCCTTGGCCAGGTATAGGCGTAGGCGTCACGGGAATAGTTCAACATGGTCGTATCGGTGCTTGCAATAATCGCACCGCGCTTGTCAATTTGCGACTTGATAATCATCGCGCTCTTTACAAACAGGTCGCGGTGACGGATAGGTAGTTTTTCGGCAACGAGCAGTGTCGGTTTGAGCCACTCATGCCACCAGTCGGCAGTCTTGTGCAAACGTGCAAGCAGGCCCTCTTTTTTAATCTGCTGATGAATATATAACGCTTCTCGCTTTGATGTGCCGGCGGCAATCCAGTAATGGATCCGCGCCGAGCTGAATGGTTGAACGGTGGCGCTGAAGCGAATAATCGAATCAACACGGCCATGTTCAACGTTACAAAATGACAGCTCACCGTCATCGGCGTCGCGGAAACTGCCTTCATGGCCTTCGATACCAAATAAGCCGACGCTGTATTGGTCGAACCGCTGCTTATCATCGACGGTCCAGCCTCCGATAACGAACGCACGCCTACCACGGTAGTGAAGAACGGCCTCGTTTTCCGGCAGATATTGTGCCGTGTCGGTATTGCTGCGAGAGTCGCCGATCGCGAACGGCTGGTACATGAATACCCGGATATCTCGTTCCTCATTCTTCAGATTAACCACGTGAATGTTGCGCATAAACGCACTCATATTCGCATCGACAAAATCGTCGAACTCCAGAAGTACGCCGAGCTCATCGTGCCGCGCCGTTATATGGCCGATAAGCGCATGATGCGGATAACGGAAATTGAAGCGCCATGCCTTATCATCATCCAGCCAGCTGAGACGGCCGTCGACCCAAACGCCGACCTTATGCCTGAGGGATATACCGGCCGAATGGTTCTCCAGACCGACATAGGGATAGTAGAAGTCATGGACAAGCCCATACTTATTGATACCGACATGCAGCTCGCCATTGGAAAGTACGATCGGTCTAGCCATTCAAACCCCTCCTGCCATGATAGGCGTGTAAACGATAACGGACATCGCGCAGGGCATTCATGAAGTACAGGAATGCATCGTAAGGAGACTCATATGGGCTGAAGTAGGCATGGACGTCGCCGTCGGTGAACCATTTGGTGCACATATAATACACGTGGTCCGATGTTTGCAGCTTGCGCCAGTCGGCAATCAAATCAAGGTCGTTGGTGCGCAGGATATCTTCTTCGAGCGCATAGAGATGTCGCAGCGCTTCTTGCTGCATGCTATTGCCGAGCCACGCCGTCAGATCTCGTTCCGTATCAGCCCAGGTAACGGTCTGAGGCATACTGAGCTCTCCGGCCGGCTCATGCCCGTCGACAGCTTCGGAAACCGTATAAAACGTATTGTCGGGATTCGACAGCCATCGTCCGACGAAATGCTCGAAGAAGTCAAAGATGCCAGTATCGGCCCATTGATGCTCACCAAATGTCTCGTAATCCATAAAGAGGTTAATAAGCTGGGCATCATGAACGGATTCGTTCGCCCATGATTCATAGGTGTCTGCTGTAAGCGGCCATTGTTCCCATGCCTGGTTGCTGAAGCGGAAAGCGAGGTCGTCACTCAGGCGGTAGTTCTTTAGCAGCAGCTTAATCTGTTCCGTGCCCGCAGGTCGGTAGACAAAATTCGGGCTGCGCCATTCGAGAACCGGATCCCAACCTTCAGCTAAGATACCCTTAAATCCGTAACCGTCGGCCCATTTGGCGAGATCGTCATTATATGCAAGTTCGGTGTTACGAAAAACGGAAGTCTCGACGCCAAACAAATCGCGAATCTTCGACTTATGCGCTTCAACTTGGCGCTCAAACTCTTCACGGCTATAAAAGAACGCAAGGCTGTGATAATACGTTTCCGCAACGATCTCAACCCGACCCGTCGCGACAAGACGCTGAAAGCTCTCGATCACATCTGGCGCCCAAGCTTGAGCCTGCTCGATGAACGTACCGGTGATACTCAGAGATACCTTGAAGTCAGGATGTTTATCTAGCAGCTTCTCCAACAAGGCATTCATCGGACGGTAAGATTTATCAGCCACTTTACGGAGTACTTTTGCATTGTTCCGATCCGTTTCACTGCCGTCATCGAAATAATCATGGGCATGCGCCGTATCAAAGATCGTATAGTCACGGACGCGCCATGGCTGATGGACGTGAAGATAGAGGGTTATGCCACGCTTGCTCATACGGTTGCCCCCGTTTTCATCGTCCGGTACATCTGCATGCATCGCTCAGCGACGTCATGCCATGAAATACGGGCGTACTCTTGCTTGACGTTCTGCTTGAGCTCACTGGCTAATGAGTGGGACGTCGCGATGCCGACCATCTGGTCTGCAAGTTTGTCGACATCCCAGAAATCGTACCGGAAAATACTGTGAAGTATCTCGCCGACTCCGGATTGTCGTGAAATGATGAGGGCCGTATCGTGATGGGCCGCCTCGAGGGCGGTCAGACCGAATGGCTCGCTGACCGAACTCATGACGAACACATCCGCCACGCTATAGGCATCACGCCATTGTTTGCCACGAACAAAGCCCGTAAAGAAAACTTTGTCTGAGATACCGAGGTCGGCACTCAGCTGCAGTAATTCATCTCGCTGCTCACCATCACCGGCAAGTAAAAATACGAGCTTGTCATATTTCTCGCATGCCCGGGCGGCGGCTTTTAGGAAATGGGTCAGACCTTTTTGAATCGTAAAACGTGTAACCGTCGCGATGACCGTGTAGCCCTCATACTTCAGTTCCTCGAGGTATTTATAGGTGCTGAAATCATATTCGTGCTGGCCCATGCTATCGATATCAATGCCGTTATGAACGACCTCGATCTTATCCGCTGGAATGCCGTAACGGTGTACGATGATGCTTTTTGTAATACTGCTGACCGCGATGATCCTATCGGCCATAAGAAGGGCCTGTTGTTCGATCTCATGAACGACTGGATTGCCGGAATGCTCACCTGACCGGTCAAATTCCGTGGCGTGGACATGGACGATTAGTGGTGCGTCTGTGAGCTCTTTTGCGCGCATGCCGGCTTCCATCGTTAACCAGTCATGTGCATGGATGGCAT
Source organism: uncultured Candidatus Saccharibacteria bacterium (assembly GCA_964629565.1). GTDB lineage: Bacteria > Patescibacteriota > Saccharimonadia > Saccharimonadales > Saccharimonadaceae > CAZVUH01. The sequence goes on along the minus strand of CAZVUH010000027.1, from coordinate 588 downwards.
CGAACTCACGGCCGTCCACAAGCTGCTCAACGAATCGCACATAGCGCTTTTGTACGCCGCGCATATCCTGTAGGTTGGTCGCATCGGCCTCGCTGAGGCTTCGTTCAAGCAACATATTGCTATCATATGCACCCAGACCATACCGTTCGAGCGGGGTAAGGGGAGTGGCGCTGTGAATCCGCATGAAGTCGACGTTCGGATGCGCCGCGTGATAAGGAACAACGAAATCAATATCGGCTCCTTTCATCGATAGCGCTTTGGACATGTAATAACATGCAACCCCTAGTCCGCCGCTGTTATGAGGAGGAAGCTCCCACCCGAGCATAAGTATTTTCATGATGCCTATGTATGGTCAACGGATAGCGCGCGCCAACATACTCCTTTTTATTTACCCTTTGTGCCTCATTATAGTCGATAAGCTTATGTTTTTACAACAGCTGAGGTCCTTGAAGTTTTGCACATCTAGTCACCGCTCTCGTTATCTGTTACAATATCGTCTCGTACAGGGGCATAGTACAACGGCTAGTATATGGGTCTCCAAAACCTAGGATCGTGGTTCGATTCCACGTGCCCCTGCCAAGTAGAATT
>CAZVUH010000026.1:6193-9332 GCA_964629565.1 uncultured Candidatus Saccharibacteria bacterium | reverse complement strand
CCTTACCACTTGGCGACACCCCAATACTTGAAGAATTATACCATATCTTGTGGTACACTATAAGCACTATCATGATGAAGAGAATAACTACAGCCGGCTTCACGATCGTCGAACTTATGGTGGTGATCGTGATTATCGGCGTCCTGGCTACGATCACGATCGCGTATAACACCAAGATCCAGCGACAGACACATGACAAAGAGCATGCGACGGATGTCGCGACCATCATGGGATACGCGGAAAAGTATTATATGAAGAACGGGATTTATCCATACGGCGCGACGCTCAATCCGACCAATGCCGCCGATACGATGCCTGATTATAATGCGGTCACAGCAGCCATGCCTGGTCTCCCGACCGATTCGCTTACTGGCTCAAGTGGCTTCAACTTCTTTGCCTTCTCGTGCGGTGGCAGCTGCAACCTCAGTTCCACCCAACGTGCCATAAAACGTAAACAGTTTATTTATATGACGGCGCCGCAAGGGAATAATAACTACCTGTATGCCATTGATAAAGGTGATGATTTCTGGGGTTGTAAATTGACTTTCAACGACAGCGACCCCGGGGCGGTCATCGCGTGGCAGAGCGAAGACACCGGCAAGTGGACATTTTTGAAGTCGGCTCATGGTACGGTACTCATTGATATTTATTCCGGCGGTCCGACTCCACCAACGACCTGCACGTTTACGAATGCATAACTGATGGATGAACAGATACAACTAGACAGGATTATTACAGGCGGCCAGGCAATCGGTACGCTTGCAAATGGCAAGAAGATACTCGTATGGGGCGGGCTGCCTGGCGAGGTGATCGAAATACAAACGACCAAGAAACGGTCGTCATACAATGAAGGTGTGGTCACGCGGGTCATCAAGCCGAGCCCTGAACGGATCGCGCCGCGTGATGAGGACAGTTATCTTTCGACCAGTCCCTGGCAGATCATGTCCTTCGAAGCCGAACAACATTACAAAGCCGCCCTGATAGAAGAAGCGTTCGAGCTACATGACATCGTCTTGCCAGAAGCGATCGAGGTCTACACTGACAACCGGCAATACGAATACCGCAACAAGATCGAGTTCAGTTTCTGGTACGACACCGGGAGCGAAAAACTCAGCCTGGCTTTCTTTCGACGCGGTAGCCACGGCAAACTCGCCATCGATTCCACCAGTCTGGCTTCACCCGAAATTACCGCCTTATCGCAGGTAGTCGTTGACGTTTTGAATCAGCAGTCCGTCGGCGGCAGAGAGCTCAAGACGCTTCTTATCCGCAGCAACCGGATAGGCGAAGTGGCCTGGCAGTTATACGTAAAGGACGAGTCGATCGACGCCGACGCCATCATGCGCGAAGTGAATGCACGTTATCCTGCCGTCTGCGCTGAGGTGATTTATTCGAATCCAAAGAGCCCGGCCAGTGTCATCACGAAACGTTTGGCCGCAAGCGGTAATCAATCGCTCAGCGATACGATCCTGGATGTACCGTTCCGCTATGCAACGGAAGGTTTCTTCCAAATCAACCTGCCGGTTTATGAACAGAGTCTGCACGACATGAAAGAATGGCTTGATGATAAACCGGTCGTCGACCTCTACAGCGGCGTCGGCTCCATTGGCCTGACGATCGGAGGTGCTGATGTGACGCTCGTCGAGATAAACGAGTCAGCCGTCCGCGAGATGAAACGAAATATCGAAATGCTTGGCCGGACCGAATCGGCACGCGCTGTTCTGGCTGCAAGCGAACAAGCATTAGAGCATATCACGTCCGATGCCACTATTATCGTCGACCCGCCGCGGGCCGGGTTACACGAAGCTGTTGTCGAGAAGCTGCTTGAGCAGAAGCCCAAGCGAATCATTTACTTAAGTTGTAACCCCGTCACGCAAGCACGTGACGTCGAGCGGTTGGCCGAGTCGTATGGTATCCGTCATCATCGTGGCTATAATTTCTTCCCACGCACGCCACATATCGAACACTTAGTCGTACTCGATCTGAAAGATTAGCTTGTCTTGATGCGCCGGTAGGCGAATTTCGCGGCCAGCCGCCAGTTTGTCCGGGCATCCCGGTCGTACTGGTAAACTTCACCGTTTTTCACCTCGCTGATCAGCACCAAAGCCGGATTATATGGTGCAAGCGTGCGGTAGAATACGATGTCCTGATCACGGATCTCGCCACGTCCGGGAAAGACGGTGCGGAATTTCTCCCGGCCGATCGCATCAAAATAATCCGGCTGGCCCTTCGGTGGCATATACAGCTCTGCTTTTAAGCCCATCCGGGAAACTATTTTTTTCACATCGGCGAGTGACAGGCGCGACTGGGCGTGCACGAACAGCAGCAGCTGTTTTTTCTCGGACAAAAAGAGAGTTGCTTCTGCCGTCGGGCTGACGCTAACCTGTCGGACTATGGTCTGTCGTACATCGGCCGTCAAACCAAAGCGATCTTTGATAATCCGCTCCAGAGCCAGGTCGCTGTAGATTGCATCGTTCATACTATGTGTCATTATATCACTTTGCGTTCCATACGGCTTTCATGCAGTATACTGTAAACATATGCACGATACGTTTCTTCATGCTCTTGATTTGTTTGCCCGTGGCGGTGGCGGCGGTTCCGGCGGTGGAGGAAGTGGCGGTGGCGGCGAGATCATCGCTCTTATTGGCTATTTTCCAAGTTACTATCTGGGGAAATTGGTTAAGAAACTCTTACCTCGCAAAGCCGAGCTGATTGTCAGCGCCAGTTTCGCGTCCCTGTTTTCCATTCTTATTTTTGCGGTCGGTATTTTCGGTGGCTTCCTCGGTGGCTACGTTGCCATCCTCGTCATCATCGGTATCTGGGCCGGCTGGGCCGCAGCCTTCTTTGGTGTCTGGGACCGCCTGAAGCAACGCTCACAGAAAGCCAAGCAAGCCATCCAGCTGGCAGGGCAGACTGACAGTGCGTGGAACGAGCAAGCGCTACTTGATTTCTCGCAACGGGCATTCCTACAGTTCCAAGCCGACTGGTCGAGCTTCAACCTCACAAATATGGCTACGTACCTGACGCCAAACTACGCGCGTCACAATGCGTTGCTACTGCAGATCTTACGGGAACAGTACCGAACAAACCTGATGTCAAACGTTCAGATAAAGAACTGTCTGATCATTGATATCCATGACGA
>CAZVUH010000026.1:3698-6093 GCA_964629565.1 uncultured Candidatus Saccharibacteria bacterium | reverse complement strand
TCAGTGATATCAACAACCATGTCGTCGGCACGTACAATGGCCATTTGACTCAGTTTTATACGTACGTGCCATTCGCAAGCAGCGACAAGCCGGTGACACAACTGGTGGCGCAGATAAATCTGCCGAAATCATACGGGGGCATCGTTATCCGACCCGACAAGAACTTCTTTCAGAAGTCATTTGGCGGCCAGGCTCCAAAAGGGTATCAGAAATATGAATTTGAGTGGCCTGACTTCAACAAGCGCTATGACGTCTTCGCGACGGATGCCGACCGGCTGGCGACATTTGAGCTGCTGAATCCAGGCTTCATGGCGTACCTGTACGACAACGACCCGGGAGTCACCATAGAAGTCACGGATAATATCGTTTACCTCCATAAACAAGCGAGTACGATCCAGGCCGCGGACTATGAAAAGATGCTGACCATTCTCATGCGGGCCTTCAAGGAGCTCAAGCTCTGATACAATAGCTACATGGGTTTTGAGGCACGTTACAAGCAACTGAATGAGGCGCAGCGGGAAGCCGTCGATACGATCGAGGGCCCAGTCATGGTCGTGGCCGGTCCTGGCACCGGTAAAACGGAACTCCTCAGCATGCGTGCCGCCAATATTTTGCGTAAGACAGACACATTGCCAGAGAATATCCTCTGCCTGACATTCACCGACAGTGGGGCGGATGCCATGCGCGAACGTCTGATTGATATCATCGGTCAGGAAGCGTATAAAGTAGCCATTCATACGTTCCATAGTTTCGGTTCGGAAGTCATCAATCAAAACGGGGAGTTCTTCTACCGCGGTGCTTCATTCCGACCCGCCGATAGTCTGAACAGCCACGAAATCCTGCGTGGCATCTTCGACGAACTTGAATACGCTAATCCTCTGGCCTCAAAAATGAATGGGGATTACACCTACCTGAACGATGCGTTAAAAACCATTTCAGATCTCAAACGTAGCGGTCTGACGAGCGGTGAGCTGCTCGCGATCATAGACGCCAACGACGAGGCGATGGACCGCATAGAGAAGCGGCTGGCTGAAATATTTTCTTCCCGCATCAGCGCCACAACGCTCAGCTTATTGGTACCGGTCGCGCAGGCGGTTGCCGAAATCGATATCCCGTCCTTACCGGTGGATGTCACACCACTTAGCCATGTGATCGCCACCAGTCTGGCGCATGCCGTCGATGCCGCGCAGGAAGCGGACACGACCAAGCCTATCACCGCTTGGAAAAACCAGTGGCTCGAAAAAGATACGACCGGACGGTTCATCTTTAAAAGCCGGAAGCGCCAGGCCAAACTACGTGCCGTAGCGGCCCTGTATGACAGTTACCTCATGCGTATGCAAGAAGCAGAATTATTTGATTTCGATGACATGATCCTCGAAGTCGTCCATGCCATCGAAACGCAACCGGATCTGAAATACAATCTGCAAGAACGCTACCAGTACATCATGGTCGACGAGTTCCAGGATACCAATCTGGCACAGAGCCGAATTCTACATAACCTTACAGACAATGAAGTCAATAACGACCGCCCGAATATCCTTGTCGTCGGTGATGATGACCAAGCGATTTACGCTTTCCAAGGTGCCGATGTCAGCAATATCCTGAACTTCCGCGATGCATATAAGGCAGTCCGGCTTATCGTCTTGACCGAAAACTATCGCTCCACCGAACCGGTTCTGACAGCCGCACGAGCGGTGATTTCCCAGGGTGCCGACCGGCTTGAGCGATACGTCGAAGAGCTCGACAAGTCGCTGACCGCAAACAGTTCCGCCGAGCCACGACCGGTCAGAATCATCGAGCATTCCTCATGCGCCGGTGAGCAGGAATGGGTGACGGCAGACATCGCCAAGCGTATTGAGGGCGGCCAGGACCCATCCTCGATCGCCGTAATCGCACGCCGGCACGCCGAATTGGCGGACCTGTTGCCGTACTTCCAGGAAGACAATATACCCGTACGTTATGAACGACAGGATAACGTGCTCGACAACGAGGTGCTTATACAACTCGAACTGCTGGCGCGCTGTGTCGTCGCCCTGACGGAAAAACGGTTCGATGATGCGAATGCCTTGCTGCCGGAAATCCTCTCACATCCGGCCTGGGAATTATCGAGTGACACGATATGGAAGTTGAGTCTGGCCGCTTACCGTGATCATCGCTTGTGGCTTGAGATCATGGAAACCACACCGGACCTTGCGCCGGTCGCGGAATGGTTCAAAATGGCCGCCAAAGAGACACCGCACCTGACGCTCGAACAATCACTCGACTTGCTGCTCGGCAGCAACGAAACGGATAGCTTCTGCGCACCGTACTTTACTTATTACTTCTCACCGGAGAAGCTTGAGACACACACGTCACGATACATAGACTATCTCGAATCGTTGCGGACAATCCGCCG
>CAZVUH010000026.1:0-3598 GCA_964629565.1 uncultured Candidatus Saccharibacteria bacterium | reverse complement strand
GTCACACATCTGAATAATTTTCTCGACGTGTCACGTGGTGGTCCGGAGCATTTCTTACTCGCGAACCTGCTGCATTTTCCAAGTGCCATGTCCGCCTCGGCTGCCTACGGTTCAGCGATCCACGCCACGCTTCAGCAAGCCCATAACCATCTGAAGGCCACTGGAGATTATCGTCCACAAGAGGACATCATCCACGATTTCGAACAGCAGCTAACACGCCATTACCTAAGCGACACCGACCAGGAAAGTTTTCTTCAGCGGGGTACTGATGCGCTCACGGCATTCCTGGCGGCAAAATACGACAGCTTCTCCGCTACCCAACGAGTCGAGCTGAGCTTTGGCGGCCAGCAGGTCATGGTAGGCGACGCCAGACTGACCGGTGCGCTCGATCTGGTGGATATCAATGATGAGCTCAAAACCATGCATGTCACCGATTACAAAACCGGTAAAGCACCCTACTCCTGGCAGGGAAAGAGCGATTACGAGAAAATTAAACTTCATAAGTACAAGCAACAGCTGATGTTTTACAAGCTGCTCGTGGAACACTCGCGAGACTACGCCTCTTATACGGTCCCGGGTGGAACATTGCAATTTATCGAGCCGACACCAAGCAATGATATTCTTGCCCTCGACGTGACATTCAGCGATGAAGAGGTTGAACGGTTCAAGCAGCTGATCCAGGTGATTTGGCAGCATATTATCTCACTTGATCTGCCCGATGTATCCACGTACGAACCGACGTATAGAGGCATGTTGGCATTTGAAGACGACCTCTTGTCCGCTGATTGACACATAGCTCATTACCTGATACTATAGGTACTGCTGAGTTGAGTGGCTGGAAATATTGGCAGGATAATTCATGTTCGTATTTCCAGTCATTCCTCGTGCACATTGACAGGAATGATGCAAAATTCGTCGGTCATCGACCGACGGGTCCGGCATACCACATCGATCGATCGCGGTCACGCACCGGGGCTGTAGCCCCTGCAAAAGCGATCTCCTGAGATGGGGTATGCACGGACGGGATGTAGCTCAGCGGTAGAGCTGCAACCTGCTTCTTTTCTTTGACTAGTCAAGAAAAGAGGTAAAGGTTGTGTATGTCGCAGGTTCAAATCCTGTCATCCCGACGTTCCCGGTGAAACCGGGCCAGAAGTAGGCGTCGATTTCGACCCCGACGCAGACCGAAGAGCGAGCCAGTACCCGAGTAGAGCTTGCGATGACACGGTCATACTTCTGGGGTGGACAGCGAGGGGCTACACCGAGTAAGTGACGCGCCTCCCGGCCGTTACCGAAAAGTTCCGGCGGGGAAGCCGGCCTCGCTGTCCACCGGCCCAACTTTTTTGTTCCGACGACGCCTTGAAGGAGGTGATCGCATGGCAACATGTGACGGCTGTAAGGGCACTGGCAACTGCCAGGTCTGCAAGGGCAGAGGCACCGTGAATGGCGGCCTGGGAAACCAGGTCAACTGCAGCGGCTGCAAGGGCACTGGCAACCACACCGCCTGCAAGGGCAAGGGTACCACGTGACCTACGCCGTGAGCGGACGCTGCAACAAACAGCGTAAAATCAGGGCATCGCATCATTCCTGTCCGTCTCACAGATTTCATGAATCGTTCGTGACCTCTGTGAGGCGTTTTTTATTTTGTCAAATTTATGCTATAATGAAAACTCGATACAACCTACACAAAAAGGACGACACTATGGAAGCAGCACCGGATCAAACCTTTCACACTCACGACGAGCATCTTCGGGACAACCCGTACTTAGAACAGAAAGTTTCCGCCAAAGTGATTGAGATCGTCCGTCAACCCGTCAGCAAGGAAGAGTACGAAGAGCCGCACGAATACAACGGCTTCGGTGACTAACTATTAGCCCGACATGGCGTCCTTCTGGCACGATTTACCACGACCGTTCTTTGTCCTGGCCCCGATGGAGGCCGTGACTGACGTCGTCTTCCGCCATGTCGTCAAGCAAGCCGCCGCACCTGATCTCTTTTTCACGGAATTCACGAATGCGACTGGCTGGGCCGCCGCCGGCGATAAGGCCATCGGTACCCGGCTGGTAAAAACGGACGATGAGAACCCGATTGTTGCCCAGCTGTGGGGAAGCGATCCTGTGGCCATGACGAAGCTGTCGACGCATTGCCGGGAACTTGGTTACGACGGCATCGATATCAATATGGGTTGCCCTGACAGTTCGGCCGTCAAAAGCGGTGGCGGGGCGGGCATGATCCGCACGCCGGAGTTGGCCGGCGCGATGATCGCAGCCGCAAAAGAGAGCGGCTTGCCGGTCAGTGTCAAAACGCGCCTAGGATACAGCAGCGTGGACGAATGGCGCGATTGGCTGACATTCCTGCTTGAGCAAAACATCGAGAATCTTACCATCCATTTGCGCACCAAAAAGGAAATGAGCAAGGTACCTGCCCACTTCGAACTTATCACCGACATTAAGCGCCTCCGCGATGAGGTCGCACCGCACACACTCCTGACGATAAATGGCGACGTCCGGGACCGGCAGCACGGCCTAGAGCTCGTCGAGCAGACCGGCGTGGACGGTGTCATGATCGGACGCGGGATTTTTCATAATCCTTTTGCGTTCGAGCATTCATCGAGGTCTCATAGCAGGGAAGAGCTGCTCGGCCTGCTAAGCCTACAGCTCGACCTTCATGACGAATATGAGAAGCTTGCGCCACGTAAATTCGATCCACTCAAACGATTCTTTAAGATTTATGTACGCGAATTCGAAGGAGCTTCCGAGCTGCGTGACAAGCTGATGCACGCAAAAAGCACGGCCGAAGTCCGTGCTTTGTTGCAAAAGTAATTTCTATCAGTCGAGCACGATGACTCGGAGCTTCGGTCCGCCGATTACGCGTGAGGTTTTGCAAACAATACGAAAGAAGCCGCCTATTTACGACAGCTTCTTTCTATAAGCAAGGAGGCGATTCCTAGCGACGGTGTCGACGGCGAAGGTCAGCCACTTTCAGCCTGACCATGTGACGGTCGACCAGCTGTGAAGCCTTCTCCAGCTCAACCTGATCCTTGGCGGTATCACGCAGCTTGATGGCGCGCTCAAGCGCGGCTTTGCTCTCGGACTCAATGATATCATCACCGCTATCGGCCTCGTCAACGAGAACCTTGACACGCTTTTGCGACACTTCAATGACGCCGCCAGAAATAGCGAAGTAATCCAGCTTTTCATCGCTGTCGTCCTTGTTATACCGTACGGCGATCACGCCGGAAACGGCCAAGCTCACCAGCGGTTCGTGGCCGGGGAAGACGGCGATCTCACCGTCAGCGGTCGGCATAATGACCTCATAGACGGGCTTGTCGACTTTAATGCCGGTGAGTGTTATGAGCTGCAGATCCACTCGGACTAATCCTTTTTCTCGCTGAGCGGACCTGGCGCCATGTAGAACCAGCTTTCCGGCTTGTCATCGTATTTGCCGGCCAGGATGTCGGCGGCATCTTTGACAGTATCTTCAAGCTTGATGTAGACGCCCTTGTTACCGGTAAATTGCTCCGCAACGTGGAATGGTTGCGCGAAGAAACGCTGCAGGCGGCGGGCACGGTTGACGGTCTGCTTCTGTGCGTCAGACAGTT
>CAZVUH010000025.1:7279-9376 GCA_964629565.1 uncultured Candidatus Saccharibacteria bacterium | reverse complement strand
CAGAAACTCTCGAAGATTGAAAAGGATGCTGACCGCGACTTTTGGATGAGCGCCGAGGAGTCGGTGAAATACGGTCTTATCGACCAAGTGATCGAAAAAGCCTAACTCTTTGATATTTGGTGTACAATGAGGGTGGAATAATCCTTATGCTTGATATCACACTTCCGGCTTACGCTAGCGATCTGATTCTCTTGGCGATACGTATCGTCGTAGCTGTCGCATTCGTCGTAAGTGCACGAAATAAGTTCAAGAACATGAACAAGTTTGCCAAGAACCACGGTCTCTCCATTCAAGTTGGCTATTTCCTGGCGACGGCAGAAATTGCAGGAGCGCTCGGCATAGCTACGGGAGTACTTGGTCAATTGGCGGCACTTGGCCTTATGCTGCTCATGTGTAGTACGATGTATCTCCACATATTCAAGTGGAAGAGTCCGTACTGGGCTAGTCGGGGTGGCTGGGAATATGACCTCATGTTGTTTTTGCTCTGTGCAGTGCTCGTTTCAAGTGGTCTCGGACTGTATACCCTTTACGCGATCTTATAATACTCTTGACTATTTGCCGGGGAGGCTTCACAATAGCTACTAAGAAGTAGTGTAGCTGTGGTTATCTATGCCCCAATGTCCGAGTGGCAACGGATGGAGGTGGACTACAGTTAGGGAATCTTCGGCGCCGATTACCCTAATAATTTTTAACTATGCGAGGAGCATTGATGGCAAAAACTAAGCCAGCTAGCGCAGGGCGTGTTTTCTTTACGAAAGACGACACCGCATTGCCGCTACCAAACCTCATCGCTCACCAGAAAGACTCTTGGCGTGAATTCGTCGAGACTGGTTTGAGTGAAATATTTGCGGAACTTAATCCAATCGAGGATTATACCGGTCAAAAACTGGAACTACGGTTCAAGGATTACGCATTCGAAGATCCGAAAGTCAGCGATTCTGACGCGAAAGAAAACAATGTAACTTTCGACGCGCCACTTCATGCGACAGTGGAACTGACCAACAAGGTTACCGGTGAAGTCAAAGAACAGAAGATATACCTCGGTGATTATCCATGGATGACCGACCGCGGTACGTTTGTAATCAACGGCACAGAGCGTGTCGTCGTATCACAGCTTATCCGTAGTGCCGGTGTCTTCTTCACGGCAGACAGTACGGTCGGCCGTAATTATTATGGTGCCAAGCTAATTCCTGGCCGCGGTGCCTGGCTTGAGTTCGAGACCGCTACCAATGGTGCGATGTATGTAAAGATCGACCGACGTCGCAAGCTGCCGGTTACGACACTGCTGCGTGCGCTTGGTCACAGTAAAACCTCGGAAATCAAGAGTTTGTTTGAAGACATTGATACCGGTGATACAAAGTACATTGAAGCCACACTCGAAAAAGATCCTACCCGTGGCTCAAACGAAGCATTGATCGAAGTATATCGCCGTCTGCGCCCGGGGGATCTTGCCACAGTCGATAACGCCCGCCAAATGATCGAGCGGATGTTCTTCGATTTCAAACGTTTCGACTACAGCCGTGTCGGTCGTTACAAGATGAATCAGCGCCTTGGTCTTGAGGTCGCAAACACTACAGAGAACCGTGTCTTCCGTATGGACGATCTGATTGCCATCATCCGTGAGATCATCCGTCTGAACAACTCTCAGGAGTCTGCCGATGATATCGACGCGCTTTCTAACCGTCGGGTCAAACTGGTCGGTGAGTTGATTGCACGTCAGTTCCGCGTCGGTATGCTCCGTATGCAGCGTAACGCGATGGATCGTATGAGCATGAGTGATATCGAGACGGTTACGCCGAGCCAACTCATCAATGCTCGTCCTGTCGTGGCTGCCGTCCGTGAATTCTTCACAAGTTCACAGCTTTCGCAGCTGATGGACGAAACCAACCCGCTGTCCGAACTATCGCACAAGCGTCGCCTTTCAAGCCTTGGCCCAGGCGGTCTCTCGCGTGAGCGTGCCGGCTTTGACGTTCGTGATGCGCACCCGACTCACTACGGTCGCCTCTGTGCAGTGGAAACACCGGAAGGTGCGAACATTGGACTGGTGTTGAACCTTGCCAGCTATGCCCGTGTAAACGAGTACGGCTTTATCGAGAC
>CAZVUH010000025.1:0-7179 GCA_964629565.1 uncultured Candidatus Saccharibacteria bacterium | reverse complement strand
AACCGTGTCGACCGATCCCTGACTGGTTCTGCCATGCAGAAACAGGCTGTGCCGTTGCTCGATCCTGAGTCTCCAACTGTTGGTACCGGTATCGAAGCGGAGATTGCCAAGAATACCAGCCAGCTTATCTGCGCAGAAGCTGATGGTGAAGTCGTCCGTGCGGATGCTGATGAGATCCAGGTCAAATATAAGGACGGCGTAAAGACATATAACCCGATTCACTTTACCAAGAGTAATGATGACCGCTCTATCAATCAGAAAGTACGTGTTGAACGTGGCCAAAAAGTGAAAGCTGGCGACATTCTGATCGAAGGTGCATCCGTCGCTGATGGCGAATTGGCGCTTGGACGTGACCTGACGGTCGCCTTCATGCCATGGGGTGGTTACAACATGGACGACGCAATCGTTCTCAGCGACCGTCTGGTAAAAGACGATGCATTGACAAGTATCAATATCAAAGATTACACCGTTGAAGTACGTGAGACGAAGCTTGGTCCAGAGATTGTGACGCGTGATATCCCGAACGTTTCTGAGGATAGTCTACGTCATCTCGACGAAAGCGGTATCGTCCAGGTCGGCTCGGAAGTCCGTGCCGGTGACGTTCTCGTAGGCAAGATTACGCCAAAGGGTGAGCAAGAACTCAGTTCTGAGGAACGATTGCTCCGCGCTATCTTCGGTGAAAAGGCTAAAGATGTCCGCGACACTTCTCAGCGTATGAACAATGCCGGTGGTGGTAAAGTTGTCGGTGTGAAGATCTTCAGCCGTGAAAACGGCCATGAACTCAAAGCCGGTGTCCTGATGCAGATCCAGATTTTCGTTGCTCAGCTTCGAAAGATCTCAGTCGGTGACAAACTGGCTGGTCGCCACGGTAACAAGGGTGTTGTCGCCCGTATTCTACCTGTCGAAGATATGCCATTCATGGAAGACGGTACCCCTGTCGATGTGGTCTTGAACCCGCTCGGTGTGCCAAGCCGTATGAACATCGGTCAGTTGTTTGAAACCCACCTTGGTATGGCAGCGCGCGCACTTGGCTACAAAGTTGCGACGCCTCCGTTTAATGGTGTTCCAAACGAAGTCATTTCTGATGAACTTGAAAAAGCCGGCTTTGCCCGCGATGGAAAGACTCAGTTGTTTGATGGCCGTACTGGTGAGCCGTTTGAAGAGCGCACTACTGTCGGTGTCATGCACATGATCAAACTGCACCACATGGTGAGTGACAAGATCCACGCCCGTTCAACTGGTCCGTACACGATGGTTACCCAGCAACCACTTGGTGGTAAAGCACAAAATGGTGGTCAGCGATTCGGTGAGATGGAAGTCTGGGCACTTGAAGCGTATGGCGCAGCCACGACACTTCAGGAAATGCTTACAATCAAGTCTGACGACGTCTACGGACGTGCAAAAGCCTACGAATCGATCATCAAAGATGAAGCGATCGTCGGTCCGAAATTGCCAGAGTCATTCAACGTGCTTGTCAAAGAGCTCCAAGGCCTTGGTCTACGAGTCGATCTGCTTGATGAAACCGAAGAAGGTAACGATGTGATTATCGATGCCGAAGAGGTGATCGCTGAAGCTGGTCCGGAAGATAAGACGGTTGCCGTTGATCTGGAAGATACCGAAGCGGTCGCAGATGAAGCCGACCAAACTATGGATGAACTCGCTGATGGTGTCAGCATCCAGGACATTGATGAAATTGAAGAGATAAAGGAGGAGGCGTAAGATGAGCCGAGTTGTGACAGGAAGCGGAATCGCTGATTTTGACGCGGTCCGCCTTGCAGTGGCCAGTCCCGAAGACATCCTGAAATGGAGTCATGGGGAAGTCACGAAACCAGAGACGATTAACTATCGTACGCAAAAACCAGAGCGAGACGGATTGTTTTGTGAGCGGATCTTCGGTCCGGTCAAGGATATCAACCCGCATGACAACAAGCTCAAGGGCGTCCGTTCGCGTGAAGCCGCCATTGATAAGAATGGCGAACTCGTCACGAAGAGCATCGTCCGTCGTGAGCGGATGGGTCATATTAACCTTGCCGCGCCTGTAGCCCATATTTGGTTCATGCGTGGAACACCGAGTGCCATGAGTCTGCTGCTCGGCATTACCGTTCGTAACCTCGAACGCATTGCATACTTTGCGACGTACGTCGTTTTGCAGGCAGATACCGAAAAGCGCGATCAGATGCTGGCCGATCTCGAAGCCGAGACGGAAGCCGGCCGCATGGCTATCAAGATGCGTTATGAAAAAGAAGCTGAAGCCGAGGGTGCTGATGTGAAGCAGCTCGCCGAGGCGCAGTCACGCGAGATTGAGGACCTGGAAGAAAGCTTTAACCTGAAGAAGTCTCAGCTCGAAAGCCTTGTAAAGTCTGCCTTAATGAACGAGACAGATTATCGCAATCTGCCGGAAGAATACGAAGAGTTGATCGAAGTTGGTATGGGTGGTACGGCTCTGAAGGCTCTGCTTGACGAGATTGATCTGCCGATGCTCATCGCACAACTCAGCGAAGAAGTTGAGGGTGCGAAGGGGCAGCGCGAGAAGAAACTCCTAAAACGCCTCAAGGTACTTGAGGGTATGCAAGCCGCTGGTATCAGGCCGAACAGCTTGGCACTGACCGTTCTGCCGGTAATCCCTCCGGATCTTCGACCGATGGTTCAGTTGACTGGTGGACGTTTTGCGACGTCAGATCTTAACGACCTATACCGCCGTGTCATCAACCGTAACAACCGCCTCAAGAAGCTGATCGACCTCAACGCGCCGGAAGTTATCCGCCGCAATGAGATGCGTATGCTTCAAGAAGCCGTCGATGCTCTGATTGACAACAGCGCAGCCCGTGGTGGCCGTGCCGTCAACGCGACCGGTGGTCGCCGCCGTCTGAAGTCTATCAGCGACATGCTCAAGGGTAAGCAGGGACGTTTCCGTCAGAACCTGCTCGGTAAGCGTGTCGACTACTCTGGCCGTTCGGTCATCGTGGTCGGTCCGAAATTGAAGATCAATGAGTGTGGTCTGCCAAAGCAAATGGCGCTCGAACTCTTCAAGCCGTTCGTTATCAGCTGGTTGCTCCGTGAGGAATATGCCCATAACATCCGTTCGGCGACACGTTTGATCGAAGCCGGTGATGCGGTTGTCTGGGATGCACTCGACGCCGTGATTGAAGGCAAGTACGTTCTTCTGAACCGTGCGCCGTCACTCCACCGCCTGTCTATTCAGGCATTTATGCCGAAGCTCGTTGAAGGTAAGGCCATTCAGCTGCACCCACTCGTTGCCAACGGTTTCAACGCCGACTACGATGGTGACCAGATGGCTGTCCACCTGCCACTGAGCGACGAAGCCCAGCGCGAAGCTCGTGAGTTGATGTCAGCCACGAACAACCTGCTGAAACCTGCCGACGGTGCGCCGGTGCTCAACATCGGACAGGACGTCGTCCTCGGTAACTACTACCTGACATACGACAAGCCGAGCGCACAGCGTGACATGGTGAAGACCTACAGCTCGGTTTACGAAGCTGAAATGGCTTACGACGATAAGAAACTGGAACTTCAGACGCCGATCCGTGTTCTTGCCAAGGGTGAGATCCGCAACACCACACTCGGCCGCGTCTTCTTCAACGAGATCCTGCCTGAAGATTTCCCTTACGATAACAATGTTCAGAACAAAAAGCAGCTTAAGAAAGTACTGGCGAAGATTTTCAACAAGTACGGCGCGGAAGAGACCGCTAAGACTGCTGACCGCATGAAAGGCCTGGCATTCCGTTTCGCGACGGTTGCAGCCGTATCAACTGGTAAGGACGATTATGTTCACTTCGATGAGATTTCCGAATTCGTGGCTGAAGGTGATGCTAAGACGGCACTCATATCTGAGCAATACGACCAAGGTTTGATCACTGAAGACGAACGATACAACCTGACCGTTGCCGCATGGCGCGGTGTCGACAGCCAGGTGACTGACTTCCTGCAGTCAAAGCTCAAGGACATGGACACTAGCATATCCGTGATGGTTAACTCTGGTGCCCGTGGTGATATCTCGAACGTCAAGCTTGCAAGCGCAATGGTCGGTATCATGGTGGATGCCACCAACCGGGAAATCGAGCTTCCGATCCGATCGAACTACAAACAAGGTCTCAGTTCACTGGAGCAATTCGTGGCAACACGTGGTGCCCGTAAGGGTCTGATCGACACCGCTCTTAAGACAGCCGACTCAGGTTACCTGACACGTCGTCTGGTTGATGTGTCACAGGACGTGTTTACAGTTGAAGATACTGCTGGTGACGATGATGGCTTCGCTATCTACCGCAACGAGACCGAACTGACTATGATCGACTTCGGCAACCGTTTGTACGGTCGCTTCACCGCCGAAGAGATTCCGGGTCACGTCGGCAAAGACGAGCTGATAACCCGTCAAATCGCTGATGCGATCGAAGCCGATTCAGATGTAACAGTAGTCAAGATCCAGTCAGTCCTCAGTACTAAGAATCTGCGCGGTATTCCGCAAAAGAGTTACGGTATCGATATGGCGACTGGCAGTCTGGTCGCGAAAGCGCAGCCGGTCGGTGTGATCGCTGCTCAGTCCGTCGGTGAGCCAGGTACGCAGCTGACGCTAAAGACCTTCCACGCCGGTGGTGTGGCTGGTGGCGACATCACCCAGGGTCTGCCTCGTGTCGAAGAGTTGTTCGAAGCCCGCACTCCGAAGGGTCAGGCCTTCATGACCGAAGTGACTGGTCTGGTGGATGTCTGGGAAGACGGCAAGAAGTACATCGTTCAGGTGACGCCGGAAGCCGGCCATGTCGAGCGTATTCCGCTTGAAGGCCGTACCGTAACGGTCAAGGCTGGATCAAATGTCAAGGCTGGCGATGTGCTGGCAACTGCCGAAGGCGAAGCAAAACCATTGGTCGCTCCGTTCGATGGCGTGGTTGAAGTAGCCGAAGATACTCTGGTTGTCGCTGCAAATGCGGGCGCGCCAGTTCGTTACGAGATTCCAGGCAACTCACAGCTGGTCGTAAAGGCGAACGATGTCGTTACGGCAGGTGATCGTCTGACTATCGGTTCATTGAATCTGCACGACCTCATGCGTCTTAAGGGCGTTGAGGCGACACAACGCTATATCATCAACGAAGTGCTGCGTATCTACGCCGCACAGGGTCAGGACGTGGCCGACAAGCACCTGGAGATCATTGTTCGCCAGATGTTCAGTCGTGTCCAAGTCGAGGATCCGGGTGATAGCGCATTCGTGACGGGTGATATTGTTTCGAAAGCCGCTGTCGTCGAAGCGAATGCAGAACTTGCTCGTGATGGCAAGGAACTGGTTCAGTACACCCAACTGCTGCTTGGTATCACGAAGGTATCGATCTGGAGCGATAGCTGGCTGTCCGCCGCATCCTTCCAGGATACGACTCGCGTTCTCATCAGCGCCGCTACCAGTGGACGTGCGGATTACCTGCACGGTCTGAAAGAAAATGTGATCATCGGTCGCAAGATTCCGGTCGGTACCGGTGCTGAAGAGGCGACTCTCGAAGATCATATCATCGAGGATATCGAACAGGTTTCCGAGCTGTAAGAGCCGATTTCACGCGAAAACGACACTCTATCCGGGGTGTCGTTTTGCATAATTAAAAGATGTTATCCACAAATGATTGTAATTATTGCTACGTAGTGGTTATGGTAAGTCCTGACTAATTCAGTTACACTGGTAGTAAATCTATAAAACCGTGGAGGGTTTGAGGTGAACAAAAGAATCAAGATCACATCGGCTCTTGCCGTTGCAGCAGTCGTCGTGGTGGGTGGAGCATCCTCTGTGTATGCGGCTTTGACGGACTCGACCAATTTTAGTCAGCAGATTAACGCAGGTACACTCTCGACTTTCATTGGTGACACAACAGGCGCTGAAGTCACATCGCCAAATGTCGTTTTCCCGGCAAAAATCGTTTCCAATACGGTCCAAACCAGTGTAGGAACATATGGTACGAACACGGAGCGAATCTATGTCGATAACCCGGGCGGCGCTAATAACGGTTGGACATTAACACTGGCTGCTACGGGTGGTCCGACGGCCAAATGGACAAGCGGTGCAAACACCTATGCGTTTAACGGCACGACTTCGGCACTTGGCCAGCTGACGATCAATCCAACTCCTGGTACATTGACGGCAGAAGTCGGTACGCTTACCGGTATCACGAAGGGTTCATCTGGTACCTTTAGCGGGGGACTCAACACTCCTATCACGATTCTTACCGCCGCTTCCACCGCGGATGATATAAACCGCGTCTATCTAACGGGTGTCAGTGCATCTCAGACCATTCCGGGAAGCACGCCAGCCGGCAGTTATGTTATCGACTTCACTCAGACTGCCGCCGCATCTTAATCGGTTAAACTGTGGTAGAATAAAACGAATATGAAACGCCAAACGAGACGACATTCGTTTGCCATTCTGCTGGCAATATTCATCGGAAGCATCATAAGCGCACCGTTTGCGGCCGCTTCCGATAGTATCGGCGGGCGTCCGGCGTTGCCACGAGACAATGAACCCCGCTCGCAGTCTATTTTCATCCACACTATCAAGCGTGGACAGACCATTGACGATAAAGTACTCGTTGCAAACCGATCAGATAAGACGCAGACGATCATTCTCTATGCCGTCGACGCCATACCTTCTAATACTGGTGCATTTACCTGTAAACAGCGTGTTGAGAAAACGACTGACGCCGGAGGCTGGATAAAGTTGGCAAAGAATGAAGTGACACTGAAGGCCAACCAGTCGGATATCGTTGACTTTGCTATTACAGCACCCGAAAATGCTGATGTTGGTGAGCATAATGCCTGTTTGGCATTTGAAAGCAAAGAAGATGACGGTGAGTTAAGCGGCAACCTCCGTATCCGTACACGTTCGGCGGTCAGGGTGGCTCTGACGATTCCCGGTGACCTTCATCGTGAACTCAGAATAAATTCGTATACTGTCGCGCAGCAGAACTATCATCAACAATACTCAATAAGTATTCATAATGTAGGTAATGTTTCGGCAGATACGGACGTTCAGGTACGCTTACGGTCTTTGTTCGGCGGTACAGTTTACTCAAATGGGGGAAATTACCCAATCCTTGCCGATAAGAGCTTGGAGCTGTCGTATGAGAATGACAAGTCACCGTTTTTTGGCGGCTGGTATTTTGCAGAAGCCACCGCGGCATATGACAAAAA
>CAZVUH010000024.1:1401-9458 GCA_964629565.1 uncultured Candidatus Saccharibacteria bacterium | reverse complement strand
TCAGCGCGACGCGGGCACTATAAACGGCGTAGCCCGCAAGAAAAATCCCAAGCGGTACCAGCCAGAAACGAATAAAGGTTTGCGTATCTGCATCAACACGTACTTTCATGAGGTTAGTATAGCACATGCGGGCATCGTCAAAGTGTTTGTTATACTAGATTCATGCCTACATTTTCATTTGATATCACGTCGGACTACGACAAAGCCGAAATGAACAACGTCTTCCAACAGGTGGAGCGTGAAATGAGTAACCGCTATGACTTCAAAGGGACTCCGGCAAGCATCGAATGGCTGAACGAGAAGTCCGGCTTTAAATTGACCGGTCAAGGCCAGTGGCAACTTGATGCCATACTCGATATCGTGCGCAAGAAACTCGCCGTACGCGGCCAGACATCAAAGGTGCTTGACCTTTCAAAAACGCCGGTGGAGGCCAACCTCAAGAGCACATGGGAAATTCCATTCAAGAGTGGCCTCAAACAGGATGATGCAAAAGTGATCACGAAAAAACTCCGCGATGAAATGCCGAAGGTGAAAGCCCAGATCCAAGGTGAAGAAATCCGTGTCACCAGTGGCAGTAAAGACGAGCTACAAAAAACCATCCAGCTGCTGCAAGCATCCGATTTTGATTTCCCGTTGCAATTTACCAATTTTAGATAAGTGAAGAGGACAACTATGCCGAAGAGTGATATCGTAACCATTAAAGATTTTGTCATGAGGTTTGGTGACACGACAGTCATAGATAAATTATCATTTGAGGTCAAACGCGGTGAAGTGTTCGGTTTTCTTGGCAGTAACGGCTCGGGTAAGACTACGACGATCCGAAGCTTGCTGGGCATCTACCAGCCGACCAGCGGTATCCTGCATATCGACGGCCGTCCTTTCTCGGTTGACAGCGGCATACGTCTGGGCTATTTGCCGGAAGAACGTGGTCTCTATAAGAAAGAGACCGTCATCGATACGATGGTTTATTTCGGGAGGCTCAAGGGTCTGTCGCAACAAGAAGCCCGTGCCCGCTGCGAAACATATCTTCACCGCGTCAAACTGCACGAAAAGCTCAATACCAGACTCGACAAGTTGTCCGGCGGTCAGCAGCAAAAGATCCAACTCGGTATCACCATCATGGACGATCCTGAACTGCTTATCCTGGATGAGCCGACGAAAGGTTTTGATCCGGTCAATCGGCGGCTGTTGATGGATATCATTGAAGAACACCGTCAGGCAGGAGCCACGATCATCTTCGTGACGCATCAGATGGAAGAAGTTGAACGGCTCTGTGACCGCATCATCCTCTTAAAAGACGGAAAAGCCCATGCGTACGGCACGGTCGCCGCCGTCAAGAAACAATTCGGCGGCAAGACACTCGATGATATATTTTTAAGCGTTTACGGGGACGAAAACAATCAGGAGGAGAATCACAATGCATAATCTTGGTACCGTTTTCCGTTTCGAGGTCATCCGGTCTTTGAAGAAAAAGTCTTTCTGGATTATGGCGATATCGTTTCCGGTGGTTATCGCAGCTGTCATTGCAATAATCTTTTTCTCTAACTCAGCGACCGACCAGGCCACCGAAGCGACGAAGAACCAGAAATTTTCACTGGCCGTACTTGACCAGAGTCATCTCATCAAGCCGGAAATTCTGAAACATCTTGGCGCTCAGCCGGTCCATGACAAACAAACCGGTATCGATAAGGTGACTGACGGAAAGCTCGATGCATTCTTTTACTATCCGGCCAACCTGAAGGACGAGAAGATTGAAGTGTACGGCCGCGATGTCGGTCTGTTCGATAATGGCCGATACGAAGGTGTAGCCAAGGTATTGCTTCAACAGTCCGCCAGCCAAACGGTGTCACCTGAAATTACCGCAATCCTGCAAGATAAGGTCGGGACGACCGCCACGACCTACCGCGACGGCCAACCTCACGACGGCTTCAAAGAGCTGATCGCGCCCGGTATGTTCCTGGTGCTGTTCTATTTCCTGATTGCGATGTTCGGCAATCAGATGCTCACCAGTACGACCGAAGAGAAAGAAAACCGTGTCATCGAAATGATACTCACCACCATCGAGGCGCGCACATTGATTCTTGGAAAGATTCTATCACTCATTGCGCTGGCTTTCGTCCAACTGCTTATTATTCTCATACCGACGATCACGGCATACCTGCTTCTGCACGACCAACTGGCGCTGCCCTCAGTCGATCTGACGAACATCCCGCTTGATCCTGTGCGCATCACGATCGGTGCGACGATATTCATTTTCAGCTTTCTGCTTTTTACCGGTATTCTCGTTGCGATTGGCGCCGCCACCCCAACAGCCAAGGAAGCCGGAAGTTTCTTTGGCGTAGCGATGATTTTCATGTTCGGACCGTTATACGCCGTGTCGTTGTTCGTGTCACAGCCGGATTCTCCGCTGGTTAAGGTTCTCTCGCTATTTCCACTAACGGCCCCGATACCGCTGATGTTGCGTAATGCGGTCGGCAACTTGTCGATGGGCGAAGCGCTCGTCGCCATCGTCATCCTTGCGATCAGCGCCGTTCTCGCTTTGGTCATTGCGGTACGGCTCTTTCGTTACGGTGCTCTCGAATACTCGAAACGGCTGTCGCTCAAGAGTATATTTGGGAAATAGAGCCTTCATTGACTATTATCACTAGATAATGTATAGTAAATCTATCATGAATAGTGCCACCAAGGAAATCGGTTGCGTCAAAGCGGCCACAGAAATACTCGGCGACAAGTGGACGCCGCAGTTGCTTCGTTTCTTTCTGAATAACGAGGTCGTCCGTTTTTGTCAGTTGCAGGATCTCGTTGGCGGCATTAATCCCCGCACTCTATCCGCTCGGCTTAGCAGTCTTGAAGAACAAGGAATTGTCAGCAAACTCCACCACGAGTCCAGCAGCCGCTGCGAATACGTTCTGACCGACAAGGGAAGTGATCTGCTGCCGATTATCCGCGACATGAACGCCTGGTCTGACAAATACAAAACTGTCTAGATTCTCAGCTTGATCTCAAAAAAGGTCTATACTATAGATAGTATGCGGGTACTAATTGTTGAGGATGAGCACAAGATTGCCAATGCGCTCCGACGCGCCTTAGAGCAGGAAAGCTATGCCGTCGACGTATCATACGACGGCGACGACGGCTATGCCATGGCGACAACCGAACCCTACGACGTGGCGATTATCGACCGGATGTTGCCTGGCGAATACGACGGTATCGCGATCGTGACGGCGATGCGTGAAGCCAAGATACATACGCCAGTCCTGCTGCTCACTGCTCTTGGCAGTACGACCGACAAGACGACAGGTCTCGACAGTGGCGCCGATGATTATCTGGTGAAACCTTTCGCGCTCGAAGAACTATTGGCACGTGTCCGCGCTTTACTCCGACGCCCAGTCGCCACGCAGCATGCCAAACTCGAACTCGGCGATCTGGTTCTTGATACCGTCAATTTTGAGGTGACACGAGCAGGCAAGCCCATTCAGCTGACGAGTAAAGAGTTCGCACTGCTAGAGTATCTGATGCGCAACCAGGGCAGGCCGCTTTCAAAAGACACTATCATCGCCCATGTGTGGGATTACGATGCCGATATTTTGCCAAACACCGTGGAAGTGTACATCAAGTACCTCCGCAACAAGATTGATACCCCGTTCGACACACCGCTGCTTCACACGGTACGGGGTTTCGGTTATAAACTGCAGGCGCCATAATAGACATGTTTGAATCCGCGACCATAAAACTGACTGGC
Organism: uncultured Candidatus Saccharibacteria bacterium; assembly: GCA_964629565.1. GTDB lineage: Bacteria > Patescibacteriota > Saccharimonadia > Saccharimonadales > Saccharimonadaceae > CAZVUH01. The sequence continues at coordinate 5,716 of CAZVUH010000024.1, read as the reverse complement.
TGGTATCTCCTGATAATCATGGTTATCAGTCTTTTGTTCAGTGTACTCATTTATCAATCCGCTGCCGGCGAGATACGTACGCGCCTGGAACAGTTTGGCCAAGAAATACCGCACACCACAAGTGATACGGATTTTACTGCCTGGCCTGATCTCAGACATGCACAACTTCTTGAAGCATCCCATAATCTCCTCATTATGCTGATTTATATAAATTCTCTGGTCCTCGTCGCAGGTGGCATCGCCAGCTACCTGATGGCAAAGCGGACCCTACAACCACTTGCGGAAGCACACGAAGCCGAGTCACGGTTTGTCAGCAATGCCAGTCACGAGTTGCGTACTCCGCTCGCCGCCATGAAAACCGAGCTCGAAGTAGCATTGCGCGACCCTAAGCTCGACAAAGACGAGATGCGCGAACTCCTTGGCAGCAACCTTGAAGAAGTCGAGAAACTCACAAAACTGTCGCAGACGCTTCTAAGTTTGTCTCGGCTTAACTACGCGCAGCTCGTGCATGAGCGGCTGTCGTTCAGCGAACTCGTCGCCAGAACCATAGAGCGCTACGACCCCTCAAACAAACGTATTAAACTGACACAGACAGGGAAGCCTATCACAATCGACGCCCATCAACCGAGCATAGAAGAGCTTTTGGCGATTCTTATTGATAATGCCCTTAAGTACAGTCCTCCTAAATCGACAATCCATATCCGTCTTGGACGCAAGAACCGCAAGGCATGCTTTGAAATCACCAATGGGGGAGCCGGTATTTCACCCCGACAACTTCCACGCATCTTTGACCGGTTCTACCGGGCGGATCATTCACGGACCCGCTCAGAGAAAACGAGTTTCGGACTCGGATTATCGCTCGCCAAGACAATCGTTGAGCTTCACCATGGCGAGCTGACCGTAACGAGCGGGACTGATGCAGACACGACATTTACCGTCTTACTTCCCCTTGTAAGCGACGGAAAATCAAAAAAGCGCTGATTCTCAGAAAGCCTTCAGCTTTGATGTGCATAATAGGCTTCGTAGCGGGTACACACCACACTCGCTACACCATATAAAAAGGAGGGAGAAAAACTATGACACAGGCAACTACCACCGCAATTTATCTCAGTAAAAAAGGCATGAAAGAGCTGAAGAAGCAAATTAACAGGACGGAGCTCCACCGGGCGAAGATCGTCGCCGAACTGCGCGAGCAAGAACGCACGAACGGCCGGGAAGAACGTCTGGCCAGGATTGAAAAGTTAAGCCAGCTCGAAAGCGTCGAGAACGACCTATTGGATCTGCGCTATCAACTTGAACACGCCAAGCCGTTGCCACGCAAACGTGACACCTTGGGCGTCGCCCTCGGATCGGTCGTCGATCTCATGGACCAGCAAGGACGTCTCATCCGCTACACGCTCGTAAACAGCATCGAAGCGAACCCGAGCGACGGCCGGCTTTCGATACTGAGCCCACTCGGCCAAAGCCTGATCGGCAAGACCGCTCAGCAGACGATCGAATGGACAACCAGCAAGTTACAGGGAAACCCAATGCGGCTGACTCTCGTCCGCATCAGCTAAGTCAAGTTTGACAACCACTAAAAATCACCACTGTTTTCAGGGGTGATTTTTGATACAATAGTACTAATGCTTTATCATGAAGAATCTATCGCGTCAGTACTCGATGAACTGCGTACATCGCCAAAAGGTCTGTCAAACACCGAGGCCCGCGAGCGCCTTTTGGAATACGGCCCCAACCGAATACAGGTAAAGGGTACCCCGCTCTGGAAAAAGCTGATAGAGCCTTTCGCCAACGTTTTCATGGGCGTACTGTTCGTCGCGGCAGTGATCAGTTTTTTTCATCATGAAACGCTCGATGGTATAATCATCATCGCCATCATGACGGTCAGTGCCGTCATCTATTACGCGCAGCAGCTTTCGACCAACCGTGTCCTAAAAGCACTGAAATCACATGACACCCAGCAGGTAGAGACGAATCGCGACGGTAGCGTTGTATTCGTAGACAGCGAACAACTGATACCCGGCGATATCATCCATCTTTCCGAGGGGCAAAAAATACCGGCGGACGCACGTCTGATCGAAGCACAGGCCGTCCGCACCGACGAATCGCTCCTGACCGGGGAATCGACCCTCGTCTCAAAACGACCCGAAGCTGTTCGTCGTGCCACGGAAGTATACGAGCGGACAAACATGCTCTTCCAGGGCTCATTCATAGCCGCAGGTGAAGCGGTGGCCGTGGTAGTCCGGACAGGCAACGCTACCGAGTTCGGACAACTGGCCGCCTTGAGCAGTAACGATGAGCATGCCAGCCCAGTACAACGGAAAATCGACAAGCTACTGACACAGATCATTACCATTGTGGTTGCGGTCGGCGTGGTGGCGTTTGGTCTATCGATACTCCGCGGCTCAGATGTGACTGAAAGTCTTCGATTCGTCATCGCTTTAGCGGTCTCGGCCGTCCCCGAGAGTCTGCCGGTGGCGATTTCGGTCATTCTGGTCTTTGGCATGCAGCGGATGGCTAAGAAGAAGGCATTGGTGCGCGAAGTCAGTGCCATCGAAACCATCGGCGTCATCACGACGATCGCGACCGATAAGACAGGTACTTTGACGAAGAATAAGCTGACTGTCCAGGAAATCTGGCAACCGTCCCATGTCCGTACAAATCTCATCAAGCATATGGCACTCGCTATCAACAACGGCTCGGGCAAAATTCACGATCCGCTAGACACGGCTATGCTTGATCTCGTTCATCACGAGAAAGTCATCTTACCGAAGCAAGCGCCGCTCATTAGTCTGCCGTTCGATCAACAGGCCGCCATGAGTGGTAATATCTGGCACAAAGGCGAGGGATACGAGCTGTTCGTCAAAGGTGCGCCGGAGCACATCCTTGAGCGTTCCAGCCTGACCTCCGGAGAACACGAGGAAGCAACCCATGCTCTGCATAAATTGACTGCCCAAGGTTACCGGGTCATCGCACTGGCTGATACATATCTGAACGGTGAAATCACGAGTTTCGAAGCGATACCCAAGAACCATCCGTTCAGCTTCGTGGGCTTCGTCGCGGTGGCTGACGTTCTGCGACCCGAAGCCAAGCGTGCCATCGCCGCCGCCCAGGCAGCCGGTGTCACCGTCCGGATGATAACCGGTGACCACCAGGAAACGGCATTCCATATCGGCCGGGAACTCGGCATGGTGGCGCACCCCGACCAGGTTTTTGACAGCCGTAAAATGAATGTCATGAGCGACCAGGAGCTGCGTGCCGTCATTGACGACGTCCGCATATTCTCCCGTGTCATACCGGAGCATAAATACCGAATCCTGGAACTCTTGAAAGAAAAGAACATCACGGCGATGACAGGCGATGGGGTCAACGATGTGCCGGCCTTGGTTGGCGCGCACGTGGGAGTTGCGATGGGCAGCGGTTCACATATTGCCCGTGATGCCGGCGATATCATTCTGCTTGACGACAACTTCAGAAGCATCATCGACGCCATGCGTGAAGGACGGATCATTCTTGCCAATATCCGCCGTATGCTGATCTACCTGCTTGCCACTAACGCCGGCGAGGTCATGGTGGCGCTCGGCGCATTAGTGATTGGCATGCCGGTCCCGCTCGTGCCCGTCCAGATCTTATGGGTAAACCTCGTGACCGACACTCCGATGGTCATCCCGATAGGTCTTGAACCGGGCGAGAAGTCTACCATGTCACTGAAGCCGAAGAAGCCGAACGCCCCGATCCTGAGCCGCTTCATGATGGGACGCGTGGTCGCCATGGCCCTGACGATGGCTACCCTGACGCTCATATTGTATAAAGTCTACAGCGACCGCTATGGCGTAGAGTACGGCCGGACGATCGCTTTCGCCGCCTTGGTTGTCATGCAGTGGGCGAACGCATTGAACGCCCGTAGCGACTACCAATCTCTGATTACGCGCCTTAAGACGGTCAACTGGCCATTTTACATCGGTCTGGCAATTGCTATAACCATGCAGCTTCTGGCGCTATTCGGACCACTCCAGTCCGTTCTCCATGTCAGCCGCGTCTCACTGGGTGACCTATATGTGACCGGGTTGTTGTCATTCGCCGTCCCAATTATCGTCGTAGAAATACATAAGTTCATAGGTCGTCATTTCTATCGTTCACCGAACATCATAAAATAGCGGCAAGACTTACTATTTGATATACTGGTAGGTAGTTATATGAGTAAACCCCTCCGCGACACCGAAGTCGTCGCCGCATCATTTTCCGTCAGTATCCTCGATGTCATCATTAACCTTGTCGTCGTTATCTTTACCGGCAGCGCCGTCATGATAGCCCA
>CAZVUH010000024.1:0-1301 GCA_964629565.1 uncultured Candidatus Saccharibacteria bacterium | reverse complement strand
ATCATCCATTCCAGCATGATAGAGACAAAGACCACCTTTATCATCGACCTTCTCGGCACGACGGCAGCGGCAGTCGGCCTGATCTCGATCGGCATGTATGCGCTGACCAGGAACGCTCAGTTCGACGGCATAGGCGGCATGGTTATCGGTGTCGGAATGATGATCGGCTCGTTGCTGCTCATTTATGATGTCAAAGGTCTTATCGTCGGACGCTCAATCCCGAATCGCCAGGCAAAGTTGCTTATCCGCCGGGTCGAAAAGATTGACGGCGTCGAAGATGTGCTAGATCTGCGTTCGATGTATATCGGCTCTACTAGGCTGCTGATCGTCATCGAAGTTCATCTTCACGAGAAGTTGCGCACCGATCAGATCGAACAGCTCAGCGATCATATCAAACTCGTCACCAAGAAAGCCGTACCGCATGCCGCTATCGTGCAGGTGGAAGTGGAAACACCGGATGAAGAACTCTCATAAATAAAATAGACCCGTCAACCGGGTCCATTTTATTCGTGACGCGCCGTTAGGCGCCGATGGACAAAAGCGTCCAAACACCGCCACGACCGTCACTACGCAGCCTGAATTGCTGCAAGCCATCGCTGAGAATGAGTATCTTACTCACCACTCCGCGACTGCGTATCGTCAGGCTAAGGCCCGGATCGACGAACGTATACACGTCGCCGTCGAGCTCCATCCGTGTCGGATATGCAGAGAAGTTCTTGCCGAACTTCATAGCTGTGACATTTACTGTTTTGTTAATAGTTTTTGTCATATTCACTCCCAGTCTCTGATTGCTCAGAAAGCTAAATTTTATTAGCGAACGGGTTTTGGAGTGAGTGAATGCCGGATAGAGATAATGACCGCTCAAACTATCTTGTTTACCGTCTTCACGATTGAATATGTGACGTCTACTGACGCCAGTATGAGGTTTGTTAGTGGAAAAGACCATAAGGTCCAGTACTAACATAACCACTTTAAATTATACAGCGTTTTAAAAATAAAAACGAATACTTAATACATTCGTACAGCTATCGTTTGACCTGGCCAGAGCTAGGGGATGCATTTCAGGAAGGCTATATGTCTTTAAATGCAAAGAGAGACATTCTCATGTCTCTCTTTTAAGAAGATTTGCACCAACAGATGTGACCTACTAACTAAATAACTGAGCTTGTAACTGAACTATTGAACTTGATCGGTCACACATAATGATCTATGTGCTGTATCACTTGATCTTCCTGAAGAAATACTAACAAAGTAATTTTGACCCGTCAACACTTTTTAAAAGTTTATTCTGAATATGCTTT
>CAZVUH010000023.1:0-10682 GCA_964629565.1 uncultured Candidatus Saccharibacteria bacterium | reverse complement strand
ATTGCCGCCAAGTCCGCTGCTTCGACTTTGGCGAACGCTTCATCGATAAGCTTCAAGGCGCTCGGCGTATCAAGGTCGTTGCTCAGCGTTTCTATCAGGGCCCTGGAAGATGCTAGTAATGAGATGGCTGCCTTGTCGTCGTTCTTCTCATCATCATCTCGCAATGTGTCGTGGGTTTGGTGGCGTAATGCCGCCACGTTGCGCCAATTCCGCAGCCGGTTGGTAGCCGCCTCGATGTTGTCAAAGCTGAAGTTGGTAGGCTTACGATAATGCGACTGCAATACCAGCATGCGGAATGCGAGCGGATCAATATTCTTCTCGCGTAAGTCCTCGAGCGTAAAGAAGTTGCCCAGGCTTTTACTCATCTTGCGTCCGTCAACGAGAATGTGTTCGTTGTGCACGAATGATTGGGCGTAGACCGCGTTTTCTTCGCCTGCCGTGCTTTGTGCGATCTCGTTCTCATGATGTGGAAATGCAAGATCGATGCCGCCGGTATGAATATCGAATGGCTGGCCGAGTCCTTGCCGGCTCATGACCGAACACTCGATGTGCCAACCGGGACGCCCTGTCATGTCACTGTCACCAAGCGTGAACGGCCAGGCAGGTTCTCCTGGCTTTTGTTTTTTCCAAAGTGCAAAATCATGCGCTGAATCTTTGTCGTATTCATCATTCGCGATCCGTTCGTTGCTGGTGTTTTCTTCAGTCAGTTCTACGAGCTGGCCGTATACTTTGCCGGACTTTCGATAAGCTTCGATTGAAAAATAGACGCCGTCATCGGCCACATATGCAAAACCGGTATTATGAAGCTGCGTTATCAACTGACGCATGCCTTCGATGGTATCTTCATCGGTCGCTCTGATGAAGTTCAAAGCCGATGTGTCGTTACCGATTGCCTGCATATCCTCCAGGAAGACGTTGGTATATCGCTCAGTCGTCTGTTTGAGTGCTTCGAGCGGCTGAAGGTCCGGATGCTCCTGTCTGCTTCGGGCAATTGTCTTATCGTCGACATCCGTGAAGTTCATGACATGCAGTGTCTTATGGCCGTTGGCCTGGATAACGCGCCGAAGAACATCAGCCGCGATAAAAGCGCTGAGGTTGCCGATGTGCGCATGATCGTATACCGTTGGGCCGCAACTGTATATCCGAACGGCGTCTGCTGCCACGGGTACGAATGACTCGGTTCGTTTATGGAGGGTGTTATGGAGTTTGAGTGTCATGATTCGTCAGTGCCTTTTCTGTAGCCTCAAGTAGTTCACGTACGATTGTATCGTATTCGTCGTAGGTACGGAAACCGGCGGCATACGGATGGCCGCCGCCACCAAAGAAGCCGGCAATCTCTTCCGATATCGGAATATTGGATCGCAATTTTCCGGTTACCTTGCCATCGGGATAAGTCTTGATGGCAATGGCGACTTGGACGTGCTCGACGAGTCGCATTTCATCCAACACGAGTACGCTGGGATTGTACTGGTCGCTATAGGCTTGGATATCTTCCCAGGGTATGTGCACTAAGGCAAGTTTGCCCTCAAGATAGTATTCAATCCGGCCGATAAGCTCGCCCTTATACGTCAGAATCTCCGGAGACTTCTTCATGAATTCTCTGCGCCGCTCTTCGATGTCTGACACTTTTGCCCCGAGCTCAGTCAGTTTACCGGCCGTAAAATACGCCTCGGCCGTAACGGATTGGGTCGTCAAGCCAAGGGAGTCCGATAATAGCGCTCCGAGCATATGTTCCGCCGCTTGAGGATTGACCGTCCAGCCCGCTTCGGCAGCCAGCCGGTAAAGAACCTGGCTTGTCGAAAGTGCCTCGCTGTCGATAAGTGCATTATGGTTGAACGAGAGCGTACTCTTGGTCGTGTGATGGTCAATGACGAGCACTTCATGACTGTCCAGGAAGTGACGCGCTCCCGGTGTCTCCAAGACTTTTGTCAGCAACACATCGGCGCTGGTGTCTACGATAATGACGAGATCGGCACCCGGGTCAAATTCCGTCGTAACACGGTCCCAGCCACTGAAATAACGTAAGTATTTCGGAATATCGACCGGACAATACAACGATACATCCTTGCCCTGATCGCCCAGAATCTCTTCAAGCGCCAAGGCGCTACCGAGCGAGTCACCGTCGGGGTTTTCAGCTTGGATAACAAGAATGTGATTGGCGTTTTCAATAAGTTTCTGAGCTGCTTGGTACATTGTATGTATTGTAGCAGGGGTGGAGCCTATTTCATAATCGCACACGTCGAGTTCGGACCGACGTTGCCGGTGTAGGCAAATGCCGTCTCGACTGCTTCAGTGTCCCAGTAGCCGACTTTATTCCCTTCAGTCACGCCGCATGCATACACCTCCAGGCGGCTCACTGTCTTTTCTTGCCCATCATGCATCCTGGTCGTGTAGCCATTCTCATGCGTGAGTGGTTGTGACGTGATAATGATGTCTGGCAGACTTTTCAAAGACGTCTTGGCAGTACGCTCGAAATCTGTCAGCATCAACGGATAAACGCCGTTGATGTCCTTGTAGGCCGTAGCTCGCTTGGCCACTTCCTCGGCCGCCTGTTGTCCGGTAATAGTCTGCTCTGAGGGTGGTTTGGGCATTTGCTGCTTGATGGATTCTCCGACGGCAAGTCGACGGATCAGCCCGTCGGTTAGCTCCGGCGAGAAGAAGATAAGGTAAAGCATGACTACCGACGCGATGACGACGACGACACTATTGCCTATCAGACCGATTGGTACCAGCCGGCTGGGTGTACCGCTATGCCGCACACTGAAATAGCCGATCAAAGAGAGAACGATACCGATCGGCGCCAGGATAATCGTGCACAGACAGACGAATCCCATAATACCGATAAAAACACCAATACGACCACGCGGTCTTGAGTATGCCGCTGGACGCACTGCATCGTCATCACTTGTGTCGAGTGGTTTTTGTTCTAAATTATCGGTGTCTTTGTTCGGGTTCTCGGGCTCGTTCATGCCGCTATTGCTTTCCCTTCCCTATGATAGTACTAGAGTGTCCGGCGCCCTTCAAGCGCATGCGATAAGGTGATTTGATCGGCGTATTCCAGATCGACGCCGACGGGAATGCCGCGGGCAAGCCTCGATAGCTTGACTGTCAGGCCGGCTTCTTCGATATGCCGCTGCAGAAACAGCGCCGTCGATTCACCTTCTACGCTTGCATTCGTCGCGATGATGAGCTCTTCGACGTCATCCCGTTTGATGCGCTCCAGGAGCTCTGGTATATGCAGTTGCTCGGGTCCGACGCCGTCGATTGGAGAGATGGCCCCTCCGAGTACGTGATAGGTACCTTGGAATTGCCCGGTTCGCTCCAGCGCCACGATATCGAGCGGTTCTTCAACGACGGCCACCAGACGCTTGTTACGGTCATCGTCACTATAGAGCGGCGAGACATCCTGATCGCTATCGATAAGTGCGAACGTTACGGGACACGTCTTTACGTTCTCATGAAGACGGGCAATGCTTGCCGCCAGCGTCTGCGAAGTCTTATCGTTTGCGCGAAGTAAAAAATACGCATACCGTTCAGCGGTCCGCGGACCTACACCCGGCAGTCGTCCTAATTCTTCAATGGCCTGCTGTAGAGCCGTCGGTAAAAGTTGACGTGTCAAACCGGTCTCCTAGAGTCCGAGGTTGCCGAGGCCGCCCATGAGCGGCTTCATTTTTTCCGCGGCGATCTCTTGGGCTTTTGCCATACCGTCACGTACCGCTGATTCAATCCAGCCCTCGAGCTCTTCGATGTCCTCCAGGTCGACATATTCCGGATTAATCTTCACGTTCTCAATCTTCAATTCACCGTTGATGGTGATTTCAACCGCAGGATCGTCTTCTTCACCGCCGGCTGCGACGACGACTTTCTGCTTCTTTAATTCTTTCTGTGCTTTTCGTAGATCGTTCAGCATCTTCATCTGGTCAAACGCCATATGTATTCCTCCGTAAGTTTTGTATGTAGTATAGCTTATTTTGCGTCGTTTTTGTAGAGGTAAAAACGATCAGCATCACTTTGGCGGCTGCTGGTGATAATCCGTTCGACTGTCGCCTGAGGCTTGCGGCTATCATGTGTCGCGATGCGTATCGTATCCCCGCTCGGAGTTGTCGGTGATGTCGTGACCGTAGCGATATGCCAGTTGTGGTTGTAGCGCTGGACCAATTTATAAAACGGCTCTTCTGCCTTCGAGACGATCAGAACAGCTGATTTTCCGGCATCGTTACGTCGCTGCTGGCTGAGCAGTCCTAGATCTTTTGAAAACGCATGGGCGGTCGCAGGATCGTATAGGTAGCCATAGACAAAACGGTCGATGCCGGATACGGTCAAGCTGGCGATGAATATGACGAGCGGTATAAGGCCGGCGACGCGCGCGTATGGATTACGAGGAAAGAGCCGATACCATGAACGGATCAGATGATCGATTCCGAAACCGAGGAGCAATAGCACCGGAACGAATGTGACCGCTATCTGTTCAGGGCTGACGACCGTAAGGATCAGTAGCATCAATAACCAGGCAATGATGATATAGCTGCGTGCGGTGTATTTTGTGGTCACGACTCTGTATAAACCGATCAAAGCGACGAGAACGGTTGCCAGCTCGTACACCGGTGTCATCACGACGGCATTGCTCGGGTGGAGGAAGTTCAGGTAATGACCTGCTAGCGTCACAAGGTTGGCCTTGAGGTCGATAGCCCCTGGGATGCCGGCCAGTACAAGGAGTACATGTGTATCAAGGAAAGCTGCATATACGACGGGTGATATCAGGATAATACCGATGAGTAGTCCGACGACAAACTTGAGCTTGGACAGGGATAGGATCGTATGACGAAGATGCGGATGGAAGATTGTCGCGAGCAGGAGTGCTATCAGGATGTAGATGCTGAGTGGCGTGTAGAGACTGAGGGCTACGGACGTGAACAAGACAATTTTCCAAAATAACGGGAAACGGGATTTGTTCGACAGTTCCGAGCCGGCCAAAAGTATCCAAGTCGGCCACAAGATATATAAAATCGCCGGCGTACCTGACTGAGCGATCAGCAGGAACGGTCCGGTCGTGATGGCAAGCAGCGCGGTCAGAATAGCCGTGTTCCGTTTGAACCACCTCTTCAGTAGCAGCAACATTCCGGCTGCTGCTACGAGAGCCAGTAAGAGCGATGGCGCTTTGATGCTTAGATTGTGGACGCCAAAGACAGCCAGGCTGACTTTCTGCAAGGCATGGTATGGAAGATCGATGACCATGTCTGGCGTAACATGTTTTGTAGATAAGAGGCTGCTGTTGACGGCTGATTGTTGTTCGCCGCTACTCAGTCCATCCGGAATAAAAATGCCGGCGACAATGAGCAGTGCGACGAATAAAACCGTTACGGCAATATAACCAAGACTATATCGCCACCGGTAAACCGCAAAATCGAGAACGTGTAACTTTGTACCCATTACTTGGGTTATTATAGCACGGCGCTAACCGTCGTGGCGCTTGTCGAGTGACATAAAGCGGAGTCGTTCCGGATGGAAGTAAAGTTCTACTTTGCCGACTGGTCCGTTACGATGCTTGGCGATGATGAGGTCGGTGACGTTTTCCCTTTCGGTATCGGGGTTGTAGTACGCTTCCCGGTAAATGAATGCGACGATGTCGGCGTCCTGTTCGATGCTTCCCGATTCACGCAGGTCGGCAAGCTGGGGTATCTGTGGGCTGCGGCTTTCGACGGAACGCGACAGCTGTGAAAGCGCGATCACCGGTACGTTGAGCTCACGGGCAATCAGTTTGAGTCCACGGGAGATCTCACTCACCTCCTGGACGCGGTTACCGTCTGACCGTCCGGCCGCGGTCATAAGCTGAAGGTAGTCGACGATGACCAGTCCGAGCGGCGCTTCGTGGGCGGCACGACGGGCCTTGGTGCGCATTTCGAGCACAGACAGGCCTGGCGTGTCGTCGATATAGATCGGCGCTTCGGCCATCTCACCCATCGCCTCGCTCAGCTTACTGAAATCTTGATCAGAAAGGTTTCCTGTCCTGATGTTCCATGCATCAACGCCTGATGCGTCGGCCAGCATACGGTCGACCAATTGTTCCTTGCTCATCTCAAGGCTGAAGAATAAGACCGGCTGTTTTGCGATCGTCGCCACGTTGTACGCCAGGTTCGTGACGAGGGTGGTCTTACCCATAGCCGGTCGGGCGGCCAGGATGATCAGGTCGCTCCGTTGCAGACCGGCCGTCATGTTATCAAGATCACGGTAACCGGTGCGGATACCGCGCAGACTTCCCTTGTTCCGGTGCAGCTCTTCCATACGGTCGAAACTTTCAGTCAGGATGCTTTCAAGGCTTGTCAGGTCCTGCTTGAGTGATTGGTCGCTGACGCTGAAAAGTTCCGCCTCGGCTTTTTCAAGCAGTTCTTGCGTGGTGGTTTCTTCGTCAAAGCCCATTTCAGAAATCTCACTACTGGCTTTGATAAGCCGACGACGGACCGCTTTTTGGGCTACCAGTTCGGCATACGCTTCCGCGTGGGCGGATGTCGGTACGTAATTCGTCAGTTCCGTCAGATAGGCTGATCCACCGATGGTATCGAGTTCTTTTTTCCGTTTTAGCTCGTCAGTAAGCGTCAAAAGGTCGACCGGTTTATGCTTTTCATACAAGCGCATCATGCCGTCATAAATAACCGCGTGGCGCTTATCGTAGAAGTCTTTGGGCGTCACGTGCTCAGAAATATCAGCCAGTACTTCCTCATCAATTAAAACGGCACCGAGCAAACTCTTCTCGGCGTCTAGATTCTGTGGTGGTACTTTTCCTGCCTGAACTTCCTTGGCCATACGCGAATGACTAGAGGGATACCTCTTCTCCTCCACCCATGATAGCAGCTACCTTGGCAGCTTGCTCGTCTTTGAGTGGAGAAGTTGTGGGTATCGTGTCGATAACTACATCAGGGAAACCGAGCGCTTCCAGAGATGCGGCAATCATTGGCCGGTATTTGGCGTCATCGAGTTTTTTCTTGTAAAAATTATTGACGGTATAGAGCGTCAGACCGGTCTCGGTGACCTCGGGCGTACATTTGATGAGAACACTTGAAATTGCCACATAATGTTCTTTCGCATATTCGACGAGCGCATTCCAGTCAAGTTCTGTAAGTGGTGGCATGCCACCGGTCTTTGCTGGATCCGGTTTTTTTGAGGTCGGCGGATCCTTCGGCTTCGGCTGGGTGGCCTTTCTCTCGAGTTCTTTTATCGGCGCGCTGATGGTAGACGATGGAGCGAGCAGTGCCGCGGATCGTTTTGGCTTGGCCTCTGTTTGTGGCTGAGAAGAAGAGCCGAGAACGGTCAGAAGTTTGATTTCAGCTTGTGAGGATGCCGTGACATCGATTAGCTTGTTCATCAATTCGAGTAATTGGGGTTTTTCAACGATGGTCGAGCGTATGGCATCGATCAGCTGCTGCGCAATGGTGGTCGCGGATATGCCCAGTTCGAGCGTCGTATCGAGCGTGGAAACGACGGCGGCTAGATCATGCTGTTCGTATGCTGCAATCAGGCGTACGACAATATCGTGTGGCGCTAAGCCGAGCGTCTGTTCAACAAGTTCACGGGTAATACCGGCTTTTGTGTCAGCCAGACTGGCTAGCTGGTCAAGCAGGCTGATGCTGTCCCGAAAGCTGCCATCGCCACGCTGGGCGATCAAATCAAGCGCATCATCTTCGATTTTGATTTTCTCGCTCTTCGCGATCGATTTGAGATGTTTGACCGCATCGGCGCGGCTGATCGATCGGAATGAGAACCGTTGCGTGCGGCTCGTGATGGTCGATGGGATTTTCTCTACATCAGTCGTCGCCAAGATGAAAACGACATGCTCCGGTGGTTCCTCGAGCGTCTTTAAGAGTGCATTAAATGCGGGTTTTGACAGCATATGCACTTCGTCGATGATGTAGACTTTCTTTTCGGCTGAAACCGGCGCTAGCTGCACTTTGTCACGTAAATCCCGCACATCTTCGACGCCGTTATTGCTTGCGGCGTCGATTTCAATGATATCAAGGTGACTGCCCTGTTCATCATACGGAAGTTTGTTGATTTCATACGCTAAGATACGTGCGATTGACGTTTTGCCGACGCCGCGCGGACCAGTTAAGAGATACGCATGCGCGACGCGTCCCTGGTCGATTGACCGGCGCAAAACATCGGTAATATGAGATTGGCCAACGATCTCATCAAGCGACTTGCTCCGATACTTTCGGTATAATGCTTTGCTCACTGTTTTTGTTTCCCCCGTACTCTGGTTATGTTCTTATTGTACGCTTCTTTTCCAGTTTTTATGTTGTGTTTTTGGTTAAACGTTACCACCTTCTTTGATATAGCAGTTGCCACAGAGTGAGTCGTAGGTCACCTCACCTTTACCGTCGATTGCGACTTGCTCGCCTTCGAAGACATACGTTCCATCGACTTTGCGCGTATTAAACTCCGCTTGCGATCCACAGCGGCACATCGTCGGTAATTTCTCAATATTATCGGCTATTTCAAGCAGGCGACGGCTCCCAGGAAAAAGCTCGGTTCGGAAGTCCGCCCGGAGACCGAATGCGATAACCGAAATTTCATCAAGTTTGGCGATTTCAAATAGCTGCGATATCTGCTCGATTTCCAGAAATTGCGATTCATCAATCAGGACGCAGGCGATCGATCGTTTCCCAAGCTCAGTAACGGCCGTGCGTAGATTGGTTTCGGGCGTGGCAAGGACGTCAGGCCGACGGGTGTGGCCACCCCGTGCGATAATAAGGTCATCACCTTTCACATCAACCGCTGGTTTGATCGTTGCTACTTCCAAACCCTGTTCTTCGTAGTTGTAAGCAGTCTTGATGAGGGTATCACTCTTCCCGCTATTCATCGCGCCATATTTGAAGTGTAGTTTTGCCATATCTCCCTCTCAGCTTATAGTTTATATTCTATACGAAGCGGCAAGAATATGGTGTTGTAATTTAAAAATAGACTCCCGAAGCGCGAGAGTCTATTGAGTTGCTTTGCGGGCTATTAAAGACTTGCTTCAACCGCCGCCCACGTTGCATCCGGGTTGTCTGCCGGAATGATGATCGTGACTTGATCGCCGATGTTCAGACGGAAGTAGGTGACGCTAGCAAGTAGAATACGGTATTCATGGCCGTTCGCTTCCACGTAGTATGCGCCATCATGCTGTACGAGCGTACCGATGACCTGCTTTCGTTCAACTGGTCCGATCTGTTTATAGATGAAACCGCCATCATCAGCGATGGTAAGCTTCAGGATATCCCCTTCGACGAGTTTTGACTTCGAAGCGTAGTTTGCTGGTACAGGATATTCTTTGCCGTCTGGACCGGCCATTTTCTGGCCGTCGAAGATACCTTCAACGACCTTTCCGCTCACCTCTTCGGTGCTAGAGCGTGGTGTGACGACAGTTCCATCATCACCGATAATACTGATAAGCAGCTCTTTGGCGGCAGCTAGGTTCGTTTCGGCATCCTGGATAAGCGACTTGAGCCGCTTGACTTGTTTTTCGGGTAATTCAGACATAGTTCTCGCATTTCCTTTGTCTATTTTTGAGTAGTACTAGCACTATATATACCAGCCCGTTCTGCTTGTGTCAAGCAACGTGATTTTCCACAACCAAAACAGAGGTATTTGAAAAATCGTTGTTAATTTTGCCAATACAAAAACCGCCCGGATAAGGCGGCTCTTGCTGTACGGACAATATGGTCGGTGTGAAATTAGCTGAGTTCGACAGTTGCGCCAGCTTCTTCAAGCGCTTTCTTGGCAGCTTCAGCTTCGTCTTTAGAGACTTTTTCCTTGACTGGTGCAGGTGCACCGTCAACGATTGCTTTAGCTTCACCAAGACCAAGACCGGTGATTTCCTTAACAGCCTTGATGACGGCAACTTTCTGGGCGCCAGCATCTTTAAGTGTTACAGTGAATTCGCTCTTTTCGTCTTCGGCAGCAGCGCCAGCGTCGCCACCAGCAGCAGGACTAGCCACAGCTACAGCAGCGGCAGCAGGTTCAATACCGTATTCGTCTTTGAGGACATTTTTAAGTTCGTTTACTTCGAGGACCGTAAGCTTTGTCAGCTCTTCGGCCAGCTTCTTTACATCAGCCATGTGAGTTCTCCTTTAATAGTTAAATGTGCGTAATATTACGCGGTCGCTTTTGATTCTACACCGTCGAGCAGTGCATGAAGGTTGCCAGATAGTGCATTCGTGATGTCATTGACTGGTGATAGCAGTTGCGCAACCACTTCGCCGATAAGTTGGTTCTTGCTTGGAAGACCAGCAAGCGCCTTGACTTCATCGGCTGAGAGGTTTGCACCGTCACCAGAAAACGCGCCAACGAATTGAAGTTCCGGATGTGTCTTAGCGAAGTCATTCAAAACCTGGGCAGGTGCAACTTCGTCTTCGCTGGATACAGCGTAGAGGAGTTGGCCTTCGAGGTTTGACGTATCGACATCTTTGTAGGCATCGATAGACTGCACGGCAACACGAACCAGACGGTTCTTCACTACCTTGATCGTCACACCGGCCTCACGGGCGGCACGACGAAGAACTTGAACATCAGCTACGCTCAGACCCTGGTACTGTGCGAAGACAGTCAGCTTTGAGTTCGAGAGCAGCTCGCTCATTTCAGCAACCAAAGCTTGTTTTTTATCGCGTGAAATTGCCATAAAAATCCTTTCTTACTTTGATTGTGTTTCC
>CAZVUH010000022.1:7622-10686 GCA_964629565.1 uncultured Candidatus Saccharibacteria bacterium | reverse complement strand
TGGATGCAATTCTTCGGTGATGATTACTTTCTACGTAAAGTCACAAAGCAGTGTGATTTTTTGGGTGTGAATTTCTATTTCAGCAACCGTGTCTATGGCTACCGCGTCCATAATCCTGATGAACGGGTTAGTGATCTCGGCTGGGATCTGAGTCCGGCCAACTTGCAGTATGCGCTCGAGCGTCTGTATCGAAAATACAACTTGCCGCTGATCGTGACGGAAGCCGGTCTTGCGGATGCGGATGACGCGCAGCGCAAATGGCTCATCGCTGAACATGTCATGGCAATGCAGCGCGCACAGGATGAAGGTGTCGACGTCCGGGGTTATTTGCATTGGAGCCTGCTAGACAACTACGAATGGGGATACGGTCGTTGGGCACGATTCGGGCTGACTGCCGTCGATTATGACACGCAGCGCAGACAGCTGCGGCCAAGCGCGGTGTGGTATGGTAAGGTGGTGAAGAAATTACGGAGCGACACATGAAAGACCCATTCCAACCCGACGAACTAAAGATAGCCGTCATTGGTGGTGGTACCGGTAGTTTTACGTTACTCAGCTCGTTGAAGAACCATACCAGCCAGATTGCCGCCTTGGTGAATATGGCCGATGACGGCGGCAGCACCGGTATGCTGCGTGATGAGCTCGGCGCCTTGCCGCCGGGCGACATACGGCAATGCCTGGTGGCGCTCAGTGATACGCCGGAGCTGCGCGATCTTTTCAATTACCGCTTCGAAGAGGGCAGTCTGAAAGGTCACGCATTCGGCAACCTCTTTCTGACGGCACTTGAGAAAATGAAAGGTAATTTCACCGAGGGAGTGGAGCTTGCCAGTGAACTCCTGAATATCACTGGTGTCGTCGAGCCGATCACGCTCACGAATGTCACGCTCGCGATGAGAGATAAAGACGGCCGCACGGTGCGTGGTGAGTTCCGAATCAGCGACATGAATTTCAAGGAAGCCCGCCCTGAAATGTGGCTTGAGCCCGAGGCGGAAGCAAATCCGAAAGCAATCGCGGCGATTTATCAGGCCGACATGGTCGTTATCGCGCCAGGTAACCTCTATGGAAGCTTGGCGCCAGCCCTTATCGTGCCGGGTATTGGCGAAGCGCTCCGCAAAACCAAAGCCATGACGGTGTATGTCTGCAATCTGGTGACCAAACCGGGTCAGACCGATGGCTTCACGGTCAACGATTTTGCCAGCGAAATAGAGCGGTTCGTGGGAGGACCATTCCTTGATGCGGTATTATTTAACACCGAAAAACCGAGCCAAGAATTGCTTGAGAAATACGCAAAGGAGGGAGAGCGACCGGTCGATTATGACCAGGCTACGCTTCACGAGGCTCCATATATTGCAGCCGGCGCCGAACTTTTGTCCGGTGCAATCTGGAAGAATAGCAACAAATCCGATCCCATCGGTGCCACGCGGACCCTCATCCGCCATGATTCGCGCGCGGTGGCATCATCACTCGTTGAGCTCTATAATTATACGCATGAACGTACCCCCTAAGACACTCTTTGTTCTAGACCTTGATCGTACCATGGCGAATACGAAACTGTACGATGAGGCGGAATATGCGCTCGAGTCGTTGCTCGGTGACAGGTATAACCGCCTGAAAGAAGTGCGTCAGACAACCGAACGCAGCGGTGGTTCATTTGATTTTCTGGCGTATCTCAAAGAGAATAATCTGCCAATTGAAGGATTTCTGAAAATCTTCATGACCAGAACACAGGCATTAGGAACTGAGGCCTTTCGCAACAAGGGCGCGACGGAACTCTTAGAGCGGCTTGCACGTCAAAGTATCCCGTTGATTTTTATGACTTATGGCGGTCGAGAGTGGCAGCGTGCAAAATTGGCCGCGGCCGGTTACGAGTCGTTTCCGACTCTCATAACCGACACGAAGCAGAAGGGCCATCTCATCGCCGCGTGGCAACAGCCCGACGGCAGTTTTATACCTGATGCCGGAGCAGGTGTGACTGGCAAGTTCGAACGGATCGTATTAGTTGACGACAAAGCGGAGGCGTTTGCCGGCTTGCCCACCAAAGCAACGGGCTATCTGCTTGTGGAGACGGATAAGCCTCTGCCGTCGCAACAAGGTGTCTTACCACCGCATGTCGTCCGCATACAATCGCTTGATAACATTTAATCTGGAATTCGTAATCCTAGCTGATGAAAAATACTACATCGAAATGTGTGGTATTTTTAATTTACAGAGGTCGTGTCTTGACTTGTCCACATAATTGTGGATAAGTTCATTTATCTAGAGAACGAAAATGAAATTTAGGGCTTGTCGTGGGTAATAGTGGGTATTATAGTAAGGTCAGTGGAAGAAAGTGGGTAACACCACCAAACAAAATAAACACCACTAAACATTAAAAAATAATCAACGTAAGGCCCTACGGGCAGACGGAAGCTACGCAGCGATGGATTATTTCGAACGAAAGCTTGATGACAAGCGTCGGTTAACGATACCGACGGAGCTTCGAAATGAATTCGCCAGCGGCGTCGTCTTGACCAGGGGTTTTGGTTCATATCTGCACCTCTATCCACAGCAAGTCTGGGACAGGGAAGTTGAGCCGGCACTCGGTGGTAGCATTCTCGATGAGAACGTTGCCGACCTGAACGTCAAATTCCGACGGGGAAAAACCGCAGCCGATCTCGACCAGAAGCAAGGCCGGGTTACGATTGAGCAGCATCTTCTCGACTATGCCGGGATTGATCGTGAACTCATCGCCGTCCGTGCTGGAGCCTACTGGCGCCTTATGAGACCTGACGCCGACGTCTGATTATCCGACTTTGCACCTTAACAACTTGAAATTAGAAAATACCTCGAGAACACCTATCTGGTAATATGGACAGCTGGACAGCGGCACCACATAAAAAACGCCGTCGTACCTTCCTTAACACAACACCTCCCAAAAAAACTCCACCTCACACATAAGTCTCTCAATCTGCTAAGCGCCGAGTATGAGTTACACCGTAACCCCGGCAATCAGCAGACAACTTATAAAAAACAAACACACCATGCGAAAACAAACAGTCCATATTATCAGTTAGGTGATCTCGAG
>CAZVUH010000022.1:0-7522 GCA_964629565.1 uncultured Candidatus Saccharibacteria bacterium | reverse complement strand
ATGAGTATTAAAGAACATCCACCACAAGACGGCGCGGGTAACCGCGACGACTTACATGTTCCGGTGTTGCTTGATGCGACGCTTGATGCGCTTCATCCTATTGAGGGAGAGAATTATCTCGATCTCACGGCAGGATACGGCGGTCATGCCAGTCGTTTCTTGGGCATAACCGATAACTACCAGGATTCCGTATTGGTAGACCGTGACGAGAACGCGATCCGTGAACTCGTACCGTTTGTCGAAAAAGGAGTCCGGCTGCTTCATACCGATTTCGTCTCGGCTGCCCGTCAGCTCGTCGAAGAAGGGGAGCGGTTCGGTATCATTCTTGTGGATTTGGGGGTGTCATCACCACAGCTCGATCAGAGCGAACGAGGGTTTTCTTTTACAAAACAAGGTCCGCTGGATATGCGCATGGACGCTCGCCAGGAAGTATCAGCCGAAACATTGGTCAATACTGCCTCAAGCGACGAACTCGTCCGCATCATCACGACGTACGGGGAAGAACCGTACGGGTTTGCCAAACGAATCGCTGAGGCGATTGTCAGCAACCGACCGCTCAAGACAACCGATCAGCTCGCTGAATTGATCAAGCAAGAGTATCGTGGCCGTTGGAAAAAAATCCATCCGGCGACGCGCACCTTTCAAGCACTCCGCATCGCGGTAAACGACGAGCTCCGGCAAGTTGAAGCATTGCTTCCGCTACTGCCACGACTACTAAAGTCTGGCGGCAGGGTAGGCATCATCAGCTTCCATAGCTTAGAGGACCGGCTCGTGAAACGGTATTTTTCTGAACAGAAACATGCCGGTTATGAAGCCGAACTCGAGATTCTGACCAAAAAACCGATCGATGGAGCCACCTACGATGTTCACAATCCGCGGTCACGCAGCGCCAAGCTGCGCGTCGCAGTGAAAAAATAAAACAAAAAGGAAGGGGCATAACACAATGCCAGTACACATTCCAGTACAGAACCAGTCAGTCGAAACAAAAGTAGCTGTTCGGTTCAAGTAAACCATTCGGGGTGCGTCCGTCATGGACGCACCCACCCAAACAAAAAAACATAAACACAGAAAATACCAATGTATCAACGAACCACCACGTATAATCGTCGTCAACAAAACTGGAACCGCAACCAGAATACGGCAAAATTCATGTCCAATGTGAAGCTTGGTCCTGTCACCCATACAGTGCTTGTCGCGCTGATGGTAACGGTACTCGGCTTGATTTATCTGACACAGGCGACTCGTGCGACTGCCTATGACTATCAGGCACAAAAAATTGATGCACAAATCGCCGAACTAACGAATAAGAAGACCGACTTAGAAGTCGAGAATGCCCGGCTGACCGCCCTGAGCGCTGCCCAGAAGAGTACGGTCGCCAAGGAGATGACGACGCCTGCATCGACAGCCTTTGTCGGTGAATAGGAAAACTACAAATGAATATGAACCGCGCCTTCAGAAACCGTTCCCAGTTATTCCGCTGGTTTCTTTTGGTGATCATGGGTTTGTTCGTCATCCGCCTGTTCTATCTGCAGATTATCCAGCATGACATTTACGTAGGCTTGGCTGATCAGGAGCAGCTCAAACGCTTGGTCATACCGGCTAAACGTGGCGAGATATATGCTCTTAGCAACGGCTCGCCGGTACCGCTTGTCAAGAACCAGACCGTATACACGGTTTTCGTCGATCCGTCCGAAGTTACGAAGCCCGATGACGTGGAAGCGTTGATAAAAAATGTCGCCGGCGGTAATACCGTCGGAGATATGGGCAAGAAAATACGCGAGAGTAAAATCGGCGACAAAACGATCCGATATCAGAAGCTAGCTACCGGTCTAAGCTATAAGCAAGCAAAACTGATCAAAGACAAAGGTCTTCACGGCGTCGGTTTGCAAAGTACGACAGCCCGTGTCTATCCGGAAGGCTCATTGGCGTCGCAGACGCTCGGCTTCGTCGATGCGAACGGTAATGGCGCCTATGGAATCGAACAAGGCATGGACAGCAAACTCAAAGGTAAAGACGGTCTAT
This sequence comes from uncultured Candidatus Saccharibacteria bacterium, assembly GCA_964629565.1. GTDB lineage: Bacteria > Patescibacteriota > Saccharimonadia > Saccharimonadales > Saccharimonadaceae > CAZVUH01. The sequence continues at coordinate 5,500 of CAZVUH010000022.1, read as the reverse complement.
TGCAGTCCGTAACTGATGTCAGTAATGTGCCGCTGACCATTGGAAAGGATAATGTCAATATTCCGCCGAAAGACGGACAGAACGTTGTTTTGAGCATCGACCGCAATGTCCAGGCATATACTCAGGCAGCAGTAGCTCGTGGTGCGAAACAATCGGGTGCCGAAAGTGTCAGCGCGATCGTGATGGATGCGCAAACCGGACGCGTCATGGCAATGGCGAACACGCCGACCTATGATCCAAGTAACTATGGTGACGTGAAAGACCTTAACGTGTTCAATAACGACGTCGTCTCATCTCCTTATGAGCCGGGATCGGTCATGAAGACCTTTACGATCGCTACGGCGATGGACAAAGGCGTCATCGAGCCGACCTCGCGCTTCTATAATACGGATTCTGTGCGGGTGAATGATTTTACGATTCACAATGCCGAACTGGGTCATACCGGTAATATTACCTACCAAGACGTGCTGAATTACTCCTTGAATACCGGTTCGGTGGAAGCGCTCAGACAGATCGGTGGTGGTGAAACCATCAATGCCAAAGCCCGCTCGACCTTGTATGATTATTTTTACAACAGATTCCGCCTGGGACGTTCATCGGGCATTGAAGTGGCGGGTGAGAACCCGGGTGGCCTCGTCTCACCGGAAGAGCAGGAAGGGAACGCGATCCGCTACGCGAATATGACGTTCGGACAGGGACTCGACGTAACGATGCTGCAAGTGGCAGCAGGCTTCTGCAGTCTGGTCAACGGCGGCACGTACAGGGCTCCAAGCGTCGTCGCGGGTACGATGCAAAACGGGCAATTCGAGCCATCATCAATTCCAGCCGGCCAGCGGGTGGTCGGCAAACCGGCCGCAGAGAAAATGCGTGAGATGGTGCACCAGGTTCGTCAGTTATCAATGTTCACCGGCGGCGATAAAGGCTATTATGTCGGTGGTAAGACAGGTACCTCCCAGGCTATCGTGAATGGCCGCTACGTGTTCAGCCAGACAATCGGTACCTATATCGGTTTTGGTGGCAGCAAGGAGCAGACGAAATATGTCATAATGGTACGAGTATCTGGCAAAAATCGGCAATTTACTGGCGGCACCGACGCTAAACCGGTTTTCACTGATATCTCCAACTGGCTCCTCAGATACTTAAAGGTACAACCGAAAGGCTAAAACATGAATATGACCGTTGAAACGCTCGTGCATCATATGACAACAATCACGCTACTGAGCGTAGCGGCGTTTGTGCTCGCGATGATTCTGACACCGGTGTACACATTCCTGGCATACCGCTATAAATTCTGGAAGAAACAGCGCACGACCAGTACGACCGGCGAAGCGCTCCAGGTCTTTAATAAGCTGCATGCGAATAAGTTCAAACGGAACATCCCTACGATGGCCGGTATCATCGGGGTGATTGCCGCACTGGTCATCACGTTCTGCTTCAATCTCGATCGTGGTGAGACGTGGTTGCCATTGGCCGCTTTGATCGGCGGGGCGGTCGTCGGTTTACTCGATGACGTCATTAATATTCGTGGTAATGGCCTTGGGGTGGCGGGTTTGCGTTCAAGCATAAAATTCACTGCTATTGCTGCCTTGGGACTTGTCATGGGATGGTGGTTCTTCGATCGTATCGCCGACGCGACACTGCTCCATCTGCCATTTGCGGGTAATCTTGACATAGGTTGGTTGATCATCCCGTTGTTTGCCTTCGCAGTAGTCGCGACGAGCAACGCCGTCAATATCAGTGATGGCCTGGACGGCCTGGCGGGCGGCCTGCTGGCATCAAGCTATGGTGCGTTCGGTATCATCGCGGTACTGCAGGGACAATTCATGTTGGCCGGTTTCTGCTTTACGATCATCGGTGTGCTCTTGAGCTATATCTGGTTTAATATATACCCGGCGAGATTTTTCATGGGCGACGTGGGCAGTTTCGCGTACGGAGCCAGTCTGGGCGTGATAGCTATGCTGACGAACTCATTGCTGCTGCTGCCGGTAATTGGCATTCTCTTTGTCATCGAAGCCGGTTCAAGCTCAATCCAGATACTGAGTAAGCGCCTGTTCCATAAAAAAGTCTTTATCTCAGCACCGATTCACCATCATCTGGAGGCAATCGGCTGGCCGGAGACGAAAGTCACCATGCGTTTTTGGGTTATCAGTTGTATCGCGGCCTTCTTCGGTGTGCTGCTGGCACTTGCGGGAGGGCACCTGTAAGCCATGCGACCGTCCGTAAGGAATATGGACACGGTAGATGACGCCGGCGGTAAGCTGAGCGTTAGTCGCCGCCATAAACCTGATTATCAGATTCTGCTGTTCATGGGGCTGCTTATGATGCTGGGGTTGATCATCATGTACGCGATCGGTCCACAACGTGCCCATGTGCTTAATGACACGACTGGGACGGATTACTCAAGTATTTATTTCTTCGTCAAACAGGCGATCAGCCTTGGTTTGGCATTAGTTGCTTTTGTTATCATGACGTTGCTGCCGGTTGATTTCCTCCGTAAATATGCCAGCAAGATACTCATTATCGGTTTTATTCTTTGCGGTCTCTTGTGGGTGGCTGGCGAACTCAGCCTGCCGATCGCGCAATGTACGAACGGCGCCTGTCGCTGGTTCGAACTCGGACCACTCGGTAGCTTACAGCCGGCCGAGCTGCTCAAATTTGGCGTACTCTTATTCTTAGCTGGTTTCCTGGGCATGCGTGCCCGTCAGGGCTTAATCAATGATCGTGATAAGACACTGATCCCGGTCGGTGTCGTATCGCTCGCCGCCATCGTACTGGTTATCGTGGCGCAGCAGGACATGGGGACGGGGCTGTCACTGATCGCGGTGATTGCCAGTATGTTCGTCATGTCTGGAGTGCGGTTCAAGATTATCGGTTCGGTATTTTTAGCAATGCTAGCCATGTTGGTTCTGTTAATTGTCGTGGCACCGCACCGCATGGAGCGTATCGCGACATTCTTTCAAGGCGATAACCACAGCTTGCAGGACGGTGAGAACTATCACATCATGCAGGCGAAGATCGCCGTTGGTACGGGCGGGTGGAGCGGCCTTGGTATTGGCAACAGCGTGCAGGCGACGGGCTATCTGCCCGAAGCGATCAATGACTCGGTGTTTGCGATTCTAGCTGAAATGTTCGGTTTCGTCGGATCGGTCATCATCATCTTACTGTTCGCTGCCTTATTGCTCCGGCTTTTAAGAGTAGCTGATTATTTGGAGGACATGCGCTTGAAGCTGATTGCGGTAGGTGTATTCGGCTGGCTGGCCGCCCATGTGGTATTGAACATCGCTGCTATGATTGCCATCGTTCCGCTCACCGGTATCACATTGCCGTTACTTAGTTTCGGTGGTACCAGTATGATCTTCATGGCTGGTGCATTAGGACTCGTATTCCAACTGTCGCGGTATACTAACTTTACGTTGCAACAAGGAGAGACTGGCTATGAAGATTCTAGCAGTCGGCGGGGGATCGGGCGGACACGTCACACCGGTCGTCGCCGTGTTACGAGCAGTTAAGGCAGCCCATCCTGATGCCGAAATCCGGTTCTGGTGTGACCGTTCATTCTATAAGCAGGCCAGCAGTATTGTCCACCAGTTCGATGACAAGATTCCTGTGCATAAGATACACTCAGGCAAGTTCCGCCGCTATAACCATCTCAGTTGGTGGCGGCAGCTTCTCATGCCCTCCATCACGCTTCGGAACATCCGTGACGGCTTCTTGGTATTCGCAGGTATCTTGCAGAGCATAGCTGGCCTTGTCATGTGGAGGCCTGATGTCGTCTTCACGAAGGGCGGGTTCGTATGTCTACCGGTGGGACTGGCGGCGCATATGCTTCGGATTCCATTGGTCATTCATGACTCGGATGCTCACCCCGGACTGACGAACCGGATCTTGGCACGGTATGCGACTATCATCGCGACGGGTGCACCGCTGAAGTTTTATTCCTATCCCGCATCAAAAAGTCACTACGTAGGTATACCGGTCGCACCAGAGTGCACACCGCTCAGCGATGAGCAACGATTGCAAGCAAAGATCGGACTTGGGTTCAGTCCTGATTGGCCATTGGTTGTTGTCACCGGTGGCGGTCTTGGCGCGCGACGCATCAATGATCTGATCGTACGCAGCCTCGGCGAGTTACTGGAGACGACTTCCGTTATGCTGATTGCCGGGGCAGGGCAGTACGACGAGTTGGTGCCGCTGGTCGGCGAACGCGATTCGTCACGGTTCCAGCTCCATGCCTTCGTCAGTCCGATCATTCCGGCGATTGGCGCCGCCGATATCGTCGTCGGCAGGGCAGGGGCAACCACTTTACTGGAACTTGCTGCTATGGCCAAGGCGACGATTATCATACCGAACGGGCAGCTGACGGGAGGTCATCAATTGAAGAATGCGGCCGTGTATGAGCAGGAGAAGGCGGCCGTTGTAATAAATGAGCAGGCCCTACAGGAGAATCCGACACTTCTGACGGATGAAATACGCGACCTCTTAAGCCAGCCGGACAAGCGGCATGCATTAGAGCATCGGATTAACACGTTGAGTAAACCTCAAGCGGCTTCTGATATGGCGCAATTACTCGATCAGGCAATACGTCACCGCTAACCTAAGACTTTGCTACAATAACTATAAGAACTATGCGCTTCAAACACAAAGAACCCTCACCAATACCCAGACGCCGGGAGATGTCACGCGAGGAACGTCGCAACGAGACACCTGCCACCCCGTCGTTTATACGTAATCGTACTTTGACGGGCACTTCATCGCTGCACGTGTCGACAACAGGTGAAGCGAATGCTCAACTAAAGTCACCACGTGTTCATGCGCATCATTTGGCCAATCAGCGACGGCGTGTCATAACTCTACTGGCTGCCGTTCTATTTGCCGTTTTGCTTCTCTATATTATCGTAAGTCAGTTCACGGCCCATGTCCGGGTCGTACTGCATGATTTCCCGGATCAGAACGTGCAGTCAACTTACGAAAATACCCTGCAGGCTTACTTTAATCGGCATCCTATCGAGCGATTGCGCATGTTCGCGAATACGTCCGCTATGACAAGTTTTATAGAAGCGACCAACCCGGAAGTAAAAGCTCTTACTGTCGAGCCCTCATCGAAATTCGCGACGAGTACCATCCAGATCATAGCTCGTCATCCGATAGCCGGCTGGAATACCCACGGACAAGCTGAGTACGTTGACGAGAACGGTGTCGCGTTCCGACGCAATTACTACCCGACACCAAAGCTTCAGATTATCGATCGGAGCAACATCCCCATCGCAGCCGGACAAGCGATTGCCAGTGATACTTTCCTTGGCTTTGTCGGTCAACTTGTTGGCGCGCTTCATACTCGTGGCTACACGGTCACAAGAGTTGAAATCCCTGACGCGACCACACGGCAGGTGAACGTGCGACTTGAGCATGCGCCCTATTACATCAAATGCCTGGTCGATCGCTCGGCAGGGGAGCAGGCTGAAGATATCAGCCGGGTCGCACGCTATCTTACGAAGCACCG
>CAZVUH010000021.1:7238-11172 GCA_964629565.1 uncultured Candidatus Saccharibacteria bacterium | reverse complement strand
GGTGCCTCACGTGTGCGTGACCTCTTCCAGAAAGCAAAAAAGAATGCGCCAGCCATCATCTTCATCGATGAGATTGATGCCGTCGGCCGCAAGCGTGGCAGCGGCATGGGCGGCGGCCACGACGAACGCGAACAGACGCTGAACCAGATTCTGGTCGAGATGGACGGTTTTGAGACCGGCACAAACGTCATCGTACTGGCTGCGACCAACCGTGCCGACGTGCTTGACCCTGCCCTCCTCCGGCCAGGCCGTTTCGATCGCCGCACCAATATCATGTTGCCGGAACGTAAAGACCGCGAGGCGATTTTGAAAGTCCACTTCAAGAACAAGCCGACCGAGGCGACGGTCAACCTTGATGCCTTGGCAGCAAAAACCGCCGGTTCGTCGGGCGCAGATCTGGCAAATATCGCCAATGAAGCAGCCATTATCGCTGCACGCCGCAATGCCAAGAAAATCTCCAACGCTGATCTGACCGAGGCATTTGAGAAAGTAGCTATCGGTCCGGAACGCAAGACCAAGGTGATGAACGAAAAGGACAAAGAACTGACCGCGTATCATGAGGCTGGGCATGCGATCGTCGGCCACGTCCTGCCCGACAGTGACCCTGTTCATAAGGTGACTATCATTCCGCGTGGCGGCACTGGTGGTGTCACGTGGTTCTTGCCACCGGAAGACCGCAGCTACACCAATGTCTATGAATTCAAAGACATCCTGGCCCGGGCTATGGGCGGCCGCATCGCAGAGAAAATCGTCTATGGTGACGATGGCATTACGACCGGTGCCGGCTCCGACCTTCGTAAGGCGACGGAGATTGCCCGCGATATGGTGATTGAACAGGGTATGGGTTCGAAACTGCGCGACCAGGTCTTTCATGAAGACAACGGCGGCATGGTATTTGACAAAATCACGCACGATCGTCCGTATAGCAATGAAACAGCCAAAGAAATCGACGAGGAAGTCGAAGTGCTCATTAAAGAAGCTGCCAAACGTGCAGAAACCGTTATTACACATAACATGCCAAGCTTGAAGCGCCTGGCGGATGCCTTGCTTGAAAAGGAAACGGTTGAGGAAGCTGAAGTCCGAACACTTCTCGAAGATGCGACGCTCCCACAGGCGGCCCGTCTGCATGAGGACGCGGCATAGGCTGAATCCATGGGGCGAGTCCAAAGCGTCGTTGCACGAGCGAACCGGCGGCTAACCATCCAGTTGGCCGCTTCGTTGCTTGCCGGCTCAACGCTTATCTCCAGCTTGCTGGGATTATATCGCGATCGTTTGCTGAACGGTCTGTATCTCGATACGTATCCAACTGGTATCGATGCCTATACGGTGGCGTTCACGATACCTGATTTCATGTTTTATATCCTGGTATCGGGCGCCCTCAGCGTGACCTTCATTCCGGTCTTCAACCAGCGGCTCGCCACTGGCAACCGAAAGTCAGCCTGGGAACTATCAACCAGTCTGATGAATTTCATGGCGCTGATAACACTGGTCGCAAGTGTTCTCATCATTATCTTTGCCGATCCGCTGGTGGGTTATGTCGTCGGGCCGGGCCTCGATGAATCTGGGCACGCCTTAGCCGTCAGCATGATGCGCGTCATCGCCGTCAATCCGTTCCTGTTCGCCATCGCAACCGTGGTGGCCAGCATGCAGCAGGCCGTTGGCCGCTTTACGTTCTATGCGCTTGCTCCGACGATTTACAATATCGGGATTATCATCGGAGCGGTTTTCTTCACGAGCGGCATAAACATCTTTGGTTTTCAGGTCTTCGAAGGCGGTATCATGGGTGTGGCGCTCGGTGTGGTGCTGGGCTCGGTCATGCAGCTCATCGTCAGCTCCGTCGGACTGCTGGGGCTCGGCTTTGATTATCGGTTCAAGATTTATTGGCGCAACAAGGGTTTCCGTAAGGTGCTGACATTGCTACCCGCTCGCTCGCTCGACCAAAGCGCCGACTATCTCAACAGTATCGTCGAGACGAATATCGCTTCCAGGATGGCTGAGGGGACAGTCCGTGCGTATCAGCAGGCGACGACGCTCCATATGGTTCCGATCAACCTTATCGGCGTTGCCATCAGTAACGCGGCCTTTCCAAGGATGTCGGAACGGCTGGGGCAAAACCGACCCGATCTTTTCCGGAAGGAGCTACAGTCCATTCTGCGAATCATCATCTGGTTGGCCCTGCCTGTCGCGACGATCAGTTATTTTACGCGTGGATATCTGGTCAACTTTATCAAGAACGGGGGTAACTCTCTGATTGCCGGCATCCTGGGTGCATTGGTCATCGCGATCCTGTTCCGCTCAATTTACCACATTGCCGCACGAACCTTTTATGCCCAACAAGACACAAAAACACCGTTGTATGTCTCGCTCTTCTGTGTCGGCTTGAATATAGCCCTTGCCGTATGGTTCACGACGAAACTTGATATGGGTGCATACGGTCTGGCGTGGGCGCAGTCAATCGTGGCGGCCATAGAAGTCTTTATTCTGTTCATCATCATGGCCCGTCGGATTGAGAATTTGTTTGATATGGTATTTGTCCATGCGATCGCACGGATGGCCAGCGCGACCGGCTTTATGGCCATTATCAGCTATCTGAGCGTTCTCATGCTCCAGTTGGCAGCTACCGACCAAAGCTTCCTGGCAACTTTTCCAAAGTTCGTCACTATCGTGGCCGTGAGCCTCACATCGTATGTCATATTCTGTCGTTTATTGGCACTGGAAGAAGCTAATCCGGTGATCACGTTCGTGCGCCGACTCTTCTTCGGGAAGAACCGTACATGAACCAGTCGCAAATCCGCAATTTCTGTATTATCGCGCATATCGATCACGGAAAATCGACCTTGGCCGATCGGATGATGGAGCTGACCGGTACGGTCCAAAAGCGTGACATGAAGTCGCAGCTGCTCGATAGCATGGAGCTGGAGCGGGAAAAGGGAATTACGATTAAACTCGCGCCCGTCAGAATGGCATATCAGGGCCATGATTTGAACCTGATCGACACGCCGGGGCACGTTGATTTTAGCTATGAAGTCTCACGTTCGCTTGAGGCCTGCGAAGGTGCGATTCTGGTGGTCGATGCGAGCCAGGGCATCCAGGCCCAGACCCTGGCAAACGTTTATCTGGCGCTTGCTGCCGAACTGACCATCATTCCGGTTCTTAACAAGGTCGACCTTCCGGCTGCGGATATACCCCGGGTATCGGCCGAGGTGAAGAATCTGCTGGGCTGTGATGACGATGACATTCTGAAGATCAGCGCCAAGACCGGTGAAGGGGTGTCGGCCGTCCTGGACGCGATCATTGAGCGGATCGTGCCACCGAGTGGCGTGATGGAAGCACCGACCCGCTCACTTATATTCGACAGTTACTACGACGACTACCGGGGTGTCATTCTTTACACCCGCACCTTTGACGGCTCCATCCAGAAAGGTGATACCATCGAGATGCTGGCGACAGGTGCGAGCGGCCTGGCACTTGAAGTCGGCGCCCTGCATCCGATGATGGCACCGGAACCGGAAATTGCCACCGGCGAAATAGGCTACATCGTGACCAACCTCAAAACGACCCGCGATGCCAAAGTCGGGGATACGATTACGACCAAGCGGCATCGCGCCAGCCAAGCTTTGCCGGGCTACCAAAACGTCAAGCCGTTCGTCTACGCCGGCTTCTTCCCGGTTTCGAACGAAGACTATAATGATCTTAAAGACGCGATCGAAAAGCTTTCCCTGAGCGACTCGGCGTTGCAATTCGAGCCGGAGAATTCCCCTGTCCTCGGATTCGGCGTGCGGATCGGATTTCTTGGCCTGCTTCATATGGACATTGTTCGTGAGCGGCTTGAGCGGGAATATAACCTCGATCTCGTAGTGACGAACCCAAGTACTGATTATCAGATATCGATGACTGACGGCGAAGAGTTCGATATAAAAAGTGCCAGTGACTT
>CAZVUH010000021.1:0-7138 GCA_964629565.1 uncultured Candidatus Saccharibacteria bacterium | reverse complement strand
ATCAGATATCGATGACTGACGGCGAAGAGTTCGATATAAAAAGTGCCAGTGACTTGCCCCTTGTCACGAAAATCCGCGAGATCCGCGAGCCGTGGATAAAAGGCGAGATCGTCGTTCCGCAGGAATATATTGGTGGTGTCATCCAGCTGATCGTGTCAAAGCGCGGCCAGCAGAAGAACCTCAGCTACATCGATGAGCGAGCATTGATCTCATTTGAAGCCCCCTTGGCAAACCTGTTGACTGATTTCTATGATCAATTGAAAAGCATCACGAGCGGCTACGGTTCCTTCAACTACGAACTCGATGAGTACCGGGCCGAGGACCTTGTCCGGGTTGATTTTTACGTATCAGGCGAGATGGTAGATGCGCTTTCCGTCATGGCCCACCGATCGGAGAGCCAGTCGCTTGGACGCGAGATCGTGAAGAAGCTCAAGGAAGTCATTCCGCGACAAAATTTCCAGGTCAGTCTGCAAGCTGCCATCGGTGGTAAATTCATTGCCCGCGAAGACATCTCAGCCTATCGCAAAGACGTCACGGCCAAACTGTACGGCGGCGATGTTTCCCGTCGCAAGAAGCTGCTGCAGAAACAAGCCAAGGGCAAACAGCGCATGAAGCGGTTCGGTAAAGTCGATATTCCGTCCGAAGCCTTTACTGTGATGCTGAAGCGAGATTAGCCAGACGGTTCAGAATGTCACGCGAGACATCCTCGAGCGATTGACTGCCGTCGATACGGACGAGCAAACCCTTTTGCTCGTAGGCATCAATGACCGGCAGAGTTTTTTCACGGTATTCACTGAGCCGTTTTTCAAGGACTTCCGAAGTATCATCGTGTCTGCCACCGCGATCATCGTGTGCCTCAAGAGCTTGCCAGCGTGTCAGCACTATTTCTTCCGGAAGATCGAGGTATACGACAGTCTTCAGGGGGTGTCCCGCTGCGGATAATGCCTCAATGACGCCCGTTTCCTCACCGATCCATCGGCCGACTGAACTCAGAATGAGCGGTTTACCGCTAAATTCTTGCTTTGAGAGGTACGGCAACACGATAGAGACATAATCTTCGCTTGGGATAAGCTCCCCGCGGTGCAGAGCTTCGCTGACATGGGGCGGAATTATGCTGTTACGTAGAATGTCGCCACCGCCAAGAAGTATACCGTCGAACGTATCGGCAAGAATTCTTCCTTGCGTGTCTTTTCCGGCAAACGGCCGGCCGAATATGTTAATCGATCCTGTGCCGAGCCAGGTCCGTATCTGCTCTATTTCCATACCTGTAGTATAGCAGATAAGCGCAATCTGGCACTCAAGTTGAAAGAGTGCTAAAATTTGCTATAATAAAACCATGACTGAACGACAAATCGCTATTCTGGCGGCCATCATTGAGCAGTATGCGGAGATCGCAGCGCCTGTTGGTAGTGTGACGCTTGCCAAATTATTCGGCGTTTCCAGTGCCACGATCCGTTCAGAAATGGCAAAACTTGAAGAGTTGGATCTGATCATGCAGCCACATACCAGCGCCGGACGTGTTCCGACGGATAAAGGATATCGTATGTATGTCAATACGATTACCGAGGCGCAGGCACAGGATATTCCACAGCTCGATCGCGGTGCGAGGGCGATCGAAGCGCGGGTCAATACTCACGGCGACCGGGCAGATCGTGCCATCCGTAGTGCCGTCGACAGCCTGGTTGACCTAACGCAGAATCTTGGCTTGGCCACTATCGGAGACGAATTATATATGAGCGGTATGGGCAATCTATTTTCTCAACCCGAATTCCTGCAAGGCAACCATGTGCAGGCAGTTGCTCGGCTGCTTGATAACCTTGAACCATGGCTGCGCGAAGCCTCACCGAATGAGCCGCTCAATGTTTATATCGGCAGCGAGAATCCAATCGGCAAGACCAGCGGCGCGACATTGATCATCAGTCGGTTCCGCTCACCGTATTCGGACAAGAGTTACATCGGCGTGCTTGGTCCGACCCGCCAGAGCTATGGTCGGGTAATGCGCCTGGTCCGTCACGCAGGTGCCATGTTGGAGGAGGTTTTATAAGATGCCAAAAGCGAAGAAGCAGGAAGAACTGGAAACTCAAGTAGCCGAACTCACGGGAGATCTGCAGCGTACCCGGGCGGATTTTGAGAATTATCGAAAACGTGTCGAAGCGGACAAGGCGGCAAGCTACCAGCATGGTCAGGCGGCTGCGATCCTGAAACTACTGCCGGTCATTGACAATATCGAACGGGCAGTCGCACATACACCCGAAGAACTCAAAGATAACAAATGGGCTCAGGGCGTCGCCAGTCTCGTGAAGAGTCTGGAAAAATCACTCGAGGGTCTCAATCTGAAACGGATCGAGGCAAAACCGGGCAGTGACTTTAACCCTGAACTGCATGAAGCGATCCAATTCGACGAGGACGCTGAAGGTGACAAAGAAGTTATCGCTGAGGAACTGCAGGCTGGGTATACACTTGGCGGACAGCCGATTCGTCACGCCATGGTAAAAGTCACCCGCGAGTAGTCTCATGACAACCGTATACACAATCGGCCACTCGACACGTCCTATCGAGGAGTTTATAAGTTTGCTGAAACAGCATGGCATTACGCGACTGGTGGATATCCGAACGGTTCCCGGTTCACGTCATAATCCGCAATACGGACAGCAGGCGCTCGAAGATTATCTTGGAAAGAACGATATTGAGTATGTTTACCAAAAAGATCTTGGTGGTCTACGGCAAAAAGCGCAACCTTCAATCAATATGGGTTGGCACAACCAGTCGTTCCGTAACTACGCCGATTATATGCAGACCGACGAGTTCAAAAAAGGTATCGAGGAGCTCATCGCGCAGGCCCGCGAACATATGATTGCCATCATGTGTGCCGAAGCCGTGCCGTGGCGCTGTCATCGGTCGCTCGTCGGTGATGCACTGCTCGTGCGCGACATCAAGGTGGTCGATATTATTGCTGAGACCAGCAGCAAAGAACATGCACTGACTTCTTTTGCCAACGTGCGCGGTACCGACATCACATATCCGTCGGACACTCCAACGTAACCAATCTGAGTTTTGAAGATAAGCTGTTATACTAACTGTAATGAATCAGGGTGGTGCAACCAGCAACAAAGAACGAGAAGCCGTTCAGGACTTCTTGCGTTCTTTTGATAACGACCCGGTACGTGCTGTTCGTGCGTTACGTGATCATGTGAACATGCTGCGCAGTACCGATACGATAGTCGATAAAGTGCCCACAACACCTGTATTGATGTCGGTCGATGACCTGCATAAAACGTATAAACTCGGTCGCCAGCGTTTGGAAGTACTCAAGGGAATCAGCTTACGGATCCACGAAGGAGAATTCGTGGCCATCACGGGAGCCAGCGGTAGCGGGAAGAGCACGCTTTTGCAGATGATGGGCGGACTCGATAAGCCGACAAAGGGTGAGATTCGTTTTGGAGAAACGAATGTGGCAAAGCTGTCCGACCGCAAGCTGTCTGAATTCCGTCGTCAGACGGTCGGTTTCGTATTCCAGTTCTTTTATTTGCAACCGTTTTTGCGACTCGAAACAAATGTCGGAGTGCCCGGCATGTTTGCCCATATGAAACGAGCTGAGCGTCGGACGCGCGTGCAGGAACTTGCCTCACGGGTCGGCCTGACCGATCGCCTGAACCATTTCCCTAAAGAATTATCAGGCGGTCAGATGCAACGGGCTGCGATTGCCCGAGCTTTACTGAACCGGCCGAAATTATTGTTGGCGGACGAGCCGACCGGCAATCTGGACAGCAAAAACAGCGCCGCCATCATCGATTTGTTCGATGAGATACGCAAAGAGTTCGGTACGACGATCGTTGTCGTAACCCATGACCAGACGATTGCTCAACGTGCCGACCGACGCATCGTACTGCAGGACGGAACGATCATATGATCGGGGTGACGGATACGATCGTACTGGCGACGACGAAACTCCGCTCGCATCGGATTCGCACAGGTATCACCATCGGTGTGTCAGGTGTCTTATTCGGCCTTATTATAGCGGTGGTACTCATCGTTCAAGGTGTCTTCAGCAGTGTGGAAAGGTTTAGTGACGAGGGCTTGAACAGCCGGTATGTCATGTCCCTGACCCGGCCGGGTGATACGCTGTTCAGTATCTACGATCATCGTGAAGATGCGTCGGTGGTGAAGCGGGTAGAAAAGGCGCACGCTGCCTATGTCGATAAGAAAGTGGCTGCAGCGAAAAAGTATGGTATTGCATATGACCCAAAAACAGAAGATCCATCGCCAATTCTGATCGATCCGGTGACGAAGAAGAAAACGATCAACGAAGATGCGCTGGATTCACCTGCTGTCACCAAAGTGGCAGACGACATTATCCGTGAGAAGTATAAACCGTTTGATCCGGAAGCCTATCTGAAGAAATACAAATCAGCAAAGGTTATCGGGCCCGAGTCCTTACTGATGCCGCAAGACGGGCTATTGGTGCGCATCAAGGATGGCAAGGAAACTGAGCTTACGAAGGAGCAGAAACGGGCGGCCGAGTTCGGCTTCACGGCCGGCTCAGAAGTCAGCTTATCTCTTTTGCCGCAGACTTTGGCGCAACCCTTCGTATCCTCACACTTTGATGCATCGAAAGGTGAAATACCGGTGATCTTGCCCTATAGCAGTGCCGAGAAATTACTCAAACTGAAGCCGCTCAAAAATGCTACGAACCAGCAAAAGCGGGACCGTATTCAGGAAGTCCGCCGTCGGGTCGGTGAAGTAACAACCTCGTTCTGTTACCGTAATACTGCTTCGAGTATGTTGCTCGATCAGGCCAAACAGGTTGTGCGGGACAGCGAGAAGAATAAGCAGAATCCCAATTATCAAAAACCGGCAGTCATGTACACACTGCCTACGGACGCTAGCTGTGGTCCGGTAAAGATTACGTCCGATACCCGGACAACGGAAGAGAAGCAGGCTGAAAAGAATATGCGGTTATATCAGCAGGAGATCAGCGGGATCGATGGTACGCCACGTCAACAAAAGATCACGCTCCGGGGAGTTGGCATATCGGCGGATCAGCCAGGAGCCGATGCACAAGCCTCCGTCTCAGGCTTGGTGCAAAGCCTCTTTTCAACGTCCCTGGGCTACGGAACCTGGAACATACCGGCAGGTCTGCTCCAACAGGTGCCAGCCTCGGCAAAGCCGGCTGCGGTTTTCGGAGCAAAAGAGAAAAAAGGCAATTTCTTTGCCGGCGGCTACATGTTTGAATCATATCTCGTTGAATTCGGCGACAAGCAAGAAGCGCGGTCTCTTCTGAAGGCCACAGGGTTCTTCGGCGGTAACAACAACGGATCAATTTTTGCAGCCCCCTACGGCAGTGCCAGCCTGCTATTGGACGAATTGAAAGACTGGGCTAATAAAATCCTGTTTTGGGCACTCATTATCGTTGGTGCGGTGGCAGCCCTTATTTTGAGCGGCCTGGTGGGCCGGACGATCGCGGATGGTCGCCGTGAGACAGCCGTCTTCCGGGCGATCGGGGCCACGAGAAGCACGATTACCGTCATCTATCTTGTCTATACGATTCTTTTCTCACTGCGGGTTATCGTCTTTGCCGCCATATTGGCACTGGTGCTTGCGGGTGGCGTGCATGTTTGGTTGCACCAGGATGCGACTATCGGTGCACAACTGGCATTTAATACGATAGATCAGACGAAAGAATTCAACTTGATTGATGTGCGCAGCGGCTATATACCGATTATCATCGGGCTGATCATTGTCGTGGGACTGATTTCTGCCATATTGCCGCTACTGCGCAATATCCGTCGCAATCCGATCCGTGATATGCGCGACGAGTAAACTTTTCAACCCACCGACAAATATTGGTGGTATACTGCGACTATGACAGCTCAACGTCCGAACGAGATAGTCGTAGAAGGTGGGATCATTCATGTCATCTGCCACGGCAAACAGGACGAGTGGACGGTTCGCCGTACGATCACACAGTTCGTGGCGCTTGCTGACGAGATGGAAGCCGCCCACCAGACGGTCAAATGTCTTGTCGATCTGAGCGATGATGTCGGCTACGATATCGGCGCACGCAACACAGCCACCGAGGCTATGAAAACAAAAGCCGTTCCGACGGCAATTGTCGGCATCGGTAAAAATACTGCCCTGCAGACAGTCTTCAACTTTATGGTCCGGTTGGCCGGCCAGGGTGATAAATACCGTATCTTTAAGACAACCGAAGACGCCGAAACTTGGTTGAAGTCACTTTAGGGGCCATCTTTCTTCAATATAATTAGCACTCTTGACACGAGAGTGCTAATTTTTATATACTACAAGTAGTTTTGGCACTATCCTGCGAGGAGTGCTAAAATATAATAAGATATTTCAATACACATTCGTAACAAATAGGAGGAATCTATGGGTAAAATCATCGGAATCGACCTTGGTACGACCAACTCGGCTTTCGCGTATATGGTAGCCGGCAAGCCGGAGGTCATCGCCAATGCCGAGGGTAACCGTACGACACCAAGTGTCGTGGCGATCAATAAGAAAGGCGAACGTCTTGTCGGACAAGTGGCACAGCGCCAACGCGTGACCAACGCGAAGAATACCATTTACGGCGTCAAGCGCCTGATCGGTCGCAAGTTCGGCGACAAGGAGGTCCAGAAGGATCTCGGTATCATGCCGTACGAAATCGTCAAAAAAGGCGATGGCGTGGCCGTAAAGATGGACGGCAAAGAATACACGCCCGAAGAAGTCTCAGCTATGATCCTCTCAAAGATCAAAGCAGATGCCGAAGCGTTCCTGGGTGAAAAGGTCACCGAAGCGGTCATTACCGTTCCGGCTTATTTCGATGACTCTCAGCGTCAGGCAACCAAAGATGCCGGTAAGATCGCCGGTCTCGAAGTAAAGCGTATCATCAACGAGCCAACCGCCGCTGCATTAGCGTATGGTCTCGAGAACAAAAAGGAAGAGAAAATCGTTGTCTTCGACCTCGGTGGCGGTACTTTCGACGTGTCTGTTCTTGAGCTTGGTGACGGCGTCTTTGAAGTTCGCGCGACCAACGGTGACACCCATCTCGGTGGTGAAGATTTCGACAACCGTATCGTCGACCACTTCATTGAAGAATTCAAGAAAACGGAAGGCGTCGATCTTAAGAAGGACAACG
>CAZVUH010000020.1:1239-13843 GCA_964629565.1 uncultured Candidatus Saccharibacteria bacterium | reverse complement strand
TATTCGTTACCGCCCGGGCATCAAGCTTATTCGCGTTAAATACGTCTGTCAGTGCTAAAGCGTTCATCATCGTCGCAAGCATACCGATGTTGTCAGCCGTGACGCGCTGTACGCCACTACCGGCAAGCTGCGCTCCACGGGCATAGTTACCGCCACCGATCATGACGACGATTTCCGTCCCGGTCTCGGTCGCTTTTTTGATTTCTGCAGCGATCCAGGCCGCCCGTTCGGCATCGAAGCCGCCATCATATTTTCCCTGGAGCTGTTCACCGGATAGTTTGAGAAGAACGCGTTTATACATAAATTCAGTATACTAGATATATGCCGATCCTCCACACAACCAAAAGCGGTAGTGGGCCTATAATTATTATGCTGCACGGCTTTTTAAGCTCATCCTCCTACTTCAGACGCTTTAGAAAACGATTTGAAAAAGAATATACCGTTATTACAATTGATCTTCTTGGCTCTGGAAAGTCCGTACGTCCCGTTAGCGCCGTAACATATGACGACCAGATTAACTCTCTTCATGAGACCCTACAGCAGTTCAAGCCACCATTCATGGTCATTGGCCACTCTATGGGCGCGGTACTTGCGGCAAGGTATGCAAACGAGTTTCCGAATGATGTGTCATCTTTGACACTCTTCAATCCGCCTCTTTTCTCAACTAAAAAGGAAGCTAGAGAATCAATTGAATCGTCGGGCCTGCATTATCGTGCCATCCTAACACATCCAAGTAGTCGCCTCATATGGAAATTTATGAAGATTCTTCCGCGTATACCTCAAGGTATTGCTCCGCCGCTCAATCTTGGCAATAGTCTTAGAACACATTATCATGCTCGCGAAGGAGGCTACGAGAACATCATCACGCAAGCTGAGTTTATTAATGATCTAACTGCGCTCCAGTCGCCAGGACTACTTGTCACCGGAACTCGTGACCGATATGTTTATCAAGAAACACTAGGGTATCTGAAGATTCCCCCACATATAGTCGTCAAACATGTCGATACAGGCCATCATACACTCGTGAGCCACGAGGACCTTGCGGAAGAGTTGGTTCGCTTACATCTGTTACAATAGAGAGCGTAATGGCCCAAAAGAGAAAACCTACGCCGCAACCAAAAACCGTCCTGAACCGGAGGGCACGCTTCGATTACGCATTAGGCGAAGAGATCGTCGCCGGCCTGGCTTTGACTGGCCAGGAAGTCCGTGCCGCTCGTGATGGACACGTACAACTCAAAGGTGCGTTCGTCAGTTTGAAAGATGACGAACTTTGGCTCCACAATGCCAGTTTCAGTATTCGACTGAATGAGCGCGGCAAGGCGGGTGCGCGCAGTATTGATACCAGTCCACGCAAACTCCTGGCCAACCGCAAGCAGATCGATCATTTCAAAGCGCAAAAGCAAGCCGGCATGAGCATCGTGCCGACCAAACTTCTCACAACCGGCCGCTTCATCAAAATCGTCATCGCGCTCGGAAAAGGCAAGAAGAAATACGACAAACGTGAAACCATCAAGCGACGCGACCAAGAACGTGATACCAAGCGTATGATGAAAGGCTAGAGTTTCAGGAAATGAACAAGCCGCCCCACGAAGGGGCGGCCGTTCCGTCTTGCTCGGAGGAACCTCAGCGTATGCCGAGGACACTCACATGGGACCGCGTCCGGACTTGGGCACGGCGCGGCTCGGTGAAGCCTCGCTTGCCGACGATCCGCCACTGTCCGCGTTCCTTCTGAATGGTGCAGGAACGCTCGGGGGCAGCGAGCGATGTGACCAGGTAGTGCTCGGCGCCATGCTTGGTGATGCGGTAGCCACCGGTGAACATGAGCTCGAGCGGCTCATCCTCATGCAGCCGGGGACCGAACAGAAGCGTCAGGCTTCCGTTCGACACTTCGATGGCCGGCCGGCGGTGACCGACCGGTTTCTGGCAGTGCAGTTCGAGAAAGTGCTCGATCAGCTTCGTCGCATCGGCCTTATCGGCCAGCAACGCTCGGATCATCTTGATCTTCTGCTGACGCGCGAGCTCAGCGTCCTCGCGCTCTTCAACGCGACGCAGTACTTCACTAATTTCCACAGGGCTTCCTATCTTTTCGAGCGACAGAACGAAGATTACTTTACCACTTTTACGGATAAATATCAATTGTTATATACTGGAGACATGAAGCTCTACTCATGGAACGTGAACGGCATCCGCGCCGTCGTCAATAAAGGTGCGTTCGGCAAGTTCATCGAACAGGAACAGCCCGATATCATCTGCTTGCAGGAGACCAAAGCCAAACAAGGTCAGGCGGAAATCGATCTGTCCGACTACGAGGAATACTGGAACAGCGCCGAAAAAGCCGGCTACAGCGGCACGGCTATCTTTACCAAAATCAAGCCGCTCAGCGTCATCAACGGCTTCGCCGATGACATTGCCAAGAAATACCAGCTCGCAGACGACGGATACGGTGATCCGACCAAAGAGGGTAGGGTCATCTCGGCCGAATTCGACGCGTTCTGGGTCGTGACCGTCTATACGCCAAATTCCAAGGGCGATCTCAGTCGCCTGAAGCTCCGGCACGAGCAATGGGACCCGGCGTTTTTGGCACACCTCAAAGAACTGGAGAAAACCAAGCCGGTGCTGTTTTGCGGTGATCTGAACGTGGCCCATAACGAAATCGACCTTGCTAATCCGAAGCCGAATGTCGGCAAGCACGGCTTCACGAACGAAGAGCGGGAAGGTTTCGATAAGTTCGAGGCCGCCGGCTTCGTCGATACGTTCAGGGCCGCCTACCCGGACAAGACCGGTGCTTACAGCTGGTGGACGCACTGGGCAAACGCGCGGGCAAGAAACATCGGCTGGCGGATCGACTACTGGCTGGCAAGTAAGCAAATCGCCGACAAGATCAGCAACCCGCAGATTCATCCCGACATCTTGGGCTCCGACCACTGTCCGGTTTCTGTTACAATTGACATATGACCAAGTTGAGTGTTTGGGATCTTGACGGCACGCTGCGACCCGGCAGTTTATTAGCCGAGGGCATCAGTCATGGCGTCGAGGCCGGATTTATCGATCCATCGCAATTTGGCGACATTACGAAACCGACATACGAAGAAGTCGACTACTTTGTGCGAGCTATAACTGAACGATCTACCAGAGACTTCAGGACATTGGTTGACCGTCTCAGCGATGAAGCGCGCGACCACTGTTATGAATGGTCGCTCGCCGAACTTGATCGGCAGGAGCATCCTATTATCCTTTCGCATTCACCGGACTTTCTGGTTCGTGCCTTCGCCCGCGGCTTAGGTGTCCGCTACGCAGCCGGGAGCTATTATCACACCAAAGAAGCGGTTTTCAGCGGGCGGGCCGTTACGAAGCACAAAAGCAACACCTTGACGCGCTACCTGCACAGAAGTGGTCTTCAGGATATTGAATTCGCCGCCGGCGACTCCGAAGCGGATATCCCGATTCTGCATCGGGCGGAACGTGCCGTCGTGGTAAATCCCTACCAGGAGCTGGCCGACTACGCCATACGCTCTGCCTGGGAGATCGTCGAGCTAGAACATGGATTATAGTTTTTGGCGCAAGCAGTCCGCGACCGAACCGCTCTTTCCTAACATCGCATGGAGTAAACCGGAACGCCGTGACCAGGCTGGTAAACTTGGCATCATCGGCGGCAATAAGCTTGGGTTTGCCGGCGTGGCTGAGGCGTATAGTATCGCACATACCGTTGGTATCGGGCAGGGAAGAGTGCTCTTGCCCGATGTTTTAAAGTCCACGATTCCCGCCAGTATGACCGATGTCATCTTTGGTGCCAGCAATCCCTCGGGCAGTCTGGCGAAAGACGGTTTGACGGCGATGCAGGCGCTCGGCGACTGGGCGGACGGCGTCTTACTGATCGGTGATGCCGGACGCAACAGTGAAACGACCGTGGCCTACGAGCAGTTCGTCCAGCAGTACACCGGCATGCTGACGGTCACACGAGACGCCGTGGACCTGGTAAAGAACAGTAGTACGCTCTTAGTTGAGAGACCACAGACCCTGCTGGTCGTGTCGTTCGCGCAGCTTCAAAAATTATTCCAAGCCGTCTATTATCCGAAGATTCTCACCTTTAGTATGCAGCTGGCTCAGCTAGTCGATGCGGTCCATAAATTTACCATTACATATCCCGTATCCCTCATGGTACTGCACCGCGAAACGATTATCATCGCAAATGGCGGACAAGTCGTCACGCAGCCATGGGACAATGCGATGGCCATCTGGCGTGGCAGCGTCGCGACCACGGCCGCGTGTTACTGGCTTTGGAACCCATCTCATCCGTTGGAATCAGTGACCACTAGTATTGCCAATCAGTGACAAAAGTTGTATAGTAACGCCATGTCAACCGAGAAAGCATTCGTCGGGCTTAAGCCTGGTAACTATTCGCTTAATGGAGCCGCCATTTGTGACCGTACGACCGGAACGCACATCGTCCGCGCCGAGAAGCGAACCGGCACGACCGACAAAGATCGGTACTATTTGCGCGTCCGTGATAACAATTTGGCTTACTTTATGCACGACAAGACGCTCGGCTCGCTTGATGATGAGGTGCTTGAGACCGTCGCCTGGACCAATGTCGGTTTGGCCGAAGACGTTGCCCATGACGATCCCTACGCAGCCGAACTGCAGGCAGAATATTATGAACTGGCCGCCTCGGCATTCGTCGAGACAGCCATGGCACAGACGTTTGCGGCCGAGAATCTGATCGACGAGGTCGATGACCGGCTTGAACTGATCGACCGGTCTGATGAGTGTCTTGAGCTGGCGCTAGCTGGCTTACCGCCTGAGCAGACCTCAACCAAGCACCGTCTGCAGATCAAGTTGCTCTTCAGCCGTGTCCAGCGCGACATCGTCTGCGGAGAAATCATTGATGATACCGTCGATGACTTGACCCGGGCACTCTATCAGGAGCTCATGAATACGTTCGAGGACACGGACGAGATTCACGCGCGCGGGCTGGCGGGCGAGCTTCGCGCCTATTGGCACTACTGGTCGGAGTTCTGGGACACCGGACTGGCCGTCATCCCGGCGACCGTCCGCGGCGACAGCGGCTTTTACAACCGCCAGGATACGCATGATTTCGATGTACTGTCGCAGCGTACCGACGGCAATTGGCAGGTCGAGACGCCACGCGAAGTCAAACGGCGCCGTATCACCAAGTGGATGCTCGACCGCTACACCGGATCCGATCTTATTTACGCCAATCCGGCATACGGCGTTGTGACCGTCCAAAAAGCAAAATCCGCCTGAGGAGACGGATTTTATTCTTCTAATCGATGTGGTACCGCGAGCCGGACTTGAACCGGCACGAGCTAATGCTCACCAGATTTTGAGTCTAGCGTGTCTACCAAATTCCACCACCGCGGCGTGAAGATTAGCGCTGTCTATTGTATACTAAAAGATACCAGGAATCTAGCATGAACCCGAACGATCAATCAGACAATCCCACACCTCAGTCTACCTCTGCCACGCAGCAGACGGCAGCTACGCAGATCGTGCGCGGCCAGATTGATTCTCTTTACGGAGCGGAGCAGGAACAGACTGATGCATATCATCGGACCCATACCGATCATGTACAGCCGACTGCCGAACAATGGAAGCAATATCACAGTGCCTGGCAGGATTATTATCAGAAATATTATGAACGGTACTATGCCGGGCATCTTTATCAGGCTAAGCAAGCCATAGCGTCACAGTTGACTAGCCAAACGACGCCCCCCGAAGAGACTTTAGATGAAGAAGAGGCACTCTACGAACTCCGGAGCAAGTTGCTCGGATCCGTTCAGGAGAAAGCTAAGCAGGTCCGCAAGAGTCGGCACTTCGTACCGCTTGTATCAGCGGCGCTCGTCATGCTTCTCTTCGCGTTCTTGCAGTACAACCAACTCATCATGGCAAACCTGTATGCCTATATGAGCCCGGGCGCGATCAATCCGCAGAATATCATCGTCGATCCAACACTTTCGACAAATGTCGATCCGAAGTCGACCAACCTCATCATCCCGAAGATCAATGTCGATGTGCCCGTGAACTATTCGGCCAAGTCTGATTATAATTCCCAGATGGCAGCGATGCGTAACGGGTTGGCATACTTCGGCGTGCCGGGCGCGAACAGCAAACCGGGCCAGCTTGGGAATACGCCGATCGCGGGTCACTCAAGCAGCGACGTTTTCTGGGAGGGTGACTACAAATTCATTTTCGCGCAACTTGAGCAGTTGAAAAAAGGCGATGTTATTTATGCCAATTATAAAGGCACCCGCTACACCTATACGGTCACAAAAGTTCAAACCGTCAAACCTAATGATGTCAAAGCGCTCGTCATGGGTTCGGACAAGCCGCTTATCACGCTCATCACTTGTACGCCGGTTGGGACTGCCCAGAACCGGCTGCTCGTTACGGCCGAACAGATCAGTCCGGCACCGAAAGGCGCCAGTGCGGCCAGCCCTTCAGATGGATCGACTGATACCGTCGAGATACCAGGTACGCAGCCGAGTGTCCTTCAGCGACTGTTTGGCAGCCGCTAGTATCTATTGCAGTAGCTTCACGCGTTGCAGCTGAAAACCCTGGGCGGCGTTGCCGATGCTGTAAAGATATTTGCCATCAGGTGAAATCACCGCATCGAAACCTGGCGCGACCGGACCGATAACGTGCCGGTTGGCGCCATCGAATTCTTCGATTTGTAATGTCTTATCGCTATCCGACCAAATGTAATAATTATCAAGCCAATCGACCTGTCGTGGCGACTTTGCAGAACCGAGTTCCAAGAGAGCTGAAGGCTCAGCGCGCTCAATATCGTAGGTTTGGAACGTAGCGCCGGTCTGCGCAACGACGAAACGGTTTTCCGGACTCATTTTGAGCGACTCAACGGTGGTAGGGAAGGTGAGAACCGTCGTAGACCTCAGGTTCGCGGCATCCGTCTGTGCGGCAGGAAAGGTACCCGACTGCAAGATAACTTGTTTGCCATCGGATATGGCAATATAATCTTTGTCGAAATAATGGCCACTGACGACATGGATAGGCTGTGCCTCACCCTTTTTGCTGGTGTAGACAACGACAGGCTTACCGCCATTGGCGAGAAGACCGACGGCACGTTGCTTGGTCGTTTCGTCCGGTGCGCTAACATAGCTGATCGCATCATCACCAAAGACACTGAAATCATCGACGCGTGATACGAGCGGACGCGAAACGGTCTCGCTATTCAAATCAATTTTACGAATGTCATCATCAATCAAAGCGACGACAACCGGCCCGCCCTGGTCGATAATATGCGCCGAACGTATGACGACATCCATCGTCTTTGTCACATTGCTGATCAGCTTGCCGGTCTGGCGATCAAAAACGAGCCATTCGACGACTTTACCGTGCGTATGTTTGACCAAAAGATAACGGTCGTTATCATCCCATTCAACCATCTGAAAGACATGCTTGGCGCTCGTCTTAGTTGTGTCATATTCATCCGCCGATGCAGTCATGGTACTGGTGCGAACGGTATCTCCTGTCAGGTCATAAACTTGTATGGCTGGCCGATCGGAGCGTGTCAGCACCGCCATGTATTGACGTCCGGGAGTTGCAAGCGCTTGAGCGGCCTGGGGCAGGGCAGAAACGGATTCGATCGCTATGTCATTCGGGATCAGCCTGGCATAGTTAAGCCAAGTCAGCGTTCCAGGTTTGATCGTCAGCGTCTTTTCCCAGGTTTGGTAACCGCCACGCGTGAAGGTAAAGGTATGCCGGCCCGAACTGACGGTTGTGTTCGTCGGCGTCCGCTGGCTGAGTTTTATACTGTCAACGGCAATCTCGGCGCCGGACGGCTTAGTGATATACTGCACCAGTCCGCTGCGCTCAATCCGGTGGTTCTTATTGTCAAAGCGATAGCCCAGAATGTAGAGCAGCGAGCCGATCACCAGACAGCCAACAGCTACCGTCATCAGAAGATACACGATGACACGGGTGAGAATATGACGGAACGTCGATGGAGAACGATACATAACTACCGCTTATTATAACAAAATAACTTGCAAAAAGATGCTGCAGTCACTACTATATAAAGTAATCACAGTAGGGGAAAACATTCAGTAACGATGGGCAACACACATATAGTCAGCATAAACGGAAGACGGTACGACCCGCACACGGGCCTCCCTGTCGACGTCCTTGAAGCCGCCGAGAAGACGAAAGCGCATGTCCGCGATCACGCGACGGTTCCGGCTCAGACGGTCCATGCTACTCAGCAGAAATCGACGACACTCAATCGTCGCACCGTTAAGAAAAAGACAGCTGCACCAAAAACTACAGGACGACGCAGTATGGACATCATGGCCACACCGCGTCAGCGTCAGGTAGTCGCAAAGAGTCCCGCTATCAGCCGTTTTGCTAAAAACCCAACCTTCAAGCAGCAGGTCCACGATACCGACGTCCAGCCCGTCGTACATCCACTGGTGCAAAAAGCGCACGCTGCGCAAACCGTACGGCCTACTGCATCACAACAGCATCATAACGCACAGACAAAAAAGCAGAGCGTCGTCACCAAGGCCCTCGCAGAAGCTAAGCCGGTCAAAGCGAAGAAAACCAGTTTGAAGAAGCGCTTTCCGCGGCTTATCAGCGTCGCCTCGGCCAGTCTCGCAGTCCTGTTGATCGCCGGTTATCTGACGTATCTCAATATGCCGACCATTTCGATCCGTGTCGCAGCTGCTCAATCGGGTATCGATGCGAGCTACCCGGGCTACCACCCATCCGGCTACCGCCTAACCGGTCCGATCGCGTGGAGCGACGGGAATGTCAGCATGCGCTTTGCCGCCAATGCCGGACCACAGAACTTTACTATCAATGAACAAAAGAGCAGTTGGGATTCGAGCGCGGTCCTCGAAAACTATGTCCAACCGAAAGTTGGCAGCGATTACGTACCTCAGACCCAGAACGGTCTGACGGTTTATACCTTTGAAAACAGTGCGGCGTGGGTAAACGGTGGCATCTTGTACACGATCGAGGGTGATGCACCGCTCTCCAATGACCAGATTCTCCGTATCGCTACCAGTCTGTAACTTTTGTCCTCTGTCTGATAAAATATAAGGAGTTATGACGACAATTCGCACTCGGTTCGCACCGAGCCCAACTGGCTTTTTGCATGTCGGCGGTATCCGGACCGCGTTGTTCGCGTACCTCGTGGCTCGACAGGCAGGTGGCCAATTCGTATTACGCCTTGAAGATACCGACAAGAACCGCGAAGTCGAAGGCTCGGCTCAGCACATCATTGACAGCCTGAAGGCGCTCGGACTTGACTACGACGAAGGGCCGGATATCGGCGGACCACACGGTCCGTACCGTCAAAGCGACCGGCTTGAAATCTATAAGACATGGGCACAGAAACTCATCGATAGCGGACGAGCCTACGCCGACCCGTACACAACCCAAGAAGTCCAGGCGTTCCGCGAACAGGCACAGAACGAGAAGCGAGCCTTCCTCTACCGTGATCATCGTCCGGAGAATCCACCCGTCTGGGACGGCACCCAGCCGCTACGCTTCAAGTCGGACCCACGATCATACACATGGCATGACGAAGTGATGGGCGACCTTTCGACCGGTCCAGAAGTCATCGACGACTTCATCCTTATTAAGACCGATGGTTATCCGACATACAACTTCGCCCATATCGTCGATGATGCCGAGATGAAGATCAGCCATGTGATCCGTGGACAGGAATTTATCTCGAGCATGCCGAACTACCTGAACCTTTACGAGGCGCTCGGCTTGGAGCGTCCGCTGTTCGCTACCATGCCGCATATCATGGCCGAAAGCGGCGGCAAGAAACTCGGCAAACGTGATGGTGCCAAAGACATCCTGGACTATGTCCGTGACGGCTATCTGCCCGAGACATTGGTCAGCTTCATCGCGACTCTCGGCTGGAATGATGGGACCGAACAGGAGATATTTACGCGTGACGAACTGGTTGAGAAATTCAGCCTCGATCGCGTCCAGCGTTCGGGCGCACGTTTCGATGACAAGCGTCTGCTTTGGATGAACGGACAAATCATCCGCAGCCTCGATATGGATGAGCTCTATGAACACGTGAAGGATTTCTGGTCGCCAAGTGCAGGGACCAGTGACGAAACTTACAGACGGACTGTCCTCGGGCTCGTCCAAGACCGACTAAAGACGTTGACCGATCTGCCGACCATCACCGATTACTTCTTCACCGATCCCGTCGTGAACTGGCAAATGACTCAAGACAACAAACAGCTCAAGAAACGGACGATCGTTGAGCTCGTCAGCCTCCTCGAAGCCGCCAAACTGGCGCTCGAGACAAGTGAATTCACACCTGAAGCCCTGACCGAAACGCTCAATGCTCTTCTTGAGACCACCGAGGAGAAGCCGGGCATTCTTTTCAGTATCATCCGTCTGGCCGTCTCATGGGCACCATTCAGCCCGGCATTACCGGAAACACTTTCCGTACTGGGCAAGGAAACGGTGTTGCAACGGCTCAATAAAGCCATCGAAACCGCCGCCGAAGATTAGCCGACAAAGCTTACGCTTACCTGTTATAATGAAGACATATGGAAGCGCTTCGTCATGCTTTTTCGCGAATTAACCAGTGGGTCCGGCATCACCGGCCGCAAACGATACTGATTGTCGGCCTGGTCCTTATCGTCGGTGCCGGCGTTGGCGTCTATGCGTTCTTAAGCCGGCCACTGCCGCAACCGGAGGCTCCGGCTCCCAAAGTCGAAAAAGCTCCGGAACCGGTCGTGTACTACTCGCCGCTGACAGGTCTGAAAGTAAAGAATGCCGCTGCGCAAACCGCTGCCGTAACCGGTATTATGATCGAGAACAGCCCGGATGCCCGGCCGCAGTCCGGCCTGAAAGCCGCCGGCGTTGTCTACGAGGCGATCGCCGAGGGTGGCATTACTCGTTTTCTGGCACTATATCAGGAAAGTAAACCGCAATTAATCGGTCCTGTACGCAGCGTCAGACCTTACTTCATCGACTGGGCGGAGCCGTATAATGCCAGCATCGCTCACGTCGGGGGCAGCTATGAGGCGCTGAATGAGATCCGTAACGGAACGCACCGCGACATCGACCAGTTCTTCAACGGTAATTCCTACTGGCGATCCACCGACCGATACGCGCCTCACAACGTCTACACGAGTTTCAAACGGCTCGATGCGCTCAACAAAAGCAAAGGTTATACGAGCTCGCATTTCACCGGCTTCAAACGGGACGACGTCAAACCGGCTACCAAACCTGCTGCTACTCGGATCTCCATGAGAATCAGCGGCGCACTATTCAACCCATCGTATACCTACGATAGCAAACATGACGTCTACAAACGGAACCTGGCAGGTTCAGCGCATCTCGACCGCGAAAAAGGTCAGATCACTCCTAAAGTCGTCATTGCTATGCTGGTGAAAGAACGGAATATGAACGACGGCCTGCACCAGGAGATTACGACATCGGGCACGGGAACTGCCTATATTTTCCAAGGCGGAACAGTCACGAAGGTGACGTGGCACAAGAAAAATAATGCCGGCCAATTATCATTCACAGATAAAGACGGGAAAGAAATTGCCTTGGCACGTGGACAGACCTGGATAACAGCTTTGCCGAATCAAAAGGGAAGCGTTTCGTGGAAGTAAAGAAAGACCAACGTTCGATCAAAGCCTACTGGCCGCTCTACAAAAGCAGAGCGTTATTTTTCGTCGTCGCGATGCAAATCATTACGACGCTTGTGGTAGCCTGCGCCTTGCTTGCCAGCGGGATAATCGACCCGCTAAACGAAGGCTTTTGGATCATGGTCATTGCGATTGCCGGCTCAAGCATCGGCATCAATGTCATCGTCTTTACGATTATCAGCGAACCTATCCGGACCATTACCTATGCACTCTCACATGCTGCCGGCGAGGCTACTCGGACAATACCACCGAATCCGAACATGAAGCGCTATGACAATAACGGCCTGAAACCACTGCTACTCGCGATTTACGAACTGAACCTGCAAAAGCCAAGTGACAAACAGGAATCGGTAGAAGATGTGCGAAAGGAGATCGATCACGCTGCCACGTCAGATCTTATCAACACGGCGCTCGATCAGACGAAGACAGGCTTCGTACTTCTCGACAAGGACGGTACTGTCGTCTATGCCAACAAAGCGGCTCCGACCAAAGAGGATGTGGATGGCAAGCGTCAACTCGACCTGATATTCGACGGTAGTCCGACGATCGAGTCATGGCTGGCCGACTGTAGGGAGCACGCCATTCATGCGTCCAACACCTGGAAACGTGTCGCCAACAAACTGACAGGTGAAGAAGACCGCAAACTTTATGACGTCTTCGCTTCTTATGAGAAAGACAGCCCCGCGGAGGTGATCATCACGCTCTTCGAACGAACCGAGGACTATCTGCCGGAGGACAACGATCTGGATTTCATCGCCTTCGCCGCACACGAACTTCGTGGACCGATAACCGTTATTCGGGGTTACCTAGATACGCTGAACGATGAGCTTTCCAACCGCCTTGCTAATGATGAGCAGGAATTATTCGACCGGCTGACCATCTCTGCCAACCGTCTCAGCGGTTACATCAACAATATCCTGAATGCCGCAAAG
>CAZVUH010000020.1:0-1139 GCA_964629565.1 uncultured Candidatus Saccharibacteria bacterium | reverse complement strand
CATCTCTGCCAACCGTCTCAGCGGTTACATCAACAATATCCTGAATGCCGCAAAGTATGACCGCCGCCACCTGAAAGTACACCTGCGAGAAGAAGCGGTCGCTGATATCTATGATCTGATCCGTGACGATATGATGATGCGTGCCACCGCCCAGAACCGGCTGCTCCAAGTGAATCTGCCGGACTCCTTGCCAACGGTCGCAGCCGACAAGTCGAGTATCGGTGAGGTGCTTGGCAACCTGATAGATAACGCGATCAAATACAGCAATGAAGGCGGCGCGGTCATGGTGACGGCCCAGCCTGTTGCCGACAAGATTGAGGTAGCGATCCAAGACAACGGCATCGGCATGCCAAGCAATGTCATCAGCAATCTCTTCCATAAGTTCTATCGCTCCCACCGCTCACGGGAGACCGTCGCCGGGACGGGAATTGGCCTATACATCTGTAAAGCTATCGTTGAATCGCATGGTGGTACCATCAGCGTCCGCAGCGTCGAAGGCCAGGGATCCACCTTTACCTTCAGCCTGCCTATTTACAGCACTGTTGCCGAAAAGCTTAAGGCGCATCATAATAGCAATGAAAGTTTGATTGAAAAAAGCAATGAAGGTTGGATTCGCAACCATGGTTCATTCAGAGGATAACGTATGAAAACAAAATCAGTTCTATGTATTGAAGACGACCGCTTTATAGGTGAAATGTATGTCCGCAGCCTCAGGAAGGCTGGCTATGCAGTCGACTGGATGGTAGATGGCAATGACGGCCTGGTCGCGGCTCGCAACAAATCATATGACGTCATGTTGCTCGACGTTATGCTGCCAGAACGGCGGGGCAGCGAAATCCTCGAAGCACTCCGCGGCGGCAAGAAAGACCTTATTCCGAACACCAAGGTCATTGTGCTGACGAATTTCGACCAAGATGACGAATCTCGGCAGGCCATGCAACATAATGTTGACGCCTATCTCATCAAGGCGGAAATCACGCCTAAAAAACTCCTCTCCATCATCGACAAGATGACCGCCGAACGCTAGACAACAGAGGAGCGATTTGGTACTATAAGGCTCGCATGGTCTCATCGTCTAACGGTTAGGACACCAGGTTCTCATCCTGGCAATCCGGGTTCGATTCCCGGTGAGATCACCA
>CAZVUH010000019.1:11515-14546 GCA_964629565.1 uncultured Candidatus Saccharibacteria bacterium | reverse complement strand
GCAACCAAAATCGTTCAATAGAAGAACTAGCATTCTCGTTAGTTCTTCTTTTTGTTGGTCTGAAGAGGCCTTGATTATGACGTAATGAAAATATACATGTACAAAGCCACATAACATGCTCATGTTATAATTAAAGCAATGAAGAAGTCCATCTTTATAACTGGCTTCACCGTCTTAAGCATAGCTTTTGCGTGTTCCTTGAGCCAGATTACTAAGGCAGCATCGTATATATTTCCGGTCATAGGCTCAGTGTCTTATAGTAATGACTATGACGCTATGAGGGGTAGTGAGAAGCATAATGCAATTGATATCATAGCCAGTAAAGGGCAGCAGATTGTATCAGCTACTGATGGAAAGATTATTAACGTTATGTACCCTCAGCCGAGTTGGGGTAACGCCGTCACTATCCTTGGAAACGACAACTACTGTTATTGGTATTTACATATCAATAACGATAATCCTGGTACTGACGACGGAAAAGGTGGGCCGATGAGGGCATATGCACCCGATATGAATCCTGGCAACCCTGTCAAAAAAGGCCAGCTTATAGGCTGGGTTGGAGATTCTGGAAATGCAGAATCGACAGTATCTCATCTTCATTTCGAAGTAGTTAAAGCAGACACTGGACGCAGTAATCCATGTGGTTATACCTCGGGTGTTCACTTGAATCCATACAATAGCCTTAGAAGCGCCACCCATATCTCAAAGTCTGTCGACTATCCTGCACTGCCAAATGAAGTACTGCCTTTCGGAAGTAAATTTAAAGGAGGTGTGAACGTTGCAATCAGTGATGTATCAGGTGATGGAGTACAAGATTATATCGTCGGAGCTGGCTCTGGAGGCGGCCCACGGGTTAACATTTATGATTCTTCTCGTCACCAAATAATAACCTTTTACGCATTTGACCCCACGGTTAACCGAATATATGGAGTTGATGTAAGCGCTGGTGATATTGATGGGGATGGAAAAAATGAGATTATCACTGGTGCACGTACGCCTGATGGACCGCGAATTGCAGTGTATAAGCTGACCGAAGGAGTCGCTACTAAGGTTAACGAGTTTAGTACATTTCAAGGTCTACAAGGGGGGGTATCGGTCTCGTCCGGAGATCTTGATGCAGACGGTAAAGCGGAAATTATCGTCGGAGCTGGCTCTGGAGGCGGTCCACGGGTTAACGTATTCGGTGCTTCAGGCAACTTACTCTCCACTGCCTACGTTTATTCGACAACCTTTCATGGAGGAGTAGATGTTGCTGTAGGTGACGTTACCGGGGATGGAGGAAATGAAATCGTCACTACGCCATTAAGTGCAGGATCTTCAAGAGTAAGGATTTTCAACGCATCTCTACAGCCACTTAGTGAGTTTTATGCCTACGGGACAGTGTTTCGAGGTGGTGTAAGGGTAGCGGTTGGCGATGTTGAGACGAGAAGTCCTAAACAGGAGATTGTAACAGTTCCTGGATTAGGGAGCCCGGATATAAAACATTTTAATTATTCAGGTCAACAGATTAATCAACAACATTTTTTCCTCGAACAATGGTGGAATGGATACTATGATGTTGCTGCTGGTAATGGGCAAGGCAAGCATGCTGTCGGAATCGGAATCAATAGGCGAGCGGCAGTCCGTTATTAAAGGTAAATAGCCTAAACTGGTACGAAGAATGCGATTTATCTATGTCACCCGTCGACGACAATCATACATGATGACATAGTCCTACAACTGTTTCTTGTATCGAATGTGAGACACGAACCTATCGACCTGCTGGTGTTGGGGTGATATTAATTTTATGTGTAGTTTTGAACAACTGGGCTGTGAGTAATCTAACATACAAGTATTTTTAAGAAAGCTATACTACAAATACTCATGAAAGGAGGAGGTGTAATGGTTGAAGAAAGACGAGACACGGTTGTCGTAGACAACGACAGGAGGAGTAGTCCGGTCGGGTGGATTGTAGCACTCGTGCTAGTGGTGCTTGTTATACTCTTCTTGATGAACGGAGGTTTCGGACTCTTTGGTGGAGGCAATACGACTAATGTCGAGACCCCGATACAGTAAATGTTCAGCCTGGTACAGGGCAGTAGACGATCTGCTAGGGGTGACTTCCCTGGCGCCTACATGAGCGCATTCGTGCTTTTGCAGTGTAATTAGAAACTAGGTGATTTAAGGAGAATAAATATGATTATGGATATTATTGCATGGGTAATTGTTGGTGGATTGGCCGGCTGGATTGCCTCGATGATTATGAAAACAGATGGTAGTATGGGCATTCCGGCAAATGTAGTCGTAGGAATCATCGGCGCTGTCCTAGGAGGCTTCCTAATGAGGATGCTCTTCAATAGCGATCCGAATACATTCAGCATTGGTGGATTCATCGTCGCTATCATTGGAGCTGTAATATTCCTCGCGATTGTTAAGGCATTTACAGGTAAACGAGCAGACGTTTAAGATAACGCAGGATGTCTATGGAAGAGAGAGATTTGTCTGATAAGAAAATCGCACTTCTTGCCACCGATGGCTTTGAGGATTCGGAACTTGCCGATCCTAAGGAAGGCATTACAGAAGCCGGGGCTACAGTACATGTAATTTCAAATCACGGCGGTTCTATCAAGGGTAAGAATGGTACAGAAGTTGAGGTGAACTATACCTTGGATGAGGTAAACGCTGAAGATTACGATGGCTTGTTGTTGCCGGGAGGCGTTCAGAATCCTGATGTGATGCGCCAAGATGAAGCCGCTGTGAATTTCGTCCGGGCGTTTGTTGATGTAGGTAAACCTGTGGCTGCGATTTGCCACGCGCCCTGGCTACTGATCGAGGCTGGTGTAGTTGAGGACAGAGATATCACCTCATGGCCAAGTCTTAAGACGGACCTGATAAATGCGGGAGCAAACTGGGTAGATGAGCCGGTTGTAGTAGATAATGGAATCGTTACGAGTCGGAATCCCGATGATATTCCGATATTTACAACTAAAGCTATTGAGGAATTTGCAGAAGGTCGACACACGCATTCGGCCATGTAGCCTGCTTTTAAAGC
>CAZVUH010000019.1:0-11415 GCA_964629565.1 uncultured Candidatus Saccharibacteria bacterium | reverse complement strand
AGGAATTTGCAGAAGGTCGACACACGCATTCGGCCATGTAGCCTGCTTTTAAAGCACAACTTATACAATGTAGAGCATAGGCGCTGTTAGAACATCGCTTTGAGAGCTTATAATGAAACAGAGGCTTACATTGAAGTGAGTCTCTGTTTTTATTCAACTAAGAATCTAGTGAGCTTGCTGCAGAGCTTCTGGGCGGATGTGCCGCGGCAGCAGGAAGCTTAGTGCGAAGACAAGGCCAAGGATACTCATCTGATAAATTAATGCGATCTTAAAGCCGCTAATGAAATTATCGGTATTTGCCTGCTTCACGTTCTTAGTAATCGTGTCGCTGATTCTTGCTTGCACTTCCAGCTGTGCAGGAGATAAGGTGGCTTGTTGTTTCTCGTCTGGTATAAGCTTCTTGCAGCTCTCCGGGGTAATGGTTGAGTCTTTCTCGGTATTCCTATCGATGAAACAAGTCCTGGCTCCTGCAATGATAGCCTCCTGTGCTTGGGACGGTATATTGCTCGCAGTCAAGTTGCTGCGGATTGTTGCTGCTGTCGAATCAAAACTTGTGGCGGCATGGTGAGTAAGTTGCCCGAAGAAGAACACACCGATAAGGGCCACCCCGATCGCACCACCAAGTTGTTGGACGGCATTCAGTACGCCGGATGCTGCTCCTGCATGTTTATGATCTACATCATTCAATGCTACGGCAAAGACGGGTGACATAATCAGGCCCATACCCATGCCGGTAATAAGAAGGCCAGGAATAAACTCCCAAGGAGTCGTTTCCAGCCCACTTCTCTGTACGAAGAAGTAAAGTACCCAGAGCCCGATGGCCATGACGACGGTACCCAGTGTCAGGGCATACCGCCCCAGCTTTGGTATAAGTTTTTGCCCAAGCACAGCAATGGTTATCGATATTCCTATAGCGGTTGGTATACCTGTCAGAGCTGCTTTTATCACTTCGTATCCGAGACCGATTTGGAGCAGAAGCGTAAAGGGCAGAAAGAATCCAGCCATTGCAGCCTGGAAGACGATATTCACCATCAGCCCGGTCACAAACGTCCGTGTCTTGAAGAGAAGTGGTGGAATGAGGGGGGATTTATCTTTTTTGTTCTTATGAATCAACCACCAGCCAAAAAGGGCAAGGAACGGTGCGGCAATCGACATCATGACAAAAGTCCACAGTGGCCAATCAAGTTCTCTTCCCTGAATAAGCGGAAATACGAGCAGGAGCATAGCGATTACGATGATGCCGGTACCGACCAGATCAAGCTTGAGTGGATGGGCAGACTTGCCATCTGGAAGATATCTCCAGCCCATGAACAGCGCAAATAATCCGACTGGAACGTTGATAAGGAAGACTGGTCGCCAGTCAAGACCGGCGATATTGAAGTGTATCAGAACACCACCGATGACGGGTCCAAGGCTCGCTGCGATGCCTGCGAGCGCTCCGAATATACCCATGACACCAGCTCGTTCAGTCGGTTTATACATGATTTGCATCATGCTCATAACCTGAGGAACCATAAGGGCTGCCATGGCACCTTGTATTAACCGAGCACCTACGAGCACTTCCGTATTCCATGCCAAGCCGCACATTAAAGAGGCAAGCGTGAATCCCCCTACGCCAAGCATAAAGAGTTTTCGGTAACCAAACACGTCACCCATGCGCCCACCTGTGATCAGTAACGTCGCAAATGCAAGTGAGTAACCGGCGATAAGCCACTGGATCATAGCATAACTTGCGCCTAGGTTATTTTGAATCGATGGAATTGCAATGTTAAGAATGGTCGTGTCGAGCAGGTCCATTACAAATGCGAGCGCAACGATTACAAGAGCGATCGTTCGCTCGCGGCTTGTGAATTTGCTGGCATGATGATGCGCGGAATGGGCTGGATGTGATTTGGTCATAGTTAGTCCTAGGTAGTAGCTGATATATTCCTACCAGTATGCAGCAAATCGTTTAAATTTACTATAATATTGTAAGTAATTCAGAAATATCTAGTTGGTGGCAACTTTTGCGGCGGCAACCCGGACGATTTCGCTCCAGCTCAGGAAGGCATGAGGCGTACCCGCTAGCTCATGAGCCGTCAGGCCATACTTCACGGCTACGGTCAGTTCATGGATGATTTCGGCAGCGTGGGGAGCAACGACGGTGGCACCGAGGATAACTCCTTTTTTATCAGTAATGATCTTACAAAAACCGTCTCGGAAGTCACTGGTATTGCTGCGTGCGACCATAGTAAGCGGCGCAACTGCCTTGTTGATAGCAAGATCACGCTTTATGCAGTCATCTTCACGGAGTCCAACCGACGCTACGCCTGGATACGTGAACGTCAGATGTGGCGTTGCGGTATAGTCGGGTTTCATTTTTGATTTGTTCACGAGATTATTAGCAGTGATGCGGCCTTCCATGAGCGCTGTATGAGTATGCGAACTGTGGCCAAGGACGTCACCGGCAGCAAAAATATGCCGGGCGCTGGTTTGGAGATAGTCGTTGACTTCGATGCCTTTTGGCGTGTAGGCGACGGTCGCGTTTTCAAGACCGATGTCGACACTCGGTTGTCTGCCTGTAGCGACAAGGACCTCATCGACCCGAATAGTCTTTTGCGTCTCGCCACGTACGAATGTTATCTTCTTACCCATGCCGTCTTTGACGACAGAAAGAACCCTGGTCTGATTGAGTGTCGTCACGCCTTTGTGTTCTTTGAGGTAACGGGCCATCAGCTCACCGACTTCTTCGTCCTCTTGTGGTAGGAGGCGAGCGGCGATCTCGGCGATATACACTTTGGTGCCAAACGTTGCCATCAGTTGGGCGATTTCAACACCGTTCGTTCCCCCACCGATGACAAACAGGCTCTTTGGCGGCCGGATACTGTCCAGAATAGTGCGGGGTGTTTCAAAACCTGCTTCCTTCAGACCCTGTATGTTCGGCATGACCCAGTGCGACCCGGTAGCGATCACGAATTGTCTGGCGGATAGATGGCGGCGGTTGACGCTGATTTCATTTGGGCTTAAGAAATGTGCCACGCCATGGTAAGTGGCGATGCCTTGGCCTTCGTAATATTTTCGATTACCACCGGCGCCGGTTCGCTTGACGGCCAATTCCTTCCAATTGCGTAGAGAGGGATAATTATAGCCGAGCGTGCTGGAGCGCAGGCCGAATCGGGCGCCATGCTTCGCTTCGTCGTAGAGCGATGCGGCATGGAGCAGTGCTTTTGTCGGAATGTCACTAAAGTTTGGCGAGTCTCCGCCGAAGGTATCCGCTTCGACGATTGCCACACGCAAGTTTTTCTTGGCCGCGCTAGTCGCGGCTGCACTGCCTCCGGCACCACTGCCGATGACAATCAGGTCGTAATCAAAATGAGGTTTTTTTGGCACGGTGTCTCCTTATAAAACTAGACCATGATGTTTGTATAAATAGGCTGCCTCGGTATGGAACTGCTCAAGATGTTCGGCGGCTTTTCGGCGAAGATCGGCTGAAGTAACCTCCAGTTTCTGGGCGCACCAGCCGACGACCGAGTCGGATACGGCATGGGCGATATGGGCGGCTTCACCTTCTGGTGTTCGGACGCTCAAGCAGGCAGCATAAACGCTCGCGTAGAGCTTGTCGCGTATAAGGCTTTCCGATGGCCGTGCACCACCTCGTTTCACAACTGCAATTGTTGGCATGTTGCTCATTAAAATCCTCCCGCTGCGTATACGCTGGCAGCCGTGATCTGGTCGACATAGACGTAGAATCCCAATATGAGAAGGCCGGCGCTGGCGGCGAATTGCAGAAAGTTCTTATTGGCTTCCCGCCATCGTTGAATCGAGCTGAGTTTATGGCCGCCACTGACGAGTGCGGTTACGATAAGCAGAGGGAATGTGGCGATGATGACATACAGGATCAATCCCAGGAGTTGCAAGTTAGGGGCGAGCTGCGTAAGTGCCAAGCCACCGAGAATCACCGGTGTGGCGATGAAGAGTAATTCTGCTACGACACTACTTAGTCCGAGACTGAACGCTTCCGGACTGGTCTTCGTCGCCTTTGTTCGGCTTGTCAGGTAACGAGCGACGCCGCGCGGGATCCACAATGTCGTGCCTGCTTCGCGCCTGTAGTAAAGACTCCAGACGGCAATGGCGAGCCCGATGACCAGGCCGCAGATTACCGACCAGACGAAGAGTGGAATCGTTTCACCGACCAGGGTTTGGGTAAGGTAAGTGGCAAACGAGAGACATAAGGTAGTCATCGTCAGAACGCCGAGTGCGAATGAGCCGCTGAGTCTGACGAGCGTTGCTTGGGAACGACGGGCACCGATGGCGTGTCCGCTCAGAAGTGTCTGCATGCTAATGCTGAGCTGGAAGCTAGCGTGTATAAGTGCTGCGACGGCCACGATGATGAGTGGGTGAAGGCTGTTCATCTGTTTATGTTTTGTTTCCTCTACATCTATTTATACCATAAGCGGCTCCATAAGACTACGATTCTTGCAAAATACTATTGCTTTTTTATAACTTTTATGCTTAAATAAGTACATAAGCAACTAAAAACAAAAAGAAAGCAAATACCATGGAAACACAAACAGGCGGCGTCGAGCCAGTCACTATTAGCGATATCTTAGAACTGGCGACATGGAACCGAGAGCGAAGCGACGATGAGCTGAGAAATTTTATCAATAGTCGTCATGCGGCAATCGCGGATATCGAGGAATAGTAGTGGGATTGGAATTCACGGCACATCCCGACAGACAAGGACCGGCGGTCTATCTTATCAGCGACGGGTCCAGTCAAAGCACAGAAGTATTACAGCAGCTGGCAGAAGAGGTAGACACTTCCCTGCCGGATGAATCGCAAGTTGTCCTCCTGGACGGATCGGAGCGGGAAGCGGTTGAGATTACCGATTTCTACGACATTCAGACGCTACCTGCGATATTGATTGTGATGGACGATGACCAGATACACCATGGCTGGTATGGTCATGAGCTCCCGGCAGCAGACAAGGTCCTTTACATGATGGGTCAGGCCGGAGCCCGTTTACGCGGTGACCAATAAACTGACTACTGGAAATCAAAGCTTATTTTTGCTACAATACTCGCTACGTGGCAGCGTAGCTCAGTTGGTTAGAGCGCAGGACTCATAAGCCTGAGGTCACAAGTTCAATCCTTGTCGCTGCTACCACACTGCATACAATCAACACCCCTTTAGGAGGGGTGTTTTATATCTCCCAGAATGCTTATTTACCGAGCATCTTATAAAGAACAGAGATGTACGTCGAAAGCTCTTCCCGGGAAATGGAATCTTTGCCGTATAACTCATCACGAAGCGCATCGCGTAAGCCCGTTTCAATCTCTTCGACGGTTCCATAGTAGGACGGATTAAGCCGAGCGATTTTGATACGGCTATCTTTCGTGTCGCTGATCTTATGCAGGATACCTTTCGATTCAAGCAGGTTGACGATATTCGTCACGAACGGCATGGTCGTGTCCAGTTTCCGGCGCAAATCATTCAGGGGAATGCCGGCATCACCAGCGTCATAGGCGAAGCCGATGACAAACCATTGCATAGCCGTAAGATCGTACTGGGAGAGGAAGGTCGTCTTGATACGCGTCATCAGCCGGTGGGCTGCGGATTGCACAACACCGGATTCGTAGGTCGTTATCTGAGAAATATCATTTTTCATAAATAGTTGTTGACGTCTCGTATCTTTCTATATTACTATAGTAACAAGTTAAGTTAATTAAGTAAAGTATATTACAGATTGACTTGGCGTAGGATCATTTAATAAAGGAGGGTTCTATGGAATCTCACAGTAAAGTAACAACAGCAATCGTCACCTTGGTCATTGGCCTACTGGTCGGCGGCGGCGTCGGTTGGTGGATCGCCGACATGAACAAAGATGACCATCATAGTATGGATATGAGCCAGACGACCGGTGTATCCGAGGGTAAACCGAATGCCAGCACAAAAGCGGCTGACCTTCGTTCGACGCTCGTATCAGCCGGTACGGAGCACATGGATCTTGTCTATGTTGCGGTAGCATCAGCGCTTCAGGGCTCAAAGAGTGCCGAAGCGGACAAAGCGGCTCTTATCAATAACGGCCACAATATTGGTGCAGCCGTCGGTAGCATTTACGGCAAGGATGCGGAGACGACATTTGACAAGGTCTGGGACATCCACCTGACGCAATTCGTCAACTACGCCGTTGCATCGTCGAAAGGTGATGAAGCCGGTAAGAAAGCCGCTCTTGCGACAATCGATAAAGACTATACTCACCCGCTAGCAGCTTTCTTGGCAGGCGCCAACCCGAATCTGCCCGAGGACGTTCTGTACAGCAGTTTGAACGAACACGTCAAAATGACCGCTGACATGATCGATCAGATCGCAAGCGGTGACTACAAGACAGCCGAAGCTACCCGTGCGACATCAGTCAAGCACATCGAGGGTCTCTTCTCGACACTGGCCGCCGGTATCGTCAAGCAGTTCCCTGACAAGTTTTAATACTTTTTAGGATAGCTGGCGTATTATGAAGTGAGGCGGGTCTTATCCCCTGGAAAGCCTGCCTCATTTTATCGGCATAAAGAAAGGACTACGAAGCTATGAAGCAAAATCGTACACCACTTATTATCATCGGAGCCGTCATCGTGATTGCGATTGTGGGACTCGTCGTCTATGCACTGAACCGTCAGGCAAACGACCAGTATATGAACGACATGAACCACAGCCACAGCGAGAGCAATCAGGGTGCGACCAAAACCGATGCGGAAGCAACTGATGCCGTCACGATACAGAACTACGCGTTCAGTCCGAAAGCGATTACCGTGAAGGTCGGAACCAAGGTGACCTGGACGAACCAAGACGGTGTTGAGCACACTGTCACGACCCAAGATGGTGCACCAGCCAAGATTGACAGCGGTCTGTTCGGCAAAGGCAAGAGTTTTAGCTTCACGTTCGACAAGGCCGGCACGTATGAGTATTACTGCGAGCCGCACCCGTACAT
This sequence comes from uncultured Candidatus Saccharibacteria bacterium, assembly GCA_964629565.1. Classification (GTDB taxonomy): domain Bacteria; phylum Patescibacteriota; class Saccharimonadia; order Saccharimonadales; family Saccharimonadaceae; genus CAZVUH01. The sequence continues at coordinate 4,451 of CAZVUH010000019.1, read as the reverse complement.
GAAAGGTACGGTCATTGTTACCGAATAACCCTATAGTTTTATGAAGCCAAAAGTCCATTTGTTTGACGGTCCGATCACGCTTGCGCAGCAGCTCATCCTCCTTTTGTGGGGCGCGCTGCTCGTCAGTGTGGTCGCGCTTTGGACACCCCTTGGCATACCGATGTTAACTGGGGGTGACCTCAACTCGGCCTTCATTTCAATTGCTGATATCCTGGGCTTGCTTGCCACGTTTTTCGCCCTGACGCAGTTCATGCTGATGGGACGGATCGCATGGATAGAGCGGGCATTCGGGCTGGACCGGCTGGCGAGCTACCATCGGTTTAACGGCTACATGGCAATCAGTTTGATCGTCATTCATCCGATCTTCATCACGCTGCATCATATGGTGGAAGATAAAGCTGACATCGTCTCGGCCTACCTGAGCATCTTTTCGGAGCACGCCTACGTTTTATGGGCGCTTATCGCCGAAATCCTGTTTGTGGCGGTAGTGATCAGCTCGATGTATATCGCCAGAAAACGTTTGAAATTTGAAACCTGGTATTACGTGCACCTGATGGTGTATCTGGCAATCATCCTGGCTTCACTGCACCAGTTCGCCAACGGTACGAGCCTGTTGTCGTCTGACGCGGCACGGTATTATTGGCTCGGATTGTACATGTTCGTGGCGCTTAATCTGCTAATCTGGCGGTTTGGCCTGGTATTTTACAACAGCTGGCGCTTCGGGTTTACGGTCAGCCGCGTGGTACGCGAGACGCCGACCGTCACGTCGGTTTATATAAAAGCCAGGCGTCTGGAACGTTTGAAGGTGAAACCCGGCCAGTTCATTCTCGTGCGGATCCTGACCAAAGAATTGTGGTGGCAAGAGCACCCCTTCACGGTTTCCTGGATTCCGAAGCGTGACGAACTGCGCATATCGGTCCGTAGCGTCGGGGACTATACGGCTGAAATCCAGAAACTGGAACCGGGCGTTAAGGTGGCGGTTTCCGGGCCGTTTGGTCGCTTTACATCAGATGTGGCCGTCAGGCGCAAACGTTTGTTCATCGCCGGGGGCATCGGCATCACTCCGCTGCGTAGTCTGGCTGAGCAGGCGGCTTCGGAGAAAACAGATGCGGTTTTGCTGTATGCCAACAAAGACAGCAGTGATGTGCCACTGAAAACGGAGATCGATGCGCTTCCTATCAAGAAAGTCTATATCTATAGTGATGAGAAGGTCAAAAACGCTGAACATGGTTTTATTGATGCCAAGCGTATTGAACAGCTAGTGCCTGATTTCAAGGACCGAGACATTTATTTGTGCGGTCCGCCCCAGATGATGAGTGCGTTGATCGCACAGCTGGCTGAGACGGGCATCTCATCGGACCAATTACATTATGAAGTTTTCCAACTTCACCCGTAACAGTAACAAAAGGAGAAACATATGAATTTTATTACCCAATTTGCCCACGCCGGTCATCATCATGAAGAGACAAGTGCCGTAAGCGGTATGTCGATGCTGGTCGTCTTCGCTGTTATCGCGGCAGCCGTCGCCGTCATAGCCGCCGTTTTGGTCATCGCCAATAGCCGCAAGAAACCTAGTGAAGAGCCGGTTGATCAGCAAAAGGACTAGGCCGCTTTAGCTGCTTCAAGCAGGGCTTCAAGATTTGGATCTTGCCAGCCGTAGAGCCTAAGCTCCGTTTCAATGCTGGCATTATATGGCTGATTAAAGATGATGTGTCGCCACGGTGCTGTGGTGGCATTTTTGATTTCCGGCCGGTCATCGATCAGTGCGATGCCATCACACTCCTCCTTATAACTGGTGATAAGGGCGGTCTTCATAGCGCGTCTGCCGAGGTGGTGTTCCACCCAGGCGAGTTTCTCCTCTTTGCACCACTCGTTCGTGTGAAGCGGTGACGAACAGATCCGGGGCTCGTAGCCGAGGTCAATGATCCGTTGCCAACTCTCAAGGGCATCTGTGATTGGTTCCAGATTCCGGAAGAAGTGCTGTGACGCATGCAGGTCGTTGATAAGCCCATGATGGGCTTCATCCGGATAGTCGTGGCGGAAGTAAAAGTTCTTACGCTCGGCAATTGGTATATGCGGATGGTTCTGCCGCAAAAAGGTTTCGGTGGCGCCATCGAAATCTGCCAGTACGCCGTCCATGTCCACTAGTACGATAGGTCGCTCGCTCATGAAACCTATGATACAATAAAAACAACTTCCCCGCGACACACACTGGCCTTCCAGCGCAAAGCGTCCCTCCGGGTGAATTTCATCATCGTCTTCGGATCTTCTGCTAGAAACGGGCAGATGGAAACGGGCGAACAACCAGCAAATCGTTTCTCAAACAACTAATTTGAGGAATATTACGATGGATGATGAAATCTTTTTGAACGAACGGATACAAGTGGTAGCAACCTTTGGTGAGGGTCTGAATCCGTGCTCACCGCTGAAGTTCAGACGCCCCAACGGCCGGGAAATTGAAATAACCGAGATAGGTCTCCGACACCCGAATGCCAAGGGTAACCGGACGGTCCATGTCTTTGATGTGACCGACGGCGGGACGGATTACCGGTTGGAATTCGACAGCGAACGGCTGACCTGGCATCTGACGATGGAGGCGGATCACTATGCTGCGTGAGACGTATAATTCCGAACGGCCACTGATTATGCATATCGATCTTAATTCCTGTTTCGCGACCGTCGAGCAGCAGGCCAGGCCAATGTTGCGCGGCCGGCCGGTAGCTATCGTCAACCGCCGCACGGAGCATACGATGATCGTGACGGCGAGTTATGAAGCCAAGGCGATGGGCGTGAAGCTCGGCATGCGGCTTCGGGAAGCGAAGAAACTCTGCCCTGAGCTCATCGGGCTGGAGAGCGATCCGCCGAAGTACCGCTATGTTTACCGGAAAATGCTCGAGATCATGCAGTCCTATTCCGCGCACGTGACGATGAAAAGTATCGACGAAGGCGTGATCGATTTTCATCAGACGAGCGAATCAATCCGCACCAGACCGCTTGAGGATATCGGGCGTGAGATCAAACAGCGTCTGTATGCGGAAATCGGCAACGTCATGCACTGTAACGTGGGGATTGCCACCAACCGTTTCCTGGCGAAAACCGCCGCGTCGTTGCATAAGCCCAACGGTCTCGACGTTATCACGGCTGATAACCTGCGCGCCACGTTTGCCTCGCTCGAACTCGAAGATCTAACCGGTATCGCTCGCAAATTCCATGCCCGACTCAATACCGTCGGTATTTATACACCGCTTGAATTCCTTGATGCTGATGAGATTACTCTCCGTAAAATGGTATTTAGAAGTGTCTGCGGTACGGAATGGCATCAACGGCTGAGGGGCTGGGAAGTCGATGACCGGCCGAATGTGCTCAAGACGGCCGGTCGTCAATACGTTCTGGAGTCGAACACGCTTTCGAAAACGGAGATTCTGCAGCGTCTTCATCACCTGACCGAATCGGTGGGCTCGAAGATTCGGTCTCAGGGCAAGGTGGCGCGTGGCGTGTTCGTCTATGCCAAGACGGTAGAGCGTCAGTATTGGCATGCCAGGCATATGGCATCGGCACCGTTTTTCAGCGACCAGGCGATTTATTTCCAAGCCCGGCAATTGTTTGAACGGGCGCCCGAGCGCATCAAAGAAATCGGCGTGACGTGCTATGAGCTGAGTGATAATGACGATCCGCAACTCAGCCTGTTCGGCGATGAGATGGCAAAAGAGCAGGCCGTCGTTTCGGCGATTGACGATATAAACCAGCGCTACGGGGCGCGTACGATCCACTCGGCTGACACGCTGGGAACCGGCATCTATGTCAAGCAGAAAGTCCCGTTTGGCAGCACGAGGTATCTGTAGCGTATAATAGGAACATGATAAGTAAACGGACCGTCATGTTCGGCGCGGTCGGCGGCATGACCGTTGGCGGATTGATGCCTATGCTCTGGGGTGACTACAATTCATTCGATGCCATAAGCATGCTTTTGGGCATGGTGGGTGGTTTTGTCGGCATCTGGCTGGCGGTCGTCCTCTCAAAACGATTCGGGTAGGTGATGAAACTGATTGTCGCAGTCAGCGGTGGCGTCGACTCCGTTGTCTTACTCCATAAACTTGTACGAGCCGGTGAAAAAGAATTGGTGGTGGCTCATTTCGATCACGGTATTCGGCCCGAATCGGATGCTGACGCGCGGTTCGTCGGGAAATTGGCCGAGTCGTATAACCTTCCGTTTGAATGGCGTCGCGAAGAACTCGGACCTCAGGCGAGCGAGGCGCATGCGCGGGACCGACGTTATTACTTTCTGCGGGAGCTCGCTGCGAAACACACCGCGTCCATAGCGACTGCGCATCATGCCGATGACGTGATTGAGACACTGGCCATAAATCTCCATCGCGGTACGGGCTGGCGGGGGCTGCCGATACTTGATACACCGGACATCGAGCGACCGCTTGTCGGGCATACCAAACAAG
>CAZVUH010000018.1:6321-15422 GCA_964629565.1 uncultured Candidatus Saccharibacteria bacterium | reverse complement strand
GGCGTACATTTGGTGGCTTTCTTTTTAGAGACCTTATCGAAGGTAACGTTCGTCATACTTTGACCTTGACCTTTTTTGTACCATGATGGCCAGATGTCCGTATGGCCGTTGACGGTAAGCGTCTGCAGACCGGCCGGCCTTTTGAAGTCCATGCCCTCTTTCCACTTGCCCTGCGGGCCGTAGACATGCTTGTGTACGTTCTCCATGTACTCACCGATGACAGTCTGCGGAATAAGGTGGGTATCGCTGAGAAGCACCGAACCATTGTGGTTACCGTTCCATACACCCGTTGAAATGACTGGTGAGTAACTCATCATCCATGAGTCTTTGGCACTATTACCGACGTTCGTCGTACCGGTCTTTGTGGCTGTCGTGACTCCGGGGATAACGAAGCCGATACTTCGTCCCAGGCTGCCAAAGACGAGATTACGGGCATTGGCGTCTTTCAGGATGTCGGTGATCATGTAGGCGACCTGTGGGTCGACCGCCTGTTTTTTCTCCTCATCCTTCCAGGATTTAAGGACTTCACCTGACGAGTTTTTCACTTCCAGTACATACGAGAGTGGCTTATAGACGCCGCCGCGGGCAAATGTCGCGTACGCATTGGTATGTTCGACTTGCCGTACCGCACAGCCGCCACCGATCGAAGCGGAAAGGGTTGGATTCGGATTGCCTTGGCAGAATGAGAGGTCGCCGAGGTCATGCGCAGTCTGGACACTCTCTTTGATGCCGCTGATGTACATTGCCTTAGCAGCCGGGATATTGAGCGAGTTGGCAAGTGCCTGGCGGATGGTGACATTACCGTAGTACCTTCTGGTGTAGTTGCCAAGACTACAGCCGGAGAATGATCCAGCACAGTAGACACTGTCGAAATTGGTGTCAGCAAGGATTGATCCTGGGCCGTAGTTGACACCTTCTCGCTGTTTGAAGAGCGTCGAATAATCTGCGACCGGTTTGATACTTGATCCCGGTTCGAGCAATGAGGTGGCGGCATTCTGTTCGCCGTAGACTGGCTTATTGTAGTCCACGCTTCCGACCATGGCGATAATTTGTCCGGTCTTAGTATCGACCGAACTTAAGGATATATTGTCCGATCCTGTACCAGACATCAGCTTGGCGCCGTCGCGTACGGCCGCTTCGGCGTATTTCTGAGCTTTATAATCGAGCGTCGTCTTGATTGTCAGGCCACCTTGGCGCATCGTCTTGAGGCCGAATTCCTTCTCGAGCTGAGACTTGACGGCAAGGACGAAGTGGGGTGCCTTAATGTTGTGGTACTGAGCACTCTCCGGCTTAAGCGTGTCGAGGATCGGCACGGCTTTGGCTTTATCGGCCTCCTCCTGTGTGATCATCTTTTGGTCTGCCATATTATCAAGCACTTGGTGCTGACGGGTGACCAGCGCCTTATTTCCAGCGACGTTGTATGGGTTATAGAGTGACGGATTCTGTGGAATGGCGGCAAGGAGGGCTGCTTGCGGCAAGGTGAGGTCTTTGGCATGCTTGCCGAAGTAGGTCTGCGCACCGGACTCAACACCGTTTCGACGACCACCATATGGTGATTCGTTCAAATATAGCGTTAGAATCTGATCCTTGTTGTACATGCGTTCGACTTCAATCGCCAGGATAGCTTCCTTGATCTTGCGTGGTACGCCGCCAAGACCTCTGTCCTGTGTATCGTCGGAGAAGAAGACTTGCTTGACGAGCTGCTGTGTCAGTGTCGATCCACCTTGGACGTCGCCGCCCATGGCGTTATTGACCGCGGCACGTAACGTACCGGTGACGCTGACGCCGTGGTGATGATAAAAGTCTTTATCCTCGATGGCGACCGAGGCTTTTTTCATGTAATCATTAATATCGCCGCTTTCCACGACGAGCTTGTAGTTGCCGTCTCCCTTGTCCTCCCAGAGGAGTATGCCATTTCGGTCATAGTATCTGGTAACGGTCGTCTGAACGTTCTTTGCGAGTTCGCCTGGACGGATTGCGTCAAGATCTTTTCGGTAGTAAGCGAACAGGCCGCCGACCAACAGGAAACAAAACAGAATGAAAACACCGGTAATCTTCAGCGCCGTGATCGCGCCACGTTTGCTGAACCAGTAGCCCCAGAAACGTTTCGGATGCATGCGGTACAAGGTACGCTTGACCGGGTGTTTCGGCAGACTGGCAAGATACTCCGCTTTCTTGCGGGCGGCAGCGTCTTTTTTGGTTTTTCGTCGGTGAGACAGATTTGAGTAAACATTCAGTTTACGGCTTGATCGTTTTTTGGCCACGGGTAATTATCTCCACTGATTCCCATAAACAATATTGTTCTCTATTATAGCATTATTTTGTAGCGGTAAAGCTTATTTTTCTGCTATACTCACTAGAGTAATAACAGATGAGGATACAGGATGAAACTTTCCGAAGAACTTGCATGGCGCGGTTTCGTGAACCAGACCACATACCCAGATCTATCAGCCTTAGATGGTGACCCAATCTCTTTCTATTGGGGTGTGGATCCAAGCGCGAACAGTATGACGATAGGCAATCTGGCCGCTGCGATGATGGTACGTCATTTCATCGACCATGGCCACACGGCATATCTGCTCGTCGGCGGTGCGACCGGTATGATTGGCGATCCGGACGGCAAAAAAGATGAGCGCAATCTGAAAAACGAAGAAGAGATTAATCGTAATAAAAATGCAATCTCGCGGCAATACAGTACCGTTTTTGCCGGTCAGCAGTTCACGGTTGTCGACAATTACGATTGGTTCAAAGGCTTTGGCTATCTTGATTTTCTGCGGACCGTCGGTAAGCATGTCCCGATGAGCGGCATGCTCGGACGCGATTTCATTCAGTCACGGCTCGGTGAGGGTGGTTCTGGCATTAGTTACGCCGAATTCAGTTACTCACTCATTCAGGGCTATGATTTCTTGCACTTGTACCGGGAGCATGGCGTGACATTGCAGCTGTGTGGGGCAGACCAGTGGGGAAATTCCATCACCGGCGTTGATCTAATCCGTCGTGTCGAAGCAGGTGAGGCGCACGTCTTCAGTACCCCGCTAATCGTCAATAAGGCGACGGGTGTTAAGTTTGGCAAGTCGGAAGGCGGGGCGGTCTGGCTTGACCCGGAGCAGACAAGTGTCTACCAGTTTTACCAGTTCTGGCTGAACGTCGATGATGAGACCGCAGAAGACCTGATAAAGGTTTATACGTTACTGGACAGGGATACAATCGAGAATCTCATTGATCGCCACCGTATGGATCCTGGCCTTCGTGAACTTCAAAGAACACTTGCGCGGGAAGTTACGACGCTCATCCATGGCGTCGAACGCTGTGATAGTGTCATGCGGGTCACGGATGTCTTGTTCGGTGGCGCTGATTTTTCATCATTGTCACCCGATGATCTCGATACGCTCGCCAAAGAAATCCCAGCAGTACAAGTCAACGTAACTGCTATTGAGGCGTTGGTTCAGGCAGGTTACGCGTCCAGCAACGGTGAGGCCCGCCGGCTGGTCGCAAGCGGCGCTGTTTCTGTCAATGGCGAGAAAATCACTGAAGACAGTCCGATTCTCGAGCCGTCCCTAATAAAAAAGGGCAAGAACAGCTTCGTGCTCATAAGATAATCATGAATACGGCGGAGCTACGGACGATTACTGAAAGTGTCGTGGGCCCGCTTGAACATGGTTTACTCGACGAGGTAAAAGTCACTGAATTCCTTGGAGCGGATTTGCAACTCCGCTTTTCATTATGTGGGCTAGCAACGGCTGCACTTCAGAAATATCTGCGTGACTGCCATGATGTGCGGACGACCCGTATCATCATCGATTTGCCGGAAACGTCACCTAGCCTGCAAAGCCGGCATGTTTTTTTGCGTCACAATGCCGCTACCACGATCGACCCGACATACAGCCAGTTCTTTGAATATGCCGGTTTCAGTGCGATCGATGTCTCACTCGAGCCGGCCCACGCTCTGCACTATCCGGAGACCAAAATTGCAGTCATACAAGATCCGGAGGTTGACGGCTTCATCGCATCCTTTGCTGCGCAGGCGTGGCGTGCCGCCCGCGCCGCTCACGGAGAGCCAGAGCGGTCGGTTGCTGAAATTGAGCAGTTGTCCCGAGCGATCTGGAAACCAGAGAAAGCCCGTCGCTTTCCAGCACAGCCAGATCCGATGGTTGATCGGATCGTTGCCAGAATGAAGTCCGCTGACTGATTTGCTATAATAAAAGCTCGAACTGACATAGCCAGAAAAGGAATTTACGATGAAAAAAATGATCGCATTTGATCTTGATGACACATTGAATGTCGCGAAGACACCGCTGACCCCAGAAATGGTCGATCTTTTCGGCCGGCTGCTGGATCACTACCAAGTCTGTGTGATTTCCGGCCAGAAGTATGAAGAGTTTCAACGCCAGATCATCACTCCGCTTGGCGCACAGCCGCTCGATCGCCTGAAGAACCTTCATCTGATGGTAGCGCAGGGGACGCAGTATTATACATTCGACGGTGCGGAGTGGAAGCTCGTTTACAGCTTTCCGCTGACGGATCAACAGATTTCTGCCATCGACAACGCACTTGAGACTGCCGCCCGCGAGTTAGGGCTGTGGACGGAAAATCCGACCGGCGAAATCAATGAAAACCGTATCTCACAGGTGACATTCAGCGCCCTTGGACAAGCCGCCGGTACGGAAGAGAAATATGCCTGGGATCCGGATCATAAAAAGCGTGAGAAAATCGCTGCACGCGCCAAAGAGTTGGCACCGGAATTTGATTATGAGATTGCCGGTACGACCAGTATCAATGTTTTCGTTCCTGGTACCAATAAGACATTCGGTATGAACAAACTGATGGAGCATGTCGGTCTGGACAAAGATGGAATCCTCTATTTTGGCGATATGGTCCAGCCAGGCGGTAACGATTATCCGGTTGTTGAAATGGGAATTGACACGATTGCCGTCGAGAAATGGCAGGATACGGCCTATGCGCTTCGTGGTATTCTGGGTGTTTCGTAATGCGTAACTGTACCATATGACTTTCCAGACTCCTCTTACCGGCTGTATACTGGATTAAATGAATCTTTCAACCACATTATCGTCGGTTAAGGGGGTTGGACCGAAGACGGCGGAGCAGCTGAAAGCCGCAGGACTGGATACCGTGGGCGATCTGTTGACATTCTTGCCTCGTGCGCACGAGGATTTTTCCGAAGTTATCTCAATCCGCGATATTCGTCCCGGCAAGGCGACGATACGGGCACGCTGTGAATCAATTTCGACCCGTATCGTGCGCCGCGGGATGAGAATAACCACTGCCACCTTGGCGGACGAGACCGGGAAACTGAAAGCCGTTTGGTTCAATCAGCCGTATCGGGCGACACAGTTGAAATCCAACGACGAATTCTTTTTCTCAGGGGAATTCGAATTTAGCTACAATCGCTATCAGCTGACGAATCCGAGTGCCGAAAAAGTCAGTGATATGCCGGTGAGTACCGACCGCATCGTACCGGTCTACCGTCAGGTAAAAGGTTTAAAATCGCAGCTTGTCCGCAAAATCCTGACAGAGCTGAAGCCGATCATGACAATGCTGCCGGAAACGCTGCCGGAGGCGGTCGTCACGAACGAGCATCTGATGAGCTACGGCGAAGCGCTGCTTGGAATGCATTTTCCAAAGTCGGGAGAGGACATCGTTCGTGCCAGAGAGCGGCTGGCTTTTGAAGAATTGTTCCAGTTGCTGCTCGCCAGCCAGCTCAACAAACGGGATAATGCCGCACTGAAAGGTTGGCATATTCCATTCGAACAAGAAGTAGTGCGCGGGTTTGTGGCCGAACTGCCGTTTGCACTGACCGGCGCCCAACGCCGGGCGGCATGGGAAATCATTCAAGATTTTGAAAAGGCGGTTCCGATGAACCGGCTCTTGCAGGGTGACGTGGGGTCGGGCAAAACGGTCGTGGCTGGTCTGGCTGCAAGACAGGCGGCTAGTCATGGCTTTCAGACGGCACTACTGGCTCCGACGGAGATCCTTGCCAAACAGCATGCCGAGACGCTGAGCGCGCTACTCGCTCCATTGAATGTCCGGATTGGTCTGCTGACAGGAAGCGTCAAAGGCAAAGCCCGCCAGCTGCTGCTCGAAAGCATGAAAAGTGGTGAAGTTGACGTTATCGTGGGCACCCATGCGCTTATCCAGGATCCGGTCACGTTTCATAAACTGGGCTTTGTCGTCATAGATGAGCAGCACCGTTTCGGCGTTGCACAGCGGCAGGCGCTTTTGCAGAAGTCCGAACATATGCCGCATCTTCTGGCGATGACAGCCACGCCAATTCCGCGCAGTTTGGCCCTGACGGTTTACGGCGAGCTCGATGTCTCGATCCTCAACGAACTGCCGAAGGGTCGCAAACCAATCGAGACGCGCATCTGGTCTCCGAATAGCCGGGCGCAGCTCTACGAAAAGATCGATCACGAGATCGCAGCCGGCCGTCAGGTATATGTCATCTGCAGCCTGATTGACGATAACCCGGACAACGAGATCAAGAGTGCCGAAGCGGAGTATGCGAAGTTGCAGCGGTCGGTCTTCAAACACCGGCGCATCGGTCTGCTGCATGGTAAGTTGGCGCCAACGGACAAAGACGCGGTCATGCAACGTTTTTCTGACGGTGAGCTCGACATTCTGGTGAGTACAACGGTAGTGGAAGTCGGTGTCGATGTGCCGAATGCCACGGTCATGCTGATTGAAAATGCCGATCGTTTCGGGTTGTCGCAGCTTCATCAGCTCCGCGGCCGCGTAGGTCGGGGTCAACACCAGAGTTACTGTTACCTGATGATGTCGGACAGTACCAAGCCGTCACAGCGGCTCAAAGAAATAGAAAAGTCCCAGGATGGTTTTTATCTGGCGGAAGTCGACTTGCGCCTACGTGGTCCCGGCGAGATATACGGACGGGCACAGCATGGGGAGCTGAATTTGCAGATTGCCACCTTAGGTGACACGAAACTGATCGCCCGGGCACAGAAAGCCGCGCGAGGATTCGTTGAAAGCGGCCAAGATTTGTTACACTATAAACAGTTAACGGCACAGGTGGAACGCTACCGACGGCTGACAACACTAAATTAAATCGTATGTACTCTGGATCCACACTTCGAACGAAATCAGGTCGTGTCATGGGTGCCCACCAGCGAATCGATCGAATCGCCAGGCGGCACCTTAAAAAGCATGTCCCGCGCGGTCTTCAGTTTCCCACCATCCGGCAGATATTGCATTTTGAAGGCCTGAACGGCCCGGATGGTATTAAGCGCAAAAGTCCTGGCGTCGATGAGCCATGGCACTTCATTGATCCTTACCATGAAGGTGACCATGCCTTTTTTGACCTGCTCGATGATCATATATACAACCTGGCGACAGCGCTGCGGGAAGACAATCCGGAGCGGGCGGCTTTCGAAGCGTCGTGGCTGGCTCATGCGGTGGTTGACGGTCTGACGCCGGCCCACCATTACCCGTTTGAGGAAAAACTTGAGGAATTGCGCGGCGAAGGTATTGAAACACGCACGAGTAAGCGCTCGAAGATGCTGATGCCCGGTAAAAGTCGACGCCATCAGCTAAAGAACAACTGGGAATTCTGGGGTTCAAAGGGTCTCATGACGACGCACTTGGCATTTGAGTTCGGGGTCGCGACGACGATTTCTACTGCCCGGTTTGAAACTACGGAGCTTGATGAGGACGATATCAAGCTACTGGAGGAAAAGGGTTACGAGCATGCATTCCGCCAGATATTGCGTGAAGTAGCCGAAATGAAGATGTACGAAGAATTCACCGCCAAAGGATGGACACGCCATCTCGCCAAAGAAACGCGCGATACGCTGGCGCCACTCATCATAAAAGCAGTCGTACTCAGCTGGGTCGCGGCCGTGCGGAAGTCTTCGTAGTTATGAATGTCCGTCTTATCAGCGGTCGGTACGGCGGACGTAAACTCGATGCGCCAGACAACCGTCGTACGCATCCGATGAGCGAACGAATCCGGAATGCACTTTTCAATAGCATCGGCCCGATCGTCCAGGATGCCGATGTGCTTGATGCATTTGCCGGTACAGGCGTGCTTGGTCTTGAAGCATTGAGCCGGGGTGCCAGCTATGCTACCTTTATCGACAAGGACAGGGTAGCCCAGCGCGTCTTGGCAGGAAATATTGCTCTGCTCGGTGTTGAAGACCAGAGCAAGCTTATTCCGACCAGTGTGCACAACTGGCTTGAAACGGCTGACGATGCGACGTTTGATCTGATTTTTGCTGATCCGCCATACCATGATCCTCAGTTTTCCACAGTTGAACAGCTGTTCGGGCTTTTAAAACCAAATGGGCTTATGGTATTATCACATCCAGGAAGAGGTGAGGTACCAATTCGAAACGGAATTGTTGTGGTGGACAATCGTAGTTATGGAAATGCCTATCTCACCTTTTTCCGCCGAGACGCCTGAAAAGGCGTTTTTATTTTGCGTAAACAGGCGTATCATACAGGCATAAGCAGGATGTATGGAAGCATTACACGGTCGTCTTAGTCCTCAGTCGGTTTTTCTCGAAGCCAGGCTTGTTCTGCGTAAATATCTTGCGCTGGAAACCTCACTGATGGAAGCGGCTGAACGACTGCCTGAGGATGATTTCTGTCATATGGCGCGTGAAAACCTGCACCTCGGCGCGGGCTGCGCATACCAGGCCCTGACAGAAGTCGGCAGGGAACAGTTGACCATACGACCGGTCCCAAACGAAGTTGAGTTGTTTTTGTCACCGGAAGAACTTGAAAAAGCCTGCAGTTATTTCTTTCTGACCAGGCCACGTAACCGCTATCTCGATGAAGCAACCGATTTGCAGTATCGACAACAGACTTGTGACGCAGCATTTTCATATCTGTTTGATGGAGAATCGTGTGATTTAAACAAGATCATTGATGAATATGAAGTAGAAGGCCTGGCGGCATTCATACGAGGGTTCGCTATGGTTTACTCAATTTCCGCCGAACGGCTTGATAGAGCAACAAAAAAGACCTACTTGAGGTCTCTATTGCTTGGTGCGGATGAAAGGACTTGAACCTTCACGCCCGAAGGCACATGCTCCTAAGGCATGCGTGTCTACCAATTCCACCACATCCGC
>CAZVUH010000018.1:0-6221 GCA_964629565.1 uncultured Candidatus Saccharibacteria bacterium | reverse complement strand
CGTATTGGAAGCTTCATTACTATAGCAAAAAAACCCTTACAGATAAAGACTTTACAGGACAATGCTTGTGCTATCATAGAGACATATAGTCTAGCTGATGGGGTAGTAATGAGCAAAGTTTCCAAATATCTGAACCAACATATTCTCGGTGAAGTCGTGACCGACAGCGCTATCCGGGCTCGCTTTTCAACCGATGCCAGCGTGCTTACGATAACGCCGGAAATGATCGTCTATCCACGGGTAACAAACGATATACGGAAGGTGGCGCGTTTTGCATGGCAGCTGGCTGAAAAAGGTCACGTGCTCTCTTTGACCGCCCGTGGTGCAGGTACCGATGATACCGGTGGTGCTATCGGGGCCGGTGCGATTATTGCCATGACGGCGCATATGAACCGTATATTCGAATACGATGCCAAGCAAAAGCTTGTCCGCGTCCAGCCTGGCGTTAACATCGGAACGATGAAAGAAGCGCTTGCGTTGCAGGGTGCGACTATCCCGGTGCTGGCTGACGATGCGTATTATACGACGATCGGTGGTGCGGTTGGATACAACACTACCAATCATCTGTCTGGAAAGTATGGTGCTATCGACGAATGGATCGATCAGATTGAGGTGGTGCTAGCGAACGGCGACGTCCTGCAGACGAAACGTCTTAATAAGCGCGAACTCAGCAAGAAAAAGGGTTTGCCTGGTCTCGAGGGAGACATCTACCGCAAACTTGATGCGCTGATCGATGATAATCAGGAGCTGATCCAAAGCAAGCTAAGCGATGTGGTCGATACGACCGGCTATAGCCGCTTGCGTGACGTGAAGCAGAAGGATGGTTCGTTTGACCTGTTGCCGCTTCTGGCCGGCAGCCAAGGTACGCTCGGCATTGTCTCGGAGATGATATTGCGGACAGAATTTCTTAATGAGCATCCGGCCGTCGCTTTGCTCGCATTCAGCAGCAGTGACAAAGCCCGCGATGCAGTGGACGAGCTTGCGAAGCTCAATCCGGATTCATTGGAGTACTTTGACGGCCTCTATTTCGAAGAAGCCCGCGCCCAAGGAAAACAATATGGTTTTTATGAAGCGGCCAGCGCGGATTCTCCTGTCAGCGTCGTCCTTTGTGCGACGTTCGGTGATTTCAGTAAGCGTGCACGAGCAAAAGCGTTGAAGAAGGTTGAAAAGTTGGCCACGCAGTTTGACGCGTATGTCGTGACGGCTGAGGACGAAGCCCAGGCGATGGAACTGGCGATCGTACGCGACGTGACGGCATTCGTACTTCTTCCAGATGCGCACGAGGTATCGGCCCCTCCGTTGTTTGACGGTGTTTACGTACCATTTGACCGCTTTGAGGATTTTGCGGTCGCCGTTAGGAAGCTTGCGAAGAAACATAGCGTCACTCTGCCTCTGTACGTCCGCCCGATGGAGGGCATCGTCAGTACGCGACCAAACCTTCAGCTTAAGAAGGTCGGTGACAAGCAAAAGATCTTCAAATTGCTTGACGAGTATGCCAATTTGGTAGTCGATCATAACGGAGTCCTGATCGCTGAGTCGAATGAGGGCCGATTCAAGTCCGCCACCGCCTTCAAGCAGATCGACGATGACATAAAGGAGCTGTTTAGCCAGGTCAAAGCGATCTTTGATCCGTTCTCGATCCTCAATCCGGGAGTGAAACAGCCGACGGAACTGAAGAAACTGGTGGCAGACCTGCGGTCGACGTACGACACAGCCTCGATCGCTGACTACGTGCCGCATAGCTAGGCTTGCAGCATCGCTTTTTCTCGAGTATGATGTATAGGCACGAGCACGAGTGGCGGCTGCGTGAAACGTAAGTGATCGTAGACGCGCTAAGCGCTCATAAGCACGAGTGGCGGAATTGGTAGACGCGCTAGCTTCAGGTGCTAGTGTCCTTCGGGACGTGGAGGTTCAAGTCCTCTCTCGTGTACCAACGCAAGTACCGGTCGTTTCAGACCGGTGTTTGTTTTTGTAAATGTCGTAAATCTGATATATACTATAGGCATGAGACATCTTCGTGTAACGATATCTCGCCACTTTGTCAACCACGACCGTTCCGTTTGGAGCGGTATTTTTTACGGAAGGTATAAGAGATGAGCGAACAACTCAGGCCTGAGGACCACGAAGCCGTCATCATACCGTTCAAGGATCATACTGATTATCTCGATGATCTGGGTGATGATGAGGTTTTGAGCCATTTTCTGTCCGAACTTCGTCACCCTGGAGTACGCGGACGGTTGCCGCAGTATATTTTGGAATATGCTGGCACGAAAAGACGGGACAATCTGACACCTGAGCGCATTGCCTGGCGGGAACGGATGGAGCGTATCCGGTTTTCTGTCGGCGTGAGCAACCATGATTGGGATCGTCTGATCGACGAAACCGATGAGGAGTACGATGCGGGCTTTGCGGCTATCGTGCATGCGCTGCAGGATACGCGGGAAAATAAGGAATTGGCCGAAGAGCGCCAAGCATTACTCGTCCTGCTTGATCTTCGTGTTGCTGCTATCAACAGGGGTCTGGTTGATACAGATGAGTGGCAAGAGTTGGTGAATCGCCTGATTCGCCGCGCTTAGCCGTTATACTGAGTACTATGGATCAGAAACCGATCGGGGCACCGCCTCATCCTAAGCCGTGGCCGACTGGCGACCATTACGATGCGCACCTGCTGGAGCACGGTGACACTCGAAACGTTGCGGACAAATACCGCTATTGGACTATGGAGGCGATCCGCAATGACCTGAGCATCCGCCATCATGATGTACATGTGGCTATCGAGAACTGGCAACACGATCTGAATATCGGCACGATTGTCCGCACGGCTAACGCGTTCAACGTCGCTGCCGTCCACATCATCGGTAAACGGCACTGGAATCGACGTGGAGCGATGGTGACCGACCGTTATTTGGATATCATCCACCATAAAAGCGTGGATGAGTTCGTTGAAGCGGTGGCCGGGCGGCATATCATAGCTGTCGACAATATCGATGAATCTGTCGCGCTAGGACGCACAACCTTGCCGGCAAAAGCCGTCCTTGTCTTTGGTGGCGAAGGACCGGGCATATCGCCAGAAATGCTGGCTGCTTGCGAGAAAGTGGTGGCGATTGAACAGTTTGGTAGCACGCGGTCAGTGAATGTGGGTGTGGCCGCCGGTATCGTCATGTATGCCTGGCTGCAGCAGCACGTTCTAAGAACTAGTGATGCGAATAGAACCCATACCGCTTAATCTTGCGTTTAACAGAGAAAGATGAGACTATTATGGCAATGAGTACGCTATCATCACAGCCCTACAAAGGCACACGTGATTATTACCCCGAAGACAAACGGGTGCAAAATTATATTTTTGATACCTGGAAAAAAGCCGTCCGGAGTTTCGGTTATGAAGAATACGGCGCACCAACGCTCGAACCACTTGAGGTCTATACGGCCAAAAGTGGCCAGGAGCTGGCAAACGAACAGACGTATGCGTTCACCGACCGTGGGGGTCGGACCGTAGCGATCCGCCCAGAGATGACACCATCTATCTCCCGGATGGTTGCTGCCCGTCGCCAGGAACTGGGTTATCCGGCCAGACTGTTCAGCATCGCGAATTTTATGCGCTACGAACGTCCACAGCGGGGACGTGAGCGTGAATTCTGGCAGCTGAACGCCGATATCTTTGGTGTTGATAACGTTTTAGCCGAAGCTGAGATTATCACGCTCGGCAGCGCTATCATGAAAGCGTTCGGTGCTCGCGATGAGATGTATACCATCAAGATCAACAACCGGAAGCTGATCAACTTCATGATGGCACAGTACCTCGGTCTTGACGCGGTTCAAGCGCAGCTGATGATACGGCTATTCGATCGGAAGAATAAGATTACAACCGAAGATTTCCGCGATCAGGCGATTGAGATTTTTGGGCAGGACAGGGCACCGGAAGGCTTGACGAAAATAGCCGAGCTGCTCGCTGCCAAGAGCATGGGTGGCCTGCCTCGAGAAATCCGTGAGAGCCAGACCGTCAAAGAAGTACAAGAACTCTTTACGCAGTTGGAGCGGGCCGATGTCAAGAATGCCGTCTTTGATATCACACTGATGCGCGGTCTCGATTACTATACGGGTACGGTATTCGAGGTCTTTGATAATCATCCCGATAATAACCGTGCCATGTTTGGTGGAGGGCGGTACGACGGCTTGGTCGGCCTCTTCGGTGCTGAACCAATTTCTGCGGTCGGCATGGCACCCGGTCTTACGATGACTGAGCTCTTCCTTCGTTCACACGGCCTGTTGCCTGATTTCCCATCGACGACCGACGTTTACATCGTCGTGCTAGGTGACGCGCTGCGCGGCGCGTTCAAGCTGGCCGATGAGTTGCGGGCTGAGGGCGTCAATGCTGAAGTTGATATTACGGATCGCAAGCTCGACAAGCAGATAAAGACGGCCGTCAAAAAACAGATTCCCTATATGGTATTCGTTGGCGAAGACGAAATGCGCTCAGGTATCTTTGCGTTCAAAGACACCAAATCTGCCGAAGAGCAGAAACTCAGTGTCGAGCGTATCATCACGACCGTCGAAGACAGTCGCCGTCATGCACCCGATGACGATTTGTCTGTCTAGCCCATCTCTGTTATACTAGCCGTTTGTATGAAGACGAATGTAAAATATCTATCCGACACCCGCGTCGAGCTTACGATCTCGCTCGATGCCAAAGAACTTGAAGCTGCCGAACAGGTGGCCCTGACAAAACTTGCCAAGAATATCAAAGTACCTGGCTTCCGCGAAGGAAAAGTACCAGCCAGTGTAGCCGCAAAAAGCGTCGATCCGAACGCATTGATGCAACAGACCATGGAAGACGCCTTATCCAAAGCGGTCGCCGAGGCATTCATCGCTGAGAATATCCAGGTGCTCGACCGTCCAGAAGTGGATGTCAAGAAATTCGTTCCTAAAAGCGAAATGGAATTTGTCGCAGAAGCCGAAGTATTGCCTAAGGTAACACTCGGTGACTATAAGAAACTTAATGTTGAAAAGCAAAAAGTTGCCGTTACCGCAAAAGAAGTTGATGACATCATCAATCGTATGCGCGAAGCTTCGGCCGAGAAGCAGGCAGCCGATCGTGCGGCGAAAGACGGTGATGAAGTCATCATAGATTTCGTGGGCAAAAAAGACGATGTCGCCTTCGACGGCGGCACGGCCACCGACTACAGTCTTAAGCTTGGCAGCAATAGCTTTATCCCCGGATTTGAAGAAGGTATCATCGGTAAAAAACCTGGTGAGACATTCGACCTCGATCTCGCATTTCCCGACGATTACCATGTAGCCGACTTAGCTGGAGCGAAAGTCGTTTTCACGACGACACTCAAAAAAGTCAACGAACTGGTTTTACCGACGGTGGACGATGCGTTTGCAAAGAAAGTGAACGAGAACGTCGCGACGGTCAAAGAACTCAAAGATGACATTAAGCGTGAGCTGACGGCGCAAAAAGAACGCGAAGCAACTGAGAAACTGAAAGACAACCTGGTCGGCGCCCTTGTTGAGGCCAGTAAGGTGCCCGTCCCACAAGTACTGGTTGACGATCAAGTCCGCAGCATCGAGCAGGATATGCGTCAGAACCTGATGTACCAGAACATTACGCTCGAACAATATCTCTCGGCACAAAAGTTCAAAGACGAAGACGACTGGAAGAGTAAAGAGGTCATCCCGGCGGCTGAGAAGCGTGTCAAAGCCGGCCTCGTCCTAGCCGAGCTGTCAAAAGAACTCAAGATTGAGGCGACGAACAAAGAGCTTGAGGAGCATGTCAATCTCTATAGGCAACAGTATGGCAACAACCCGGAGGCTTTGAAGCAGTTCGACGATCCGGAAGTCCAGCGTGACATTGCGAACCGTCTTCTGACCGAAAAAACAGTCGACAAACTTGTTGCATTGAATACCTAAACTAGCGATTTCGTTATCTAAGCAATAAAACTAGCACTCTATTTACACGAGTGCTAGTTTTGCTATACTGGATATATGACAAAGCCAACGAATTATCTTGTACCAACGGTTATCGAAAAGACGCACGATGGAGAACGGGCGTTTGATATTTATTCACGCCTTTTGAATGAGCGGATTATTTTTCTCGGTGAGGATGTCAACGAGCATACGGCGAACATCGTTGTCGCCCAGCTATTGCACCTTGCATACGATGATCCGAAAAGAGATATCAAATTGTATATCAACAGTCCGGGCGGAAGCGTGTATGACGG
>CAZVUH010000017.1:8201-16892 GCA_964629565.1 uncultured Candidatus Saccharibacteria bacterium | reverse complement strand
GAAGTAATCAACGAACCACGTAGACTAAATACCCCCGAGTAATCGGGGGTATTTAAATATAGCAAGCAAATACCCCGTCCTCTCGGAGCGGAGTATTGCTCTACGAGGGACGGGGTCAGTGACGACGGGCCAGCAGCTTCTTAAGCCGCGATGGCTCGCTCATCCAGTGCAGGTCGATGATGAAATGCTGCGTCTCGGTGTCGAGAGTGATCTTCTTGACCCGGCACTGCTTGAATCCGCCGAACATCAGTCCGCTTGAGATACCGATGCGGACGCGTTGAAGACCGTCGGCAAGCGTCTGGTTCAGGTCGTCATTTGACGAGAAGAACTCAGTCCAGTCACCGTCCAACGACGTCTTGAACTCGATCGATAGCGCGTTGACCGTGCGGGTCAGATGCTGCGCCTCGATCATTTGTAGCCGGTCAACCAGTGAGCGGGCAACGAAATCGATGCTCTCGTACAGAGGAGAAAGGGCCTGCATGGCAAGTCTTTTGCGTTTTGCCACCAGATCCGGGTCCATAACGAACGCGGGCTTGCTACGGCTGAAAGCACTGGTAAGTGCCATCGCGCCGCACCTCCTGTCTTTGTCTCGGGATGAGTGTGTTCAGCGGAGCCTCTCTTGTTATAGGCTCAGCTGTCATGATTGTCAATAGATTTTACAAAATCACCTTACACTGGTACAATAAGCCGGTATATCAATCATCATACCGAGAACTCGGCCAGACGTACGCACGCAGACGTGATACGATTCGAGCAGAGGTTACGGTATCGCACACAAGGAGTTTCTACGTGGTAGAGAAAAAAGAACAGGGTCTTCGGATCCGCATCCGCCTGAAGGCATATGACCACAAGGTCATTGACCAATCAGCAAAGCAAATCATCGACACAGCAGTTCGTACCGGTGCCAGCATTGCTGGTCCGATTCCACTGCCAACCCGTCGGAGTACGTTCACGGTCGTGAAAAGCCCGCACGTCTACAAACAGGGCGGTGAATCGTTTGAAATGCGTGTCCACAAGCGTCTCATTGACATTACGAATGCAACGCCGAAGACAATCGACAGCTTGCAGAACCTCAGCCTGCCAGCTGGTGTTGATGCCGAAATCCGTATGTAAATAAGCGGATATAAAAAAGCCCGGGTTTACCGGGCTTTTTGTTTTGCGTGTAGGATTATTTGTCCACCGATGCTTTCTTGTGCGGAATAACGAGGCTATTATCAGCACTGCTGGCGTCAATCGCATCATAGATCTGATTCACCTGGTTCTGCAGGTAAATGATCCACATACCGAGACCCAGCACGGCCGCCGCGATGATTGCCCAGTATAATGTCTGGCGGGTGATTGCAATAGTCAGGAACGGTGACTGTGGTCGCGCTAAGCGGAATGATTCCATCTGCGGTCGTTTCGCCATCCGCACAAGCTTGGGGCCGGATGCTTTCGTCGTAGCGGTCTTACGGGTGGCTACTTTCTTGGCCGGTGACTTCTTCGTAGTGGTTTTCTTTGCTGGCATATTCTTCTCCCAGTGTTGTAGATATTCAATGTCTGCATTATCGCGCATCTGGCTCATAAGCGCAAGCGCTTTGTGCTATAGTAAGGAGAATATGGCGCAGAAACACACAAAAAAGCGACCTAGAACTTATGCACGAAATCGTGCATTTAGTCGTCGCGGCTATGAGAAATTATTTGAAACCGATGGTGAGTATTTCCTAAAGCTCGTGCTGGTCGTCATTCTGGGCGCAGCCTGGCTGAAATTCAAGGAACCGTTGCAAATTGGTGGCATGGATTTATACGGGCTGCCGATCGGCTCCATTGTCGGTGCTATTTTGATTGCGCTATTTGAAAAAAGTCAGCTGGATCGCAAGATTTGGTATGCCGTGCTGGTCATCGTGACGATCCTTTGTTTCTTCGCACCGTCGGTCATATATTTCTAGCGACAAAACCTTGACGTACCACTATAAAATATGCTATATTGAACGGGTAACTTATTACGTAATAACAACTCTCTCTTGGTGAATTGGCAAGTCGGGCCGTCCGATACTACCTTCCACCAAGAGTTTTAAGTGGGAGCGAAATGCAATGAAAGCACTTCTCGGTACCAAAATTGGTATGACCCAAATCATTAGCGAGAGCGGCGCGGCTATTCCAGTCACGTTGATTCAAGCTGGCCCTGTGACTGTGACTCAGGTGAAGACCGTCGAAACTGACGGTTACAACGCAGTACAGGTAGCTTTTGGTGAGGGTAAGAACCTGAGCAAGGCCGTTGCTGGTCATGTGAAACCAGCTCAAGTGACTCCGAAGCACATTCGGGAATTTCGCGTCGAAGAACTACCTGAAGGCCTCAAGGTAGGAGACGCGATTGATGTATCAGCATTCGCACTCGGCGACATCGTCGATGCGACAGGTACATCAAAAGGTAAAGGTTTTGCCGGTACGGTAAAACGCCACAACTTTAATACAAGCAAGAAGACCCACGGTGGTAACGGTAACGTTCGTAAGCCAGGTTCGATCGGATCGATGTATCCGCAGAAGGTCTTCAAGGGTAAACGCATGGCAGGCCGTATGGGCCATGACCAAGTGACCGTCAAGAATCTGGAAGTTGCGTACGTTGATGCGACCAACAACCTGATCGGCCTCAAGGGTGCGGTTCCAGGTCCTCGCAAGGGTCTTATCGTAATCGGAGGAAAAGCATAATGGCTGAGACTACGAAACCAGCAGTAGCTAAGACTGCTTTACCAAAAGAAGTCTTCAACGTTGAGGTTAACAACCACGAGCTGTTGAAGCTTGCGTACGATTCGTACCTTGCAAACAGCCGCCTAGCAAGTGCAACGACCAAGCAACGTGGTGAAGTCCGCGGTGGTGGTAAGAAGCCTTGGAAGCAAAAAGGTACCGGTCGTGCTCGTTTCGGTTCGACTCGTAACCCAATCTGGCGCGGTGGTGGTATCGTTTTCGGTCCACGAGGTAACGAAAACTACACCAAGAAGCTCTCGACTACCAGCAAGCGTGTCGCTGTAAAGCAGGCGCTGACACTGGCGAATGAAGCCAAGAAAATCGTCATCACCGACGTTAAGACTACCGGTAAAACCGCTGAAGTCGCCAAATTCCTGGCTGACAACAAGTTCGCCCGTAAGACCCTTATCGTCGTCGACGAGAAGACTCCTGAACTGCTGCGTGCCACTAAGAACATCCAAAACGTTCTGTTGATCCGCGCGACCTACCTCAGCGTCTATCACATTCTGAATGCCGACCACATCGTGCTTTCACCAAAAGCCGTTCCAGTCATCAAAGACTGGCTCGTAAGGGAGGAGAAGTAATATGACACACATTCTCATCACACCCCGAGCGACTGAGAAGGCATATGCGCAATCTCAGGAAAACGTCTATGTCTTCAACGTGCCGATGACTGCCAACAAGCAGCAGATCACCGCAGCCGTAGAAGCACAATACGATGTAACAGTTGTTAACGTAAAAACACTTGTCCAGAGTGGTAAGGCCGTACGGTTCTCTCGTGGAAAGAACCGCTACCCTGGCACGACCACCCGTAAAGATACTAAGAAGGCGTATGTACGTCTGGCTGACGGCAATAGCATCAAAGTATTCGACGTCCCAGCCGAAGCAGAGGAGAAGAAGTAATGCCGATTAAAGCATATAATCCAACTACTCCAGCCCGACGTGGTATGACGACTCAGGACTTGAGCGAGATTACGACACGTAAACCGCTCAAGAGCTTGATCAAGAGTAAGAAGCAGAATGCGGGACGGAACAATACCGGACGCATCACGGTTCGTCATCGTGGTGGTGGTGTCAAGCGGCACTACCGTCTGATGAACCACAATTTGGCTGATGGTTTGAAATTGACGATCGAAGAGATTGAATATGACCCTAACCGCTCAGCTCGTATCGCACGCGTGAAGGATCAGCACGGTCTGTATCATTACATTCTGGCAGATACCAGCATGACCAAGGGTAAGGTCATCCAAAGCGGCGTTGATGCTCCGATCGAGAGCAGTAACCGTATGCCGCTCGCTAATATCCCCGTCGGTACGCAAATCTACGCTATCGAGATCCATTCTGGCAAGGGTGCTCAGATGGTTCGTTCAGCTGGCGCCAAGGCGCAACTAATGGCCAAAGAAGGTGACTACGCACAGATTCGTATGCCATCGGGTGAAGTCCGCAAGTTCCGTCTGGAATGTACGGCTGCCATCGGTGTCGTCGGCAACGTCCAGCATCAGAACGTCAAAATCGGTTCTGCCGGCCGTAACCGCCGCAAAGGTATCCGACCTGGCGTCCGCGGTGTCGTTATGAACGCTGCCGATCACCCGCATGGTGGTGGTGACGGTGGTCGTCACGGTAGTGGTAAAGCACCACGAACCCCATGGGGTCAACTAACACTCGGTTATCGTACTCGTCGTCGTAAAGACACGAACAAGTTGATCGTACGTAGCCGCCATAATGCGAAGAGGAAGAGGTAAGATATGAGTCGATCACTCAAAAAGGGTCCTTATGTTGATGCCAAGCTTGCTAAGAAAGTGGCGGCCTTGGACACCAACGACCGAACTATCATCAAGACATGGGCGCGAGCCAGCACGATTACTCCAGATAT
Source organism: uncultured Candidatus Saccharibacteria bacterium (assembly GCA_964629565.1). Taxonomy (GTDB): domain Bacteria; phylum Patescibacteriota; class Saccharimonadia; order Saccharimonadales; family Saccharimonadaceae; genus CAZVUH01. The sequence goes on along the minus strand of CAZVUH010000017.1, from coordinate 12,295 downwards.
GGTTGGTCGTACGATCGCAGTCCATAACGGCCGCATGCACATTCCTGTGCTGGTCTCGGAAAATATGGTCGGACACAAGCTCGGCGAGTTTAGTCCAACACGAAAGTTCCGCAAACACGGAGGTAAGAAGTAATGGCTACTGAGTTTACCGTCCGTTCATACGCAAAGGGCGTTGATCAGACGCCACGTAAGGTCGGTATCGTTGCAACTCTTGTTCGTAACCGTACCGTCGCCGATGCGCTGGTTATCCTGGAGCACGTTCCACGCCGCGCCGCATTGCCTGTCAAAAAGGCTATTGAGAGCGCAAAAGCAAATGCTATCAACAATCATGGACTGGATGGCAAATCGCTGACTATTTCAACGATTTCTATCACGACCGGCACGCGTCTGAAGCGCTATAAGCCAGCTTCACGAGGTCGCGCACTTCCATTCCAGAAGAAGACCTCGAACATCCTGGTCGAAGTCAGTGGCGCCCTAAAACCGAAGAAGAAGCCAGCAGCGAAGAAAACTGAGACTGCTAGCGACAAAGTAGAAAAGAAGGAGGAAAAATAATATGGGCCAAAAAGTAAACCCAATTAGCTTCCGCCTCCAGGTTCATAAGAACTGGGATTCACGTTGGTTCGCTGGTAAGAAAGACTTTGCGAAGTGGCTGGCGGAGGACATTCGTATCCGTGAACTGATCGAAAAGAAGTTCGCATCTCGTCCGACTATCAACCGTATTGAGATTGAGCGCAGCGCCAACCTCATTACCGTGACGATCCATACGGCCAAAGCCGGTGTCGTTATCGGTCGTGGCGGTGCAGGCGTGACCGAGCTCAAGAAAGATATTGAGAAAATCGCTTCTCTGCCTGTCCGTATCAATATCGAAGAGGTCAAGCGTCCTGAACTGGCTGCGAAGTTGGTCGCCGAGAACATCGCTCGTCAACTCGAACGTCGTATTAATTTCCGCCGTGCAACGAAAATGGCAGCACAGAATACCATGAACGCCGGTGCCAAGGGTATCCGTATCGAGGTAGCAGGACGGCTGAACAGCGCTGAGATGGCACGTCGTGAGAAAATCATTGAAGGTTCAGTGCCTTTGCACACATTACGTGCTGACATCGACTTCCATACGGCCCGGGCAATGCTTCCAGGTGCTGGTATCGTCGGTGTAAAGGTCTGGATTTACAAAGGTGAAAGGACGGATCGATAATGTTATTACCAAAGAAAACCAAGTATCGAAAAGTCCGCAAAGGCAAGAATGACGGCGTTGCGACGCGTGGTAATTATGTCGCCTTCGGAGACTACGGCCTCCAGTCACAGGCTAATAACGACATCACGTCACGCCAAATCGAGGCAGCCCGCCAGGCAATGACACGCCACATCAAGCGTGGCGGTAAGATCTGGATCCGGATCTTCCCACACATCCCTGTCACCCGCAAGCCTCTCGGTTTGAAGATGGGTGGCGGTAAAGGCGCTCCGGAATTCTGGGTCGCCAAGGTGAAAGCCGGAACCGTCATGTTCGAAATGAAGGGTGTTGACGAGGAAGTCGCCCGTGAAGCGATGCGACTTGCTGCACATAAACTTCCCGTAAAGACTAAGTTCATCAAACGAGAGGAGGCGTAATCATGGCTGAAACGAAAACAACCAAGAAGACCGTCAAAAAGGCTGATGAAGTAAAGTCAATTGAAACTTTGAAAGAAGAATTGCAAGCGAAACTGAGCGACCAGCTCGACGCACGCAAATCACATGCCGCTGGCGAACTCGTCAACCCACGTGTTCTTACCAGCCTACGTAAAGAAATCGCGCGCCTTCACACTGCTATCCGAGCAGCCGAGATCGCCGCAAAGGAGAGTAAATAATATGGCCAAGACATTGACTGGTGTCGTGACGTCGGATGTCCGCGACAAGACCATTACCGTCACTGTGACTAGTCGTGAGACTCATCCGATTTACAAGAAGCAGTACTCTGTAACGCGTAAATACACCGCTCACGACGAAAACAACGAAGCTCAGAAGGGTGACAAAGTGACTATCTCTGAGACCCGTCCGGTCTCTAAGACAAAGAGCTTTAAGCTTGACGAGATCGTTGAGAAATCACGCGGTAGCGTTGAGCTCAAGGAAGACGAGGTTCAAGCGTAATGATCCAGCAAGAAACCCGTCTTAAAGTAACCGACAACTCGGGCGCGAAGGAGATCCTTTGTATCCGTGTACTCGGTGGTACACGTCGTCGTTACGCACGTGTCGGTGATATTATCGTCGCTTCAGTAAAAGAAGCGAACCCGACCGGTAACGTGAAGAAAAAATCGGTCATCAAAGCCGTTGTCGTCCGCACACGCGATCAGATCCAACGCAAAGATGGCAGTACGATCGCATTTGACGACAATGCAGCGGTTGTCATCAACGATGACAAGACACCGAAAGCAACCCGTGTATTCGGCCCTGTGCCACGTGAACTACGTGACCTCGGTTACGCGAAGATTATCAGCTTAGCTCCGGAGGTACTCTAGTATGGCCCGCCGTATTGTAAAAGATGATATCGTCAAGATTATCTCAGGCGATAACAAGGGTACGACCGGTAAGGTCCTCGCGGTACTCCCAAAGAAGAACGCTGTTCGTATCGAAGGTGTCGGTGTCAAACACCGTCACGTCAAACCAAGCCAGCTGAATCCACGTGGTGGCAGTAAGGACATTCATGTCCCGACACCACTTCACAAGGTCGCCTTGGTTATTGATGAGAAGTCAGCCAAGACAAGCCGCATAGGTTATAAGAAGAACGCCGACGGCGCCAAGGTACGCCTTGCTGCTCAGGCAAAAAATAAGGAGATCAAGTAATGGTAAAAGCTACCACTGCTACCGCTCCTCGCCTGAAAGCCTTGTACAAAGATACCTTTGTCAAGGAACTACAAGCCGAACTTTCTCTCGCCAATGTACACCAAGTACCAAAGCTTGAAAAAATTGTAGTCAGCGTAGGAACCGGTAAGAACAAAGATGACAAGCGCTTCCAAGAAGTCGTCGTCAACACATTGACTAAAATTACCGGTCAGGCGCCCGTGCAACGGCTTGCAAAGAAGTCGATTGCCGGCTTCAAAATCCGCGCCAACATGGGCAGCCCAATCGGTACGACCGTCACACTCCGTGGCGCCCGTATGTACGAATTTCTCGACCGTTTCGTCAATGTTGCCCTGCCGCGCGTCCGTGACTTCCATGGCATCAGTAACAAAGCGTTCGACAAATCCGGCAACTATAATATTGGTATCAACGATCAGTCAATCTTCCCAGAGCTGACGTTCGAAGAGACCCAGGTCGTTCACGGTCTTCAGATCACTCTGGTGATTGACAATGAGTCCGTTGAGCATTCCAAAGCGCTGCTTGAGAAATTCGGTATGCCGTTTGAGAAGCAAGGAGGCACAAAGTAATGGCAAAGAAATCTAGTATCGCACGCGACGAAAAGCGCAAGAAAATGATTTTGAAATACGCTGAGAAGCGTGCTGAGCTCAAAGAACTTGGCGACCAAGACGGCTTGCAGAAGCTTCCACGCAACAGCAGCCCGACCCGTTGGAAGAACCGTGACGTCCTCCATGGCCGTCCGCACGGATATATGCGCCGCTTCGGCCTCAACCGTATCAATTTCCGTGAAAAAGCAAGTAAGGGTGAAATCCCTGGTGTTACAAAGAGTAGTTGGTAAGAAGGAAAGGAATAAGATATGTCACTACAATCAACTGACCCAATCGCCGACCTTCTGACCCGCATTCGTAATGCAAGTATGGTTGGCAAAACCGAAGTTCGCGTTCCGGCAAGCAAGATCAAGAAGGTCGTTGCCGAGCAGCTGAAAAAGAATAAGTACCTGGCCGACGTCAAAGTCGAAGCTGGTAAGCCTCGTGATACTCTCGTGATTACCATCGCGAAGCCCGGCGAAAACGTTACGTTTACCGAGCTGACACGTCTGAGCAAGCCCGGTCGTCGCGTCTACGTCAGTGCTAATGATATCCCTCGAGTCAAGAGTGGACGTGGTATCGTCCTCATCAGCACATCGAAGGGTGTTATCACCGGACAAGAAGCAATTAAGCAACGCCTGGGCGGCGAATTGCTCATGAAGGTGTACTAGTATGCAG
>CAZVUH010000017.1:0-8101 GCA_964629565.1 uncultured Candidatus Saccharibacteria bacterium | reverse complement strand
GCAATTAAGCAACGCCTGGGCGGCGAATTGCTCATGAAGGTGTACTAGTATGCAGACAGAAGCGGGTTCAACAATTGCACAATCAACCGAGGGTACACAGAGTGCTCTGCCATATGTCGTAATTGGCGTGATAATTCTTGTAATAATCATAGCTGTGTTTATCGTATGGAAACGTAAAGGTAATAAAGGATAAAGTAATATGAGTCGAATCGGAAAACTACCAATCGAAGTTCCGTCTGGCGTGACAATCACGGTCGGCTCAGATGAGATTACGGTCGAAGGCGCCAAAGGCAAGCTCGTCGTACCTCACCTGAGTGATGTGACTGTCACCCTTGAAGACGGCAAAGCAATCGTCACACGTAAGGACGACGAGAAAATCGCCAAAAGCCAACATGGCTTGCAGCGCGCCCTCCTGAACAACGCCGTTGAAGGTGTTACAAAAGGATTTGAGAAGAAACTTGAAGTCAACGGTGTCGGTTTCCGCGTATCAGGCGGCGGCCAGAGCATCGAGATGGCTCTGGGCTTCTCACACCCGGTTAAGTATGAAGCGCCTGCAGGCGTACAGCTAACCGTCAACAAAATGGAGATTACCGTGACAGGAATCGACAAACAACAGGTCGGCCAAGTCGCTGCCGAGATCCGTGCTTTGAAAAAGCCGGAACCGTACAAAGGCAAGGGTATTAAATATGCTGACGAAGTTATTCTTCGCAAGGCAGGAAAGGCAGGTAAATAATCATGGCTGAGACAAAGAAACTGGCTAACAAGCAGCTCCGGAAGAATCGTGTCCGCGCCAAGATTAGCGGCACCGCTGCTCGTCCACGCCTAACGGTCACGATCAGTAACATGCATGTCAGCGCCCAATTGGTTGATGACGAAAAGCAACACACCGTTGCTGCCGCTACGACCGTCGGTGCGAAAGTAACCGGTACGATGACCGAAAAAGCCGCAACTATCGGTACGGAAATCGCTAAGAAAGCTAAGAAAGCTAAAGTAACCGCAGTTGTCTTCGACCGCAATGGCCGCCAGTACGCTGGCCGCCTCAAAGCGCTCGCCGATGCTGCACGTAAAGAAGGATTGGAGTTCTAGTATGGCTGAAGCAACAGCAAATACTACCCCTCGCACCGACAACCGCCAAGGTGGTCGTCCACAGCGTGGCGGTCGTCGCGATGACCGACGAAATGCTGCCCCAGAGGCACCAAAGGAATTTGAAGAAGTTGTCGTCAATATCGATCGTGTCGCCCGCGTGGTAAAAGGTGGACGTCGTTTCCGCTTCAAGGCGCTTGTCGTTGTTGGTAATAAAAAAGATAAAGTCGGTGTCGGTGTCGCCAAGGGCTCCGATGTCCAGGCTGCAATCGCAAAAGCAACCGATGTCGCAAAAAAGAATCTGATTGTTCTACCCCTGGTAAACAACACGATTCCACACGACGCTGAAGTCAAATTGTCTGGTGCACGAGTACTGATCAAGCCGGCTGCTCCTGGTACCGGTATCATCGCCGGCGGTGTCGTCCGCCAGATCATCGGTGTGACAGGAATTCACAACTTGCTATCGAAATCACTCGGTTCAACCAATAAGGTCAATATTGCGTATGCGACGATCGAAGCTTTGAGAACACTTGTTCCTAAGGACCAATGGCTGAACGCTGAAAAGAAGTCGGCTAAGCCTGCCAAGAAGGAGGAAAAGTAATGACTAAATACAATGAACTCCAGGCTACGGCAAACAAAGACAAGAAACGCGTCGGTCGCGGTATCGCCGGTGGCGGCGGTAAGACGGCTGGTCGTGGTACCAAAGGCCAAGGTGCACGTACCGGTAAAAAGCTGAGTGCCGTTTTCCAAGGTGGCTCAGGTGCGCTCGTACGTCGCGCGCCGAAACACCGTGGTTTTAAGAGCCTGCGCACACCGGCACAGGTCGTCTATCTCGACCACCTGAACACATTCAAGGGCAAGACCGTTGATAATGAGACGCTCTTTAAAGCCGGCCTCATCGCCACACCGTTCCATAGCGTCAAGATCATCGCGCGCGGTGAACTGACCGAAAAGGTTACGTTGAAAGTGCAAGGCGCATCAAAAAGCGTACAGGCTGCTGTGACGAAAGCTGGTGGTACGTTTGAGAAAACTGCCACACCGCTTCGCAAAAGTGCCAAACAGGCCGAAGCAAGCGATAAATAATTCGTCTTGAATCGCAGAAAACACCCGTCAAAAGCGGGTGTTTTTGATAGGTAAGAAAGACTGACAAATTCTGCGTACGATTTTGACGAGGTTTCTGTCTCGTCAGCTGGTCGAGTATAGTATAATAAGTAAAGTATGAGCCGTGTGGAGCGGCATAAGAAAGCAAAGAATAGGGCAGAAACGACTATATGAACTGGAAAATAATCTTTAAATCACTAAAAAACAAGGATATGCAGAAGCGGCTCCTGATTGTATTAGGCCTTGTTGTCGTCTACCGCTTTTTAGCACACATTCCTGTACCGCTGGCAGAGCCGACCAAACTTAAGCAAGTCGTCGACAGTATCGTGAACGGTACTGACTTTGGAGGCTTCCTGAATCTTCTTTCCGGTGGTGCCTTAGCCAGTTTCTCAATCGTTCTGGTCGGATTAAGTCCGTTCATTACTGCCAGTGTTATCACGCAGCTGCTCACGAAAGCCATTCCGAAACTCGAAGAATTGCATAAGGATGGTGAATCCGGCCGGCGTAAGATCCAGCAGTGGACTCGTATGATTACGCTGCCGCTGGCCATTGTCCAGTCCATCGCGTTCATTTACATCCTGCGTCAAAGTGTCTTGCAGGGAAACACGACCACGCTTGGCGATACCAGCCTGCTTGAATGGATCGTGGCGACGACGGCCATGTCGGCCGGAGCCATGCTGCTCATGTGGCTCGGCGAACTCATTACCGAACAGGGCATCGGGAACGGTCTCAGCCTGCTCATCTTTGCCGGTATTATCAGTCAGATGCCACAAACGCTCTCGACGCTGATCCAGTCTATCTTCGATACATCGGGTGGCGCATTGAACGTTTTCGGCTGGTTCACATTACCGGTGAATCCGATGTCGTTCTGGGTGGCGCTCGGACTGGCGGCAGTATCGCTCATTGTCCTGTACATTCTCGTCAAGATTAATGAGGCCCAACGGGTCGTGACGATCAATTACGCCAAGCGTGTCCAAGGAAACAGCAGCTATGGTGGCGTAAAGAGCATTCTTCCACTGAAAATGATCGCAGCAGGTGTAATCCCGGTCATCTTCGCAGTAGCGTTCCTATCACTGCCGGCCTTCATCGGTCAGGTGCTCAAAGCAACCAACAACCCAAGCTACCAGGTTATGGCTACGAATCTTATCAACTGGTTCCAGACTCCTAACCCGGGTTCATTTACCGGCTCCACGTCGCAGGCGTTCATCTATCCTATAGCGTACTTCCTTTTGGTCGTACTCTTTACCTATTTCTATACCGGTATCGTCTTTAATAGCAATGAGATCGCCGAGAATCTTCAGAAACAAGGCGGGTTTATCGAAGGGATTCGTCCAGGCCTGCAGACCGAGAAGTATTTGAGTCGCACTATGAACCGCTTGGTCCTATTTGGATCGTTGGTGCTAGGTACTATATCAGTACTGCCATTCGCCGGTGAGTATGTCTTATATAATCTGACGGGAATTCAAAGTTCGAACCTTGCTATCGGTGGAACCGGTGTCCTGATTGTCGTATCCGTCGGGCTGGAGACTCTACGCCAGATCAATTCACGTGCGCTGATGGTAACATACGACGATTATCAATAGGAAGCTGCGATGCCAGGCCTCGAGATACAAACTAAACATGAGTTCCACATCTGGCGGTGGCTCTTCACAGCTTTACTTATTCTCGGCTTAGCTGTTTGCGGTTGGTACGCATATCGGTGGTATACAACGGGTGAAGAACCGCCGTTACCCATTCCGGTAGCAGCCCTTGCCGAGCCGCGTGTCGATGAGTCAGAGGTTAGTGCCCAAGACCGCACCGCCTACACGGTTCCCGCGGATCATCCACGCTACGTGTCGATACCGGCGCTCGGCATCGAAGACAGCCGGGTACGCGCAGTCGGTGTCAACGAATTTGGCAATCTTTCCACGCCGTACAATATACATGACACGGCCTGGTACGACAAAAGCGCTACTCCCGGCATGGGCTACGGAGCAGTGATGATCGACGGACATAACGGCGGTTATAGCAAAGACGGCGTGTTTGCGAAGATAGCCACACTGAAGAATGGCGATAAGATCGTTGTTGAGAGGGGTGATGGCAAAAAGTTCACGTATGCGGTCACAAGTAACCGGACGGTAACACTCGAAGAGGCGAATACTTCCGGCATGAAAGAGTTGTTGCAATCCAGCGATCCGGACAAAGAAGGTCTCAGTCTCATCAGCTGCGCCGGTAATTATGTACCGCGCCTCCAGGCATTTGACCACCGCGTGATGGTTCGTGCCGTCCTCCAAAGCCCAAGCGCTAGCGGGTCTTGACCGTCCGCTCATTTACGGTACAATAGAAAATATAAACATAGTTCCAAAGCAATGCGGTCTATAATTCTATAAAATGCTTGCGAGCAGCTAGCCTTTCGTGTATAATTAACTACTGTTATCTATGGCTAGTCAAAAGGAAGTTATTAAATTGCAAGGGAAGGTAGTGGAAGCACTGCCTAATACGCAATTTAAGGTGGAATTAGAGAATGGCCATAGTATCATTGCGCACATTTCGGGTAAGATGCGTAAGCATTATATCCGACTGGTGCCTGGTGATAAGGTTGAAGTTGAGTTAACCCCTTACGATCTTACGAAGGGCAGAATCAGCTTCCGCCTGCGAGATTAAATTTAACGGAAAACTGGAGTTTATGCACTCATGAAAGTTCGTGCGAGTGTCAAAAAAATCAGTCCCGATGACCAGCTGGTCCGCCGTAAAGGCCGATTGCGCGTCATCAACAAGAAGAAACCTAAGAACAAGCAAAGGCAGGGTTAAGCATGGCTCGAATTGCAGGGGTAACCATCCCTTCAGAAAAGCAAGTTCACGTGGCTCTTACCTATATTTATGGTATCGGTCCGAAATTTGCTCGAGACATCCTTGCGGCGGCTAACGTAGAGCCGACCACTCGGGTGAAAGATCTCACCGAGGCTGAAGAACAGCGACTTCGTGAAGTAATCGACAAAGATTACACCACAGAGGGCGATCTCCAACGTCTCGTTACAAACAATATCAAACGACTTAAAGATGTGAACGCCTACCGTGGTCTTCGCCATAAGGCAGGACTTCCGGTAAACGGACAACGTACTCGTACGAACGCACGAACTCGTAAGGGTAAAGCAGTTGCCGTCGGTGGAACACAAAAGAAAGCAGCGTCTAAGACGTAGGAAGGAATGAGAGATGGCAGAAGCTACTAAGACAACAGCTCGTAAGAAGCAGCGCCGATCAGTTCCTGCTGGTCAGCTGCATATTCAAGCAACATTCAATAACACCATTATCACGTTTACCGATAAAAAAGGTAACGTCCTGGCCGCTTCAAGCGCTGGTGCCTGTGGTTTCCGCGGTAGTAAAAAAGGTACCGCATATGCCGCTCAGGTCGCCGCTGAAAAAGCAGCTGAGAATGTTCAGGCACTTCATGGTACAAAAGCCGTCGATGTGTTTGTAAAAGGTGTCGGACTGGGACGAGACGCAGCGATTCGCGCACTCGGTTCGTTCGACATTACGGTGGAAAGCATTAAAGATGTGACAGGCGTACCACACGGTGGCGTTCGTCCGAAGAAAGCACGGAGGGTCTAGGATATGGCACGAGATACATCTCCTATCGTCAAACAGAGCCGTCGCGAAGGCTACGCGCTTCACCCGAAGGCTCACAAGATTTTGGCAAAGAAATCTGGTATTCCAGGTCAGCACGCCCATGGCCGTCAAGGCAAGCAGAGCTTGTACGCGACCCAGCTGCGTGAAAAACAGAAAGTACGCCGTTTGTACGGTCTACTGGAGCGACAATTCGCCAAGCTGATGAACGAAGCTGGACGTAAACAAGGTCTGACAGGTGAAAACCTGCTGCAGCTTCTTGAACTGCGTCTTGATAACACCGTTTATCGCGCCGGTTTCGCAACCAGTCGCCGGGCTGCACGTCAGCTCGTCGGTCATGGCCACTTCGAACTGAACGGCCAACGAGTCGATATCCCATCGATCCGGGTTAAACCAGGTGATGAAATCGTCGTGCGCGCCAAAAGTGCCAAGTCTGGTTACTTTGCGCAGATCGATGATGTCGTCAACAATTCCGTCCAAGGCCCGTTGAGCTGGCTCAAGAGTGATCACAAAAAATTGAAAATAAGCGTTACCGGACTTCCAAAGCGTGAAGAAGCCGAAGCTGATATTAATGAACAACTCATCGTTGAGTACTACTCACGATAAGGTAAGGAGCTGAAGATATGTCAAAAGTTATTCACAATCCTGCACTTGCGAACGTCGAAGATCACGGCGCAACTAGTGCAACCTTTACGATTGAACCGCTCCAGGCTGGCTACGGCAACACGCTCGGTAACAGCATCCGCCGGGTACTCCTTTCGAGTGTTCGTGGTGGTGCGATCGTCGCTTTCCGTGTCGAAGGCGCGACTCATGAGTTCACAACCGTAAAAGGTGTTAAAGAAGATGTCGTCGACATCATGCTCAACCTAAAGAACGTCCGACTCAAGGTACATACTGATGAACCTGTCGAACTACGCCTCGAGAAAAAAGGCGCAGGAGCCGTTACGGCCGGCGACATCAAGACGACAGCCGATGTTGAGATCGTCAACCCTGAACAGGTCATCGCGACCATCGACGATCCAAAGGCATCAGTTGTCATGGATCTTGTCGCTGAAGCTGGTCGCGGCTACCGCACGATCGAAGATTCAAGCACCTCACGCGTCCATAGCGATATGATCGCGCTTGATGCCGTATTCACCCCGGTACTACGTGTCCGTTACAAGGTAGCAGGCACCCGTGTCGGTCGTGAGACAAACCTCGATAAGCTAACATTGACTGTTGATACTGATGGTTCAGTTTCACCACGTGATGCATTTGAAGAAGCGGCCGCAATCCTGGTCAACCAGTATACGGCACTTGCAGGCAGCACAACTGTTGAAGCAGCGCCTGCACTCGGTCAGCAAGACGAGGAAGAATCGAACGAGCTCAACACTCCTATCGAAGACCTCAACTTGACAGCCCGTACTGCCAACGCGCTTATCAACAATGATATCCGCACTGTACACGACCTCGTAACGTTAAGTGAGCAGGATCTACGCGAACTCAAGGGCTTTGGTTCAAAGGCGCTTGACGAAGTCAAAGACAAGCTCGCGGAGTTGGAGCTGTAATATGCATCGACACGGTTACAAAGGACGGAAGTTCGGTCGTGAACGCGACCAACGACGTGCTCTGCTAAAGGGGCTGGCTACCAGTCTTGTCGAACACGGCAAGATCGAGACCACCCTGCCAAAAGCAAAGGAAACAGCACGTTACATTGAAAAATTGATTACGAAAGCTAAAAAGGGTGATCTTGCGAACCGACGACAGGTAATTGCGAAGCTCTCGACTCAGGCAGCCGCATTCAAGCTGGTTGATGAAATCGCACCGCAACTGACTGGACGCAACAGCGGCCATGTCCGTGTCGTTCGCACACGCCTGCGTGTCGGCGACGGCGCACAGCTTGCGACTGTCTCATTCGTTGATGAGCTCAAGGACGCACCCAAGAAGGAGGTGAAAGCGTAATGGTAAATGCTAAGACCTATTCACAAAAACCCGTTGAGGTGACTCGTCGTTGGATTCTGGTTGATGCTTCAGAAGCGCCTGTCGGACGTGTCGCGACACAGATCGCGACCTACCTGACTGGTAAATATAAGCCAACCTATACACCACACATTGATGGCGGTGACTACGTCGTCGTTATCAATGCAAAAGACGCAGTCTTCACCGGTAAAAAAGAAACCGATAAGAAATACTATCGTCACAGTGGCTTCCCAGGTGGCATCAAAGATGCAACCGTTCAGGAAGTCCGCGAGAAGGCGCCAGAGCGTCTATTGGAAGCGGCGGTTCGTGGTATGCTCCCAAAGAACAAGCTTGCTGCTGAACGCATGAAGCGACT
>CAZVUH010000016.1:0-17006 GCA_964629565.1 uncultured Candidatus Saccharibacteria bacterium | reverse complement strand
ATCTTTTGACCGTTCTTACCAGGAGACTGAATCTTGCGATATCCGACTGGACGATCAGCGTCTTCGATCTTCACGACAGGAAACTTGATCGATTCCTTTCGGGTGATCGTCTGCTTGCCGTCGCGCCAGATGGCCAGCTTCATATCCGGTGTAACAGGTGTACTTTCTGGGAGTGACAACTTGTCATTCGATTTCAGCTTTATGCCCTTTTCGCGCAGCAGTCCACCGACCGTCTCCGCCTGAGTGTAAATGGTCGCCTGATCACCATACAGCTCAAGCCGGACCGGCAAAGCATGGTCGATGACAACCTTCACACTGGCACCTTCGCTGATGATGTTATCAACCGGCTGGATATCCGCGATGTCTTCATCTCTCAGCGGGATACCAGCTTCACGTACGATCTGACTTGGCGTCTGATAGGCAGACAATACCTTTTTCGTAGAGACGCCGTCGACGATCACGACCGGACGTGCCCGGTAAATGTTGACCTCGTAGCTCTGAGCGACCAGCTTTTCGTCGAGACCGGGTTCGACCATGTCGTTTTTATCGAGCGAGATATTAGCTTCATCGAGTGCATCACGCAGTGTATGGGCTTCCGTCAGCAAACCGACTTCCTTGCCGCGGTCATGAATCGTGATAATACGCTTACCGGCATCGACGGCATCAGCCGCACTCGCCTGGAAGCCATACAAAAAAAACAGCGATGAAGCAACAAACAACATCGCGATAACGACAAAAAGACGATGAGGGAAAGTGGACAGCGCCAATAGTTTTCTCATAAAGTAACGTGCACCTCGGGTGTACAGCTATAAATTATAGCAAAAATCGTTCGAATCACCAAGTTGCTAAAGCTTTTCCAGGCGGGCGTATTCGACGTTGAGTTTTTTGGTCTGTCCGCTTGAAAACGCGACCGTCACCGCCAGACCATCGACGTCGATAACCTCGCCTTGACCGAACTGCTGGGACTTAACCTTATCACCGATGCCAAAGGCCACGTCGTCCCCATACCACTCGTCCTGTTGGATCGTTTCCTTGGTCATAACTGCCGCCGCAGCACCCATATCGCTCAAAAACCGCGACATCGGGTTGTAAGCACGCTGGCCGAACTGTAATCGGCTGTATGCATACGACAGATGCAACTCTTCACGCGCGCGGGTCATACCTACGTAGCAAAGTCGTCGTTCTTCCTCCAGCTCTGCCGGACCGCCTTCTTGTATGCGGGCATGCGGCAGGATTCCTTCTTCCATCCCAACCATGAACACGACGGGAAACTCAAGGCCCTTAGCGGCATGGATCGTCATCAGCGTGACGCTGTCTTTTTTAGCATCACTGTCGGCACTCGACATCAAAGCGACTTCTTCGAGGAAGTCCGGCAATGAGGCGAACGATTGCGCATCAGAGATGAGTGAGCCAAGGTTCTCTTCACGGTCTTCAGCCTGTGGCGTCCCGTCGAGAATATAGTCCCGATAACCGGTCATTTTGATTAATTTCTCAATAACCTCACTTGGTGAACGCTCGGCCTCGATCAGTGCCTGCAGAGTACGCAGCGTAGAGCCCAGGCGTGATAGGGATACGCGAGCTCGTGACGTCAAACTGGACGTCTGCTCTGCATTGACCATGGCGGATACCAGATCAAGTCCGCTCTGCGATTGCCACACCAAGAACTTCTCGAGACTCGTCGCTCCGATGCCGCGAGTCGGGACGTTGACAATCCGGCTGAAACTCATGACATCGTTCGGTTGATAGATGAGTCGCAGGTAAGCGATGACGTCCTTGATCTCCTTGCGGTCATAGAAACGTACGCCGCCGATGATCTGATACGGTATCCGGGCCTGCAGCAACGCCCGCTCAATCGTATAGCTTTGCGCATTCGTACGGTACAGCACCGCGAACTCATGATATTTGCGTGCACCGATCATCGTTTGCGTACCGATACGCGAAGCGACGACGTTGGCTTCCTCTGCTTCGTCGTAGGCACCATATATCTCCACCGGATTTCCCTGACCGGCATCCGTCCACAGCTTCTTGTCGCTCCGCTGGGAGTTTTTGGTGATGACATTCTGAGCAGCTTCCAAAATCGCCCCGGTACTGCGATAATTCTGCTCCAGTTTGATGACCGTCGCACCTTTGAAATCACGCTCGAAATTCAGGATATTGGTGAAATCGGCGCCCCGCCAGCTGTAAATCGACTGCCAGTCGTCACCGACCACGCAGATATTGCGCTTTTCGCCTACCAGGCTCCTAACAATAGCGTACTGGGCGGCATTCGTATCCTGGTACTCGTCGATCAGAACATACTTGAACTTTGACTGCCATTTCTTACGGATATCTTCATGCTCTTTGAACAATCTGACCGTTTCGATGAGCAAGTCGTCAAAATCAAGCGCACCGGCGTCCCTTCGGAGCGATTCGTAGCGAGCATAAATTTTGGCGACGTTCTTCTGAAACGGATAGTGGGCCGTCGCTTCGAATTCCTCCGGCATGACCAGCTCGTTTTTCGCACCCGAGATCATATTGCTGACCGCTTTGGGTTTGATGCTCTGGTCGGTGATATGCAGTTGTTTCATCGCCTGCTTGATCAGGCCCTGGCGGTCATCCTCATCATAAATGACATAATTCGGCTGGATACCGATCCGATCGCCATCAATTCTCAGCAAACGTACGCAGATACCGTGAAACGTACCCATCCAGTTCATAAATCCGCGCCGCGAACCGTCGTCACCCAACAGGTCACCTAACCGTAGGCGCATTTCCCGCGCCGCTTTATTCGTGAACGTGACGGCGAGTATTTCGTCCGGCCAGATGCCTTTTTGCTGGATGAGATACGCGATCCGATGAGTCAGCGTCTTCGTCTTGCCGCTGCCGGCACCTGCTAATATAAGCAGCGGTCCATCGTCCGCAGTCACCGCTTTAAGCTGGGCGTCATTTAACCCCGTGAGAATATCCATTATTTCTAGTATAACCTAAATCAGATGCAGGAAATAGACAGCCGCGCCGCCGCCACCGCCGATAACCAGCGCCAGTATGATAAGGACGACGTACAGCCAACCGGTTTTCTTTTTTGTAAGATGCTCAAGCGGCACGATCTCAGCCTGTTCGTCATAAATCGAAGCATGCACTTCGTGATTGGAACTCGAGACTTCTTTGTACTGCTGCGGAATAGAACCCACTACTGATGTTGTTTTTTGGGGCTCGCTCGGTGCTTCCACCTTCAGATCCTTCGGTGGTTCCGGCGCCGGACTCGGATCGTCGGTCTTTCCCGTTTCATCAGCTTTTGCAGCCTCTTTGCTGTCTGGTCCTGCTATCCGGGTTGTCGCATCACCCGCTTCAATCGCGACCAGGTCGCTGTCGAGCTCGGCAGGCAACGGTGATGCCGGGGCCGGTTCATCAGCCGCTTCGGACTTATCGGCGACCGGTACGGCCGGCGTATCAGTAGGCTGGTCAGTTGGTTCGCTTGCCGGGACGGTGTCGGCTTCTTTGTCCGTTTCATCAGCATGAGATGCATCATCATTGAGACGGGTCATTTCGTCGGCAAGTTTGCTGTTAATGTCGGGTGTGCCGCCAAGTGGACGCTTGTCCACTTTCGCATCGGGTAAGAATGGTGAACTCAGTGGCTCAGATGAGGCTCCGGAGGTGACGGCATCAGCTACGGAGCCTGCAGGAGATTCACCCTCCTTGTCTTCAGTCGGCTCGGCAGGTGATTGGAGCTCAAGTGGATCCGGCCATCCAGCCTCGTCAGCAGATTTTTCTTCGACGGTCTGAGCAACCTCGGCAGCTGGCTGGCTCGCCGTATTTGATGTCGGATCGTTGACAGGTGAGGCTGGCGGAGCGATCGTCACACCTTCGCGAGACTGTGGTTTTGTCGGTGTGGCCGATTTCATGTCCGAGGAAGGATGGACGACATCCATAAAACGACCACGCCGTTTGGCGAGCGGTGGCGCGGATGACGGTCTCGCCTCGCTTTCGGCTGCCGGAGATTCGGATGCGACTGCTGTCTCTGGAGCCGTTTCCTGCACCGGTGGTTCTTCGACCGGTGCATCCGCCACGCTCGTAGATCCCACGGTCTTGGAGGACATGATGGAGCTCACGGCTTTGTCTAGTTCATCAAAATCAATATCTGACATAGTGCGGCCCTACCCTTTCTTATCCGCCATCTCGTGCGCTTTCTCTACAATAGTACTGAACGCCTCGGCATCAAGACTGGCACCACCGATAAGCAGCCCGTCAATGCCGTCAATCGCGAGATAGTCGGCTGCACTTTCTTTGGTGACGCTACCACCATACAGAAGTCTGAATGATTCACTGGCACTTTCACCGTAAAGATGTCGGATCTGGCTACGAATGGCTTTTTCTGCCGCTTTTACATCGTGCGGTGACGCATTATTACCGGTCCCGATAGCCCAGACCGGTTCATAGGCAATCGTGATGCGGTCGAATTCTTCGCTGGTGACATTGGCCAGACCGCCGACGATCTGATCATGCAGGACGTCGTGCGTTTCGCCATCTGCCCGTTCACTGGCCGTTTCGCCAACGCACAAGATCGGTTTGATATCATTTCGGATAGCCGCCTGGACCTTGCTGCGCACTTCCTTGTCGGATTCATGAAAGACATGTCGGCGTTCAGAATGGCCGATGATCGCATACTGCACGATGCCATGGAGCTGACGCGCCGAGACTTCACCTGTGAAAGCGCCATTGTCACGCCAGTACAGGTTCTGCGCCGCCAATTTGAATTGGCGATGGTCGACCTGCAGACTGAGCGACTGCAGCGTCAGCATGGTCGGTGCCAACACGACTTCGACATTCCGGTGGCTCTTTACCCGGTTCGAAAGCTCATGCAAATACAAGCTCGCCTCTTGCATTGTGAGGTTCATTTTCCAGTTACCCGCAATTAGTTTCTTGTCTCGCATCCGTTTAAATTCGTTTATGCTTATTTTCCTTTAGTGTAGCTTATTTACCGTCGAGCGTCTAGCAGGCTCTCGACGCCCGGTAGTTTTTCTCCCGCCATCAGTTCCAGGCTGGCGCCGCCTCCGGTTGAGACGAGGGTGAAACTGCCGCCTTTCTTGGCATCCCAGTTCAGGACGAAGTCGGCCGTGTCTCCACCGCCGATGATTGAGGTGATGTCCGGATGGGTCGCCAGAGCAAGCGCCAACCGGGCAGATCCATGGGCGAAATTGGGAAATTCCGCCACCCCGAGCGTCCCGTTCCAGATGACCGTCCGGGCATCGGCAATAACACCGGCCAAGCGTTCGATTGTCACGTCACCGTCATCAAGCGCCAGATCGTCTGGCGCGACAGCATCAACCGAGACGACCCGCCGCGGCTCGTTGGCAAACGTTTTGGCCACCGCAAGATCACTGGGAAGAACGATGAAGTCGTCCACCTTGTCGTGACCGACTTTCTTTGCAGCGGCGGCATAAATCTCGTCAAGTACCACCATCTGATCAGGCTCAACTTTGCTCGCGCCCACATTTTTGCCCTTATAGGCAAGGAACGTGTTGGCCATCGCCCCACCGATTATCATCCTGTCGGCGACTTTGACCAGTTCATGGATAACCGATATCTTGTCGCTGACTTTTGCGCCGCCCATAACAGCCACGAGAGGGTGTTTTGGCGCTTTCATGGCTGCCGTGATCGTAGAGACTTCCTTTTCCAGCAGCAAACCGGCTACCGATGGAAGACAGAGCGTAATGGCATGAGTACTGGCATGTGCTCGGTGCACCACACCGAATCCGTCCTGCACGAAATACCGGGCACCGGTCGCTTTGGCGATCGACTTGGCAAACTCATGGTCATCGGCTTCTTCCTCCGGATAAAAACGGAGGTTCTCAAGTAGCACCACGGCGCCTTTCGGTGCCCGCTTGACGACCTGGTGGACTTTGTCACCGATGCAATCATCGACGAAATGAACGTCGCGCTTCAACAGCCCAGCCAAGCGCTGACCCACTTGTTCGAGACTCAGTTTTTTATCTCGTCCTTCCGGCCGGCCAAGATGACTCATGACAACAACTTTGCAGCCACGGTCAAGCAGCGCCTCGAGCGTCGGCACATTCGAGCGGATTCGGAAATCATCAGCGATCGTGCCGTCTTTTTCCAAGGGCACGTTGTAATCCGCCCGGACCAGTACGGTCTGGCCGTCTAGCGGCACGTCTTTAATCGTTTGCTTTTGAAAAACCATCCCACCCTTCGTTGTTTCGTTTATGCTTATCTGATACGTATTATAGCGCCTACTGGCCGCCGTAGCCATAGCCGTAGCCAAAGTAATTGTTCGGCGTTTTGTAATAATCGCTCACCTTCAGCGGCTGAACACCTGCGTTCAACTGATCGGGAGTCGTAACGTAGAGTTCACTGTCACTTTTCTGTACTAAAATATACGCGTCAGTCAGCCAGCCATACGGCGTGAACGCACTGGCGGTCATGAGCTGCTGTTTGTTTTCGGCATTTTTATCACCAATGAAGAGCGTATTCTTACCGTCGCGGACTTCACGCCAGAATACTTTCTTGCCGCTTGGTGAGACCAGGTAGGTCGGATAACGCCGGCTGAAATCCGCCTCATTCGAGTTGATCGTCGCGATACCACCATCTTCATATTCCAAATAGCCGGTCTTGCCGTCTGGTGCCGTAACGGCAAAGTAAATCTCCTGCGGACCATAGAGATTCGCCGCCATGAACGAAACGGTACCTGCCGGGAAAGACTTGAGGACTTTGTTTGTACCGCCATCTGATGGCACCAACCTGATTGACGCCTGCTTACCTGACAGACTGACCGATTCATCACTGGCATACCAAACATCGGTATACACAAGCCCATCCTCGACGATATAGGGGTCACCGAAGCGGTCGTAACTGTTGCTCGATTCATCTCCCGAAGCACTATTCTCAGCATGCGTCGTCAGCTGTCCGGTCTCGGCGTTCATACTCTTGAGCGCCTGCACCTTGGGTTCGTAGTATTGTTTATCGTCCCGATCAACCGTGTAGAAGAAGCGGTGGTTCGACCACCCAATCAGACTGATAGTACCTCGCACGGAATCCATTTCCGTAACACTGTCGTCGCTCGTATCAAGCAGATAGAGCGAAGCAGGCTTGTCGCTTGAGCGCTTAGAAAGTAACACCAGGTAGCGCCAGTCACGCGAAGCGAGCAGACTGGTATTATTTGGATCCTCACTGCCAGTCCCGGCATAAATCGTCTTGCGGTTGCTGCCGTCCAGATTTGCCTTGATAACATCGATTTTGCCTGAGTGATTAGACAGGAAATACAGCACACCGGCCGGTACGATCTCCAGCTTGTTCCGATTATCCTGGGTGATCGTGCCACTAAAGGTCAGATACCCTGCCGTAATCACTCGCACGGGTAACTTCCGTGCCTGAGCGGGCATCACGATTGTCGCTTCACCCTTCTCGTTGGTCTGTACCGTATTGCCGCTACCCGCGTCCACCAGCGCGTTGACGACCGGTTTGCCGGTTATCCGATTTCCGACGTAGACCGGGGTTAAGCGGCCCGTCGCTTCAAGCGATACGCTAACTGACTGCTCGCCAAAGAGCGGAACCTCAACCGTCTCTGAATCATCTTTGAAGTATTGCTTGGTGACATGCAACCGCTTATAGCCTACATGGCTTGTGAGGTGCGCCACGCCGTCTTTGTCTGTCAGAACCGTCTGTCCGTCAAGCTCAAGCTTCGCCTGGGAAACAGGCTTGGATTTCTGACTGTCCATGACGCGTATGGTGACGGTTTTCTGGACGAATGGACCGACAAGCTGATAACGGGTGCCGGGAATAAGTAATAGGATGACGAGCACGAGCAACGCACCGATAGGAATGACGACCATCTTATGCCGTGCTGACCACTTTTTGAGTCGCTTCATCGGCGAAATCTTAGAAACTGTTTGTTTATTCTGATCGACCGGTTGATCAGATGCTTCTTCGATCATATCGTCGCCATTTTCCTGAGCCATATACTCCCCTTTTTTGAATCAGTATAGCACCGTTTCTAAGCTTTTTAGATCGTACGGACACGGATTGTGTCAGTCGCACCAGCCAGACCGGGCTGACGGCCGCTGACCACGACGACCGTGACGTTCTGTTCATCGCCGAAGAAGCCTTGTTCATGCAGTTCGCGCGCCAAGCTGACACCCGCTTTTTCACCGTCAGGGCGTACGAAGCTCTTCGTAGCATAGCTTAAAGCAAGTTGCTGGGCTGAACGAGGTGAACTTGTCACGCTGATGATCGGCAGATTGGGCCGGTGCGACGCGATATTGGCTGCCGTCGCGCCCGATTTCGTCTCCGCGACGATGGCCGCCACGTGCAGTTGTTCGGCAAGCGAAACCGCGGCGGCAGAGATGGCATCCTGACGCGCCTTGCCCTCGCTGGCGATCTTGTCGTTCACCGGGGCGACGTCGGTATGTTCCTGGGTATAGAGGATGACTTTTTTCATGGCTGCCACGGTCTCGAGCGGATAATCACCATTCGCCGTCTCATCGCTGAGCATCACCGTGTCGGCACCGAGAATCACGGCACTCGCGACATCGCTGACTTCCGCGCGGCTCGGCTCGGGACTATGGACCATGCTGGCCATCATCTGCGTAGCCACGATGCTGATTTTGCCGTATTTGCGGCACAGAGCGATAATTCGTCGCTGTACGATCGGTACAATCTCAGCTCCGGCTTCAACCGCCAGGTCGCCTCGGGCGACCATCACGCCATCACTGGCTTTAACGATCGCTTTTAGCGCTTCGTCTTCAATGGCTGCCTTGGTCTCAATCTTCGCAATGATTTGAGCCGTGCTATCAAGTGACACCAGCATCTGGCGTAAGGTGTGGATGTCATCAGCCGACTGTACGAAACTAAGTGCCACGAAATCGATATCCTTGACAGCGCCATATTCGACATCGGCGGTGTCTTTCGGCGTCAGAATATCACCGCCAAAATCCGTATCCGGCAAATTGATTCCCTTACGACTCATGAGAGTACCGTTATTCTGCACGACCACTTTTATAGCGGTTGGGCTGGCGATTTCGGTTACCAGGGTCCGTATCTTGCCGTCAAAGATATAGAGCTGTTCGCCGACCCGTACCTTCTCAGCAAGGTTGTACTGGACCGGTAGCACCAGACCATCGTGCTGGGCGGTGAAATCAAGCGTCAGGATATCATCTTTTTTGACTTCGGTATCCGCATTGAGATTACCGAGACGGATTTTCGGCCCTTGGAGGTCTTGCAAGATCGCCACCGGCTTGCCGACTTTTTCGCTGGCTTCACGTATCCAGGCGATCTGCTGATCACGCTCTTCGTAACTACCGTGGCTGAAATTCAGGCGAAACCCATTCGTTCCGGCTCTAACGAGCGCTTCGATGGCGTCATAGTTGTTGGTTGGCGGCCCCAATGTGGCCAGAATCTTTGATCGTTTGAAAATAGTCATTACTATTTATTGTATCACCAGAATACCGTCTTCCACCAGGGAGCGGAAGTGCCAGATGCCGCGATCCTGGGTCTTATATGTCCAGTAGAACCAGCCCTCGGCCACGCCAAACGTCGCCAATTGGACGGCGGCATGCTTACGAAACAATGCCTCGGCCTCCGATTTTGACGTACCATGAACAGATTTTGCCGCCAGCACAACGCTCCACTCGCCGATAATGACGGGCTGCGTTTTGGTAAGACGCCGTATCAATTTCATCCTGCCGGAGACGACATGAAAATACGCATCAAGACTCCGCCATCGGTACAGCCAATAACTGAAATGATACCAATGGATGTCCATCACGACCGGATGAAAGGCCTTGCGACGAAGCGCACCCGACATCAGCCGCGGCGTGAACGCATCACTGAAGACGATACGCGTGCCAGGCCGGGCAACTTTGACAAGGCGCTCATAGGCCCGACGGTAGAATGACCGTAGCGTAAATTGAAACAAGCCCAGTTTAGGCTCATTCAGCAGTTCGATACCCCAGATATGTGGTTCATCGTAGTAGCGCTTGGCTATCTCTTCCAGTACGATGATCGTCTGTTCCTGATACGCAGAGTCCTTATACCACTGGGCTACCCCGGACTTACCGCTATGATTGTGTCCGTTTTGCGACCCTGGTGCGGCATGAAGGTCTATGAGTACTTTCAGATCATACTTTTTTGCCAGTTTCACCGCCCTGTCCAGATGCGTAATCACTGGTGCATACGGCCCATCTCCGTCAAAAAGCCAATAACCAACAGGAATTCGAACGGCATTGAGTCCGTTATCTCTTAACCACCGGAAGTCCGATTCCTGAATGAAGGTTTTAAAGTGGTCTTCGAGCCGTTTCCCGCCCTCTTTCGTGCCCGCAAGTTCATACATGTCATCAGCGTCGGTGCCAGCGAACAAGCGAGGGGTCATCCACTTCTCTACCACCAACCAACCGCCTAGGTTTACTCCCTTGAGCTTTATATCATCCATATGCTTCATTATACCGTTGCCATATAAAAACGCCCATCGATGATGAGCGGCTTTATATGGTGATCTCACCGGGAATCGAACCCGGATTGCCAGGATGAAAACCTGGTGTCCTAACCGTTAGACGATGAGACCAAACTCGAGTGATTATAGCAAAAAAACGACCCCTTGAAAAGGGGTTCCGTCCGTAGACGGGAACGCCAGTACTTCGGCAGAGGTTATCCTAGGCGGGCCTCATCCTTTTCCTGAAACGCTCCCGTCTACGGGAAAGTCATGCGGCCGCAGAGCGTCGCTTCTGCGGCGGACGGCAGTTGTACTTGTCCTTGTGGCGACGCCCTTGGCGCCAGTCCTTCAGGATGAGCACACCCCGTCCGTTGGAGTCCGTCGTGCGGCAGAGCTTGCCATCCTGCTCCATCCGCTTGAACGCCGTGCAGATGGTGATGACGATCTCGCGCCGGTCGCGGCCGAACCGCTTGCCGCGGCAGTGGATCCGACGAGCTGCGAGCAACTCGTTGGCGACCGCCCGGTAGTCGGACTCCGTGTAGTAGGTACCCCTGAATGACTTCAGGGCACCCGTCAGGCATCCCACCATGCCCAGTACCTGTTGCTCCGTGGGGACGAACACTTGACGAGACTTCTTCTTGCGCGGCTGCCGCTGAGCGACGTACTGCGCGAAGCCGGGCTGCCGGTAGACAGCGGTCTGTTGAGTCATGAGTTATTCTTCCTGTCGGATGGATGTTCGAGCGAAAATGGCCTTGTTGTCACCTCCGCTTACGACCTTTATATACCGCTTTTTGCGGTTATGCAAGTTCGTTGCTTAAAAAGCCGTTGTATTATTGGTGACAGTCCGTATCTATAAAGCTTGTGCTTTTGTAGTTTTTGTGGTGTAAATCATTGACATTTTATCCTTTTTGTGGTAAATTGAATACATCACTGGCGAGTGTGAGGTTCCACCAGAGGTGATAGACGCTTCTCGCTAAGTATGGGAACATTAATAATCAGGTTATAACTTATTGTACGAACGTACTCTGTAAGTGTAGCCATGTGGGCATGATTATTGAGACTATTCTTCTTGGATACCCTTCATCATGCTTTTATGGCTGCACTTGCAGCCATCTTTTGTTTCCAGAGATAAGAAGGAGGTTCGACCTCGTCTTAGACTGTTGAGACGCCAGATGAGTACGTGAAGTATGAAGAAGTAGTCAAACAATTCGTTTCTTCCTCCGCTTGGAAGCAGCGCGCCAGCTAATCAATCCGGTTGGTTGACGCGCTGCTCCCAACCACATGGGTCAAGAGCAGAAGTCGGGATCGTCCCGGCGTTACCTTAGACCCCCATGTGGGGAGAGGAGAAACATCATGAGTGCAAAGCAGGACGTCCTCGCCCGTTTGGGTGGAGGCAACCAGTCCGCAGGTGAAGCGATCGTTCGCTTCGTGGAGGAGGCCTTGGCCACCAACCGCGAGGAGATTGCCCGTCTCACCACCGAGCACAACCAGCGTGTCGCTGCCTTCGAGGAGCGTGTCCAGGGCTTCGTGTCCCGGGCCGACCACGAGGAGCTGCAGGGTGAGGTCGCCGACATCCGTCGTCGTCTCGCCGCTGCCGCGGCCGCTCTCGGCGGGGCCATCGAGGTCCACAACGAGGCGGTCCAGCAGGCCAACCCTGCCAGTGTCGAAGCCGCCCAGGCGGCTACCGACGAGGCGGAGCAGGCCGGCAGCGACATCGACGCCCGTGTCGAGCGCCTGGAGACGCGAGTCTCCGAGCTCGAGGCCTGGCGTGCCGACGTCGTCGACCCGCAGCTCCAGCAGTTGCGAGAAGACGTCGACGGTCTGATGGAGCGTGAGAACAACCGTCCGAGCCCGCTCCGGATCGAGGTGCCCGAGGTGCCGGCCGTCCCCCAGGACGACCAGCCCGCGGCTGCCGCCGAGCCGGAAGCCGACAACCCGCCGACCCGCATCCAGCTGGCCGCCCGGGACGCCGACCCGCGGAACTGGAACGGTAACCCCATCGCCTGGGGCCTGGCCTTCATCGGCCTGGTCGTAGGACTGTGCGTGGGCTGGTGGCTCTTCGGAGTCAGCAACCACGTGCTGTGGGGGCTCATCGCCTTCCTGTTCGTTCCCGTCACGACCGCCGTCGGATTCTTCGGTGGTGGTCTGATCGGTCATCGGCTGACCCAGCGTCAGCCGGCGGCCCGCCCTGCCGAGGCGTAATACCGGCGGGTGTGAGAACGGTACCTCCAACAGGTGACCGTTCGCGGGAGCTGTCATGGCTCCCCACACCGCGAAGCACTCTGCACGTAGCCGCGTGCACCAGACGCCACACCGTGTGGCGCTGGAAATCTTACCTGAGGAGGTAATGATGAACGGCTTCTGGACGCGCGGCCTTCGTGTCGCGCTTATCGCCTTCGTGGCGCTGCTCCTCACCTGGGGAGCGGTGGCCCTCGACTGGGCTGCGTTTACCGGCCAGAAGGCTGACGGTGACACGGGTGCGAACCCGGGTGACGACGTCAGTCTGACGGACACCATGAAGAAGAACCTCACGGTCAGCCCTGAGGATCTGCTTCCTGGCCAGGCCAAGTGCACGAGCGGGGACCGGTTCAACCGGAATTCGCTCGTGCAGGGCAAGTGGTCAGACTCGGTCAGCACCCCCTACAAGGCTTCGGCCAAGGACGGGATGCTGAAGGAGACCTTCGACGAGAACTGCACGAACCCGACGCTCCTGGACATGAACGTTCAGGCGCTGTCGCGGATCACCATCGACGGGTGGAACGTGGGAGACCACAACCCGTGGATGGCGCAGTTCCTGAACAAGGCCTCTGACCCGGGTCTGCGTGCAGCGTTCCTGACCAAGAAGGAGAACGTGAACGGCATCTACGTGACCGCTGATTTCCAGCGGGCTGCGGCGATGACGAACACCCTCCTGACCCGGTTCATGAACGTCGGAGTCGTCACCGAGCCTTCCACCACCAACTGGCACAAGCCGGGCGGTGGACTGGTGGCAGGTGAGCTGGTCCGGACCGTGCTCAACGACAAGCAGGAGAACCTCCCGGTTCTTCGGCTCGAGTTGACCGAGAAGGGTCAGGGTTGTGTGTACGCCATCGGCTTCAACACCGGTGACAAGCGTTTCGAGACGCTGGGCTGCAAGGCTCCGCCCTCGAAGACGCCGCACACGCCGACGACCGGTTGCAAGAAGGACTGCGGGCCGACCCCGGGTTGCACCCATAACTGCAACCCGCCGACCTGCCACACCAACTGCAACCCGCCGCCGAAGTGTCCTCCGGGACAGCACGGCACCTGGCCGATCTGCAAGGATGGTCCTGAGAACCAGCCCCCGGGCAACAACCCGGATGGCAATCAGCCCGGTGGTCACAATGACACCGACGGGCCTGGGATTCCGAATCCCGAGCCGACCTTCCCCG
Source organism: uncultured Candidatus Saccharibacteria bacterium (assembly GCA_964629565.1). Lineage (GTDB taxonomy): Bacteria > Patescibacteriota > Saccharimonadia > Saccharimonadales > Saccharimonadaceae > CAZVUH01. The sequence continues at coordinate 3,176 of CAZVUH010000016.1, read as the reverse complement.
ACACGCCGTACACGCCTCCGCCGGCTCCCCAGCCGACGCAGACACCGCGGCCTGACCCCGTAGAGCCCCCGGCAACGGGAGCTCCCCAGCCGACCGAAGCACCGACGTCTTGCGCGCCGGCGCCTGGCCACACCAGCTGCTGATTCAGCAGTGAGTGGTCGCGGGTGCGACGTTCTCCCTTCGGGGAAGCGTCGCACCCGCTCGGTCCCGACTACAACTTCATACTTCGCGGAAATCTGAGGAGATTAGTTCTCGCTCGAGTTTACTCGCGATTGAGCTGATCTCCTCGGAGATCACCTTAGCTATTTGTACACTGAGTTATAACCTGATTACCATTCCCAGGGTGAACATTAACAATTTAGCGACCAATTTTGCGTATCAATCGTTACATTTTTTAATTTGACTCACCTGCGAGATGAGTGAAAAGGAGTTTCATTATGAGTAGACTTACTACTATTATGCGATCTGCTCCAAAGCGCGTCAGTGCCTTGCTCGCCGTTATCGGCGCCGTGCTACTTGCACCTGCACTGCTTCATGCTTGGGGACCAGACCGCCCAACCTACACGATCGACCACCCGGCCGATCACGTGACGTTCAACTCGATCACGAACAACCCGAACATCGGTGACGAACGAAATTTCGTTAACATCCGTGAATCAGGTACACAGAACCTCTGGACTGACAATCAGAAAGTCCAGGAAGGTAAAACCTACACCGTACGTCTTTTCGTACACAACAATGCCGCTACCAGCTTGAATGCCAGCGGTAAAGGTATCGCCAAAGATGTCGTTGCCAACGTAAACCTGCCAACAACTACTGGTAAATCAATCCAGGTTGACGGTATGGTCAGCGCAAGCAACGCCAGCCCAAAGAAGGTCTGGGACCAGGCTGTCTTTTCTGCGGACAAAGACTTTAACCTCGCCCTCGTACCTGGTACTCTGAAATACGAGAACAACAAGGGCGTCTTCAACCTGCCCGCCAGCCTGCTTACAAGCACTGGCGCAAAGCTTGGTTATGACAAGATGGACGGCACGATCCCTGGCTGTTTCCAGTATTCTGGTTACGTCAGCTTCCAGGTTAAGCCACAGTTCGCCAAGAAGGCCGACTTTACTGTAAAGAAAGAAGTCAGCAAGCACGGCGCCAACCAATGGGTTGAAAACTACACTGCAAAACCAGGTGAGACGGTAGACTACCTCGTAGAATACAAGAACACCGGTGAAGTTCAGCAAGACAACGTCATGCTGATCGACAAATTGCCTGCCGGCATGACATACGTTCCAGGTTCAAGCGTTCTTGGTAACGCTCTGCACCCGGCCGGTATCAAGACCAACGACGGTATTACCGACAAGGGTCTGAACATCGGTTCATACGGTCCTGGCGGTAATGCCTGGGTCATCTTCAGCGCCAAAGTCGCTGACAAGGAAGACCTCAAATGTGGTCCGAACACACTCAAGAACGTCGCATCTGCTCAGACAGATTACGGCACCAAGAGTGATGATGCGAACGTCAACGTAGAAGGCGACGTTTGTACAAATCCTGTTTACACTTGTGATGGCCTGACGGTCACCAAGGTTTCACGTACGAGCTTCAATTTCAAGACGGCTTACACCGTTAAGGACGCGACGTTCAAGCATGTTACCTACGTCGTCAAAGACGCACAAGGTAAAGAAGTATACCGCGGCGAGAACGCCAACTATACACAGGAAAAAGAAGGCAAGTACACCGTTCAGGCATTCGTAACCGTTACTGTTAATGGTAGCGACAAGACTGTCACGAGCGAAAGCTGTACAAAGCCATTCGAAGTTGTACCACTTCCTCCAAACAGCATCGAAGTTTGTGAGCTTGCAACGAAGACTATCGTCACCATCAAGGAAGATGATTTCGACGCCAGCAAGTACTCAAAGAACCTTGATGACTGTAAAGAGAAAATGTGTCCAATCCCTGGCAAAGAAAACCTGCCAGCTGACAGCAAAGACTGTAAAGAAGTCCCACCTGTCACGCCAACAGAATTGCCACACACCGGCCCAACAGAGACGATTATGTCTGTCTTCGGCCTTGGTGCACTGATTGCAAGCGTCGGTTACTACGTCAGTAGTCGCCGTGCCCTGCTCGGTCGCTAAATCGAGTCTGACCGCTCTATCTACGTAGGCGTCAGCCTCTACAAAACCACCCCCGTTTTATATGGGGGTGGTTTTTTGTTACACTAATTACATATGGCAAAGCAGAAAAAGAAACGAAGCAAGACTTACAAAGGCGCAGGTGCCGCTATGACGAGGCCGAGCGTCACCCGCGTCACAGCGGTTCAACGCAGCAAATCCGGTCAGTGGGTATATGACAACAAGCGTATGATCCGTGCCGTCGGGATTGCACTGGGCATCCTGGTTGTTATCGCACTCATCGTCAGCGGTATTGTCGGATTACTCCGCTGAGGACGTAACTTCGAGCTTACTGATCGGCAGCCGGAAGCCGAAGGTACTTCCCTTGCCCTCTTGTGATTCAAATAACACTTCGCCACCATGGGCGGTCACTACTTTCTTCGCAAGATATAAGCCGACACCTGTGCCGTCTGGACGTTGCTTGCGGGCGTTCGATGCGCGGTAGAACTTCGTGAATAGCTGCGCTTGTTCGTGTTTCGGTACACCGATGCCGGTATCATGCACGCGCAGCTCCGCCATGTCCCCATCTCGGCGCAGACTGACCAGTATCGTCGTCTGCTCGTGCGAATAAAAGATCGCATTGTCGATGTAGTTCATAACGACCTGCTGGATCTTATTCTCATCGATATTAAGTACCGGCATGTCACCGGAATGCGTGAACTTGAGTTTCATATTCCGCGCCTCCGCTGTCCGGACCAGACTACTGACTTCGGCATCGACTAGCTTCACAAGATCGATCGGCCGTGTCTCAAGCATGAATTTACCCGTCTGCAAACGAGACACATTCAGGAAATCATGGATCAGATGGACCATCCGTTCACTGCTGACGAACGCCTCGCTCAGGAGGTGTTTCTGCATATCGCTCACCTTCCCTGCATCACCCTCGAGCACCATGCTGATATAGCCCTTCACGCTTGTCAGCGGCGTTCGCAACTGATGCGATGCCATCGAAAGGAATTCGTCCTTGGTGGTATCCAGATGCCGCAACTGGGCGTTGGAAGCTCTAAGCTCCTTGGTGGC
>CAZVUH010000015.1:4434-17083 GCA_964629565.1 uncultured Candidatus Saccharibacteria bacterium | reverse complement strand
TACGAGTTACATACTAAGTTCTATTTATGTTCTATATTGTTTCTTGATAAAAATAACTATCGAAGACGGAGTTCCGTCTCATCGCTCGCCTTCACCGGCGGCTGGGTAGAGGGCGCGTCTGTCTGGGAAGATTTTTTCTTGCGTGATCGAGCACGTTTTTTCTTTGGTTGTTCGGTCACCGAAGATGCCGGTGGCTTGGTGGCATCGGGTGTCACGACCTGGGTATGCGCATTCAGCGGCCAGCTGGCTGTATCTGGCTGGCTCTGGGGAGCTGATTGTTTCTGTTGCATGCGTAGCGCAGCATCGATCTCTTGTTCGACGTCGTCACGGCTACGGCTATAGTTGAGGCGAGTATGTTCGATAATCCGGCCGGTGTTGTCGGTTTGAGCCGGTGGTAAATTGAGCGTTCGCGCACTGAAGGCTGGTGATTTTTCGCCGTTTATTACCATGTTTATGATGAAATTACGGTTATGCATCTGCAAAAGATCCTGAGGTTCGAACTGTGGTTCGAATTGTTTCGCGAGAATCGGCGCATCGTCAGCCGAAACACGGAAGCAGATCATGGTGCCCACGTTACCAAAGACGGCATCGCGGACAGTGTCACTCATCTGTGAGATGTATTGGTTGGCCACGGTTAGGTTCAAGCCATATTTCCTGGCCTCCGAGAGGATGGTGGCGAACGAATCGGTGGCAAAGTTCTGAAACTCGTCCACATAGAGATAGAACGGCCGACGATCCTCGATGTTCGGGATGTCACTGCGGCTCATGGCGGCCAATTGAATCTTCGTGACCAGGAAGGCTCCCAGAATACCGGCGTTGTCCTCACCTATCAGTCCTTTTGACAGATTGACGATCAGGATTTTGCCCTCATCCATGATCTGTCGGATATTGAACGTACTCTTTGGCTGCCCGATGATATTACGGATGACAGGATTCGCCGTGAAGGCTCCGACCTTGTTAAGGACTGGAGCGATTGCTTCGGCTTGGAATTTTTCGTTCCAACTGGCAAATTCGACGTTCCAGAATTGTAAGACGACTGCATCCTGGCAGTAGGTCAACGTATCTTTACGGAACTTCTTGTCAGTTAGCATACGGGTGATATCGAGCATGGTCGTTTCTGGCCGGTCGAGCAGCGCCAGAATGGTGTAACGGAGGATATATTCAAGCCGTGGCCCCCATGAGTCACCGAACATACGCTTCAGAACACCGATCACTTCAGATGAGATATTCGTCTTCATGGCCGGGTTTATCACTTCCAGCGGGTTGAATCCGAGCGGGTATGCCGTGTCGGCCGGATTGAAATAGACGACGTCTTTCAGACGCGAACCTGGAATAAAGCGCATGTTATTGACGGCGAAGTCGCCATGTGGATCGATGATGGCATAACCTTGGCCGTGGAATATATCAGAAAGCGCAAACAGCTCCAACGTACCACTCTTACCTGCTCCGGTCTGCCCGATGATATACACATGACGCGATCGGTCATAGCGGAGCATGCCGAACTGGTGATTGATTCCGCGAAAATTCGTCAGGCCGAAAGCGCTGATGTTCTCGTCGATAGCGTCGTTACCTGTAATAACTGGTAACTTAGCGGGCGGTTCGGCGGTCTTATTGCTTGCCCAGACGATATTCGGCGTCTCGACGTTGGTATGCGGCAAGTGGAAGACGGAGGCGACTTCTTCGATATTCAGGATGAAGCCTTTGTCAGGGAAAGTACGGGTGCGATACTGGGCAAGATCCTCTTTTCGGAAACTTCCCTTCACCATCTTGAAGCCGTTCAGGTTCGTACTGTTGAATTGCTTGAACGTCCCAACGATCGCCTGCATACGCAATTTGGCGTTCGTTTGGCTCTCTCCAAGGTAGGCCAGGCGGATCTTGACCTGATAGCCGAGTTTGGTCGCCTTCTTCTCTGCCTCGGAGATGCGGGTTTTATCCCGTTCGCTGAGCTCGGGAATACCAGCCGAACTTGTTCCGTGTTCCGGTGGTTTCCAAAGCGCCTCAAATAGTTGGCCGATCCATTTTAGATTAAACCCCTCCCCTGTCAGGAAGGCGAATGGATTACCGGTGCGGATGCTGGATATCCACTTGTCGGAGGCCTTGTGCCAGTCATCAGCGATCGGTCGTACGAGGACCTGGACCCATAATTCTTCCCCGGTCTGTTCGAGCTTTGCCAGCGTACCGGTGATACCGGCCAGAGGATCGACTTCGAAGCTTTGAAACGTCTTTATCGGCAGGAACTCACTCGCGGTCGGCGCTATCTCGGAGGTGTAGATGACGCTGTGATGACGTTCGTGATTGACATAGTCTTCATCGGCCGTGTGTATCTGAACACTGGGATATTGGGAATAAATCTGACCTTCGACGAAGCTTTGAAGCGACTTAGGCACCCAGGTGTAAAACCTGATCTGCCCGTTGACGGAAGCGATCTCAAAACTTAGATGTTCCTGCATGCCTTTGTTGTAGCGCAGTTCAGTCCGGTCCCTGAGGATACCATGAAGACTGGCAAACAATTGTTCGGCAGCAAGTTCAGATTTGTCATTTGCTTTTGGAATTTCAAGAACCAAAAGAACGCTCTCAACCGAGTGGACGGCTTCTACCTGACGATAGTTGCGCCATGTCAGGAAACCAAGCACCAGGACGATCGGAAGCCAAACGTACCACTGCAGCAGGAGCTCAATCAATGAGAAAATAACGCCCATAAGCTCTTTTATTATCCCACCCTGCTAAGGTGTTTGCAAGCGTAGCTTACGCCGCGTCTTCCTGAAGTGCATAAGTTGCCTTGGCGACGCGTTTGAACTGCGATTTGCTCTGAAGGTTCAAGAGGATGGTAGTCTCCTTTACTTGGCGTTTTTTGAGAACGCGTCGGACGATCTCATCGCGATGGAGCGGTTCACCGGCTTTCTTCAGTACATCGGTTATGATGTCGGATACGGTTCCCTTGCTGTAGCCCCAGCTGTCGAGCGCGTAGATGCCGCGACCAATTAGGACGAAGCGCTTGTCTTTGATCAGCTCGTTATGGATGGCTTGAGTCGTCACATCCTTACGCTTGAAGTCGCTGTCTTTGATCGCTTTTGCAATATCGGAGAAGTGCATCGGACTACCGTTCTCTGCCAGAATGACATAAATTTTATCGCGGATGTTCTTCGGGTTAACCGTCGGCCACTTCGTCAGGCCCCAGCTGTCTTTGAGGCTGGCAAGATGCTTGCTGGTGCTCGCGAGAGCGCGGACATGACTTGGGTGTTCAAAATCCAGCTTCTCGTGGAGATTCTCGATATCGATCGGCTCACCATGTTCTTTGATCGTCTTGACGATCGAGTCGACGTGTTGCTTGATCTTTTTCTCGTCACCATGCTCCTTGATGCCAATAGCGTGGTGGTAATGATCATTCTCATTGAGGACCGTGATGTTTGGTGACAGCTCAGAGACGAAAGCCACGTGGGCACGTTGGCGTTCATCGCTCTTTGCGCCGACTATTGAGTCCGTCACATCTTTCACGCGGCCGACACGGCCATTTTCTGAAAGATGTCGGATAAGGTGCCGTTCGACATCGTGGACAGCGGGGATTTTACCATCTTCAGCGGCCATCTTGAGGCGGATAAGAATCGCCTTCTCCAACTGTCGGACGCGCTCACGGGTGATGCCAAGCAGCTCACCGATCTGCTCCAACGTTTCTTTGCGGTCAAACAGACCAAAGCGACGGGTGATGATCTCTTTCTCGCGGTCCTGCTCTATAACATTCAAAATATCATCGACGGCTGTCTTCAAAGTCGTCTCGGTATTCGTTGTCACAGTCTCTTCCATCGCAGGGTTTTCCTCTCTTCCACCTGTCTTTTTTCTGATGTAATACTATGTTGATTATAAAACAAAGTTTTTTTAATGTCAAATAGTTTGTTTAGGTATAACTAATTATAGCATGAAGTTGTCCGACTTTGTAAATAGTGTCATGGGACTTTTTTAATGCAACAGATGTGGTGTAAGTGTTAGCTTTTCTTGCGAGTCGTACGCCTGCGGGCTTTTTTCGCCGGTGCCGCTTCAAGCAGTGCTTTGGCGTCGTCATGCGTGATCGTCTTTGGATCGGTGTCCTTAGGAATCTTGGCGTTCTTCTTGCCGTCAGTGATGTAAGGACCAAAGCGGCCGTTGAGCACCTTGATGCCATCGCCGAAGTCAGCGATGTTCTTTTCGGCTTCGGCCTGCAGCTTGGCGGCATAGAGCTCTTTTGCTTCATCGAGCGTGATATCGTGTGGATCGTGCGGCTTGATGCTGACGAAGAGCTTTCCAACTTGAATGTAAGGACCAAAGCGGCCAATATTGGCTTTAATATCCTGGCCGTCGTCAGTCTGGCCGACGAGGCGCGGCAGCTTGAAGGCATGAAGCGCTTCTTCGATGGTAATCGTATCTATGCGTTTACCCTTGGGCATCGGGGCGAACTGAGGTTTCTCGTCGCTGTCGGTCGCACCGAGCTGCAACATTGGCCCAAAGCGGCCAAACCGGGCCAGGATCGGCTTGCCGGTCTTCGGATCCGTACCGACTTCACGTGATTCGCCCACTTTACTACGGTCGATATCACCCGATTTTTCAATCAGCTCATGAAACGGCGTATAGAAATTCTGTAGCATAGCGTTTCGTTCGAGCTTTTTCTCAGCGATATCATCGAAGTCTTCTTCAACACGCGCCGTGAAGCCGTAGTCGACGATCGGTTCGAAATGACCGGTCAGGAAATCGGCAATGAGTTCGCCGGCGGGAGTCGGGATGAGCTTGCCGCGGGTGGAGCCGGTTTTTTCTTGTATAATTTCACGGTCGATACCAGTTTCGAGTAATTGCAGAACGATGATTTCGCGTGGCTCACCCTCGCCTTCGCCCTTTTCGACGTAGCCCCGAGTTTGGATGGTATCGATGATAGTGGCATATGTGCTTGGCCGGCCGATGCCAAGCTCCTCAAGCTTCTTGACCAGGCTTCCTTCGGTATAGCGCGCTGGAGGTCGTGCAAAGACCTGGCGGGCTTCGATCTGAGATGCTTGCAGGGTGTCACGGGCATTCAATGCCGGCAGGAGCTCATCCTTCCTGGCGCCGTATACACGCAAGAAACCGTCGAATGTTATCACCTCACCTTTGGCTTCAAAGATCTGGCTGGCGGTCGAAATAATGATGGTAGCAGTGGTCTTCTCCAGTTTGGCGGGGCTCATCTGGCTGGCGAGCGTGCGTCGGCGGATAAGATCATAAAGTTTCTGGTCGTATTCGTCGTTCGATGCGGTCTCGAGCGCCATGTCGGTCGGTCGGATGGCTTCATGCGCTTCCTGGGCACTAGCATTCTTGGTCTTGAACTTGCGTACCGTCGAGTACTCAGGTCCGTAAAGGCGTTTGATGTAGTCGGTTGCGCTGGCGATCGCCTGGCCGCTCAGATTCACACTATCAGTACGCATATAGGTGATTTTACCGGCCTGGTATAGGCGCTGTGCGCTGGACATGGTGGCTTTCGAGCCGAAGCCAAGTTTACTGTTGGCTTCCTGCTGCAGCGTACTGGTCGTAAATGGCGCACCCGGGTTGCGTGTGCCGGGAGATTTCGTGACATCACCCACGGTGTAGGTGGCATCTTTGAGTGAACGTAAGAAGTCGGTTGCCTGCTCCTCCGAGTCGAAGCGCTCATTGAGCTCGGCCTTAAATTCCGCACCATCATGGACGAATAAAGCTGAAACTTTAAACTGACTGCTGCCGGCGAAATCCCGGATCTCACGCTCTCGCTCGACGAGAAGACGAACGGCGGGGCTCTGAACGCGACCGGCGCTCTTTCCGCCTGGAACTTTCTGCCAAACGACTGGTGACAGCTCGAAGCCGACGATTCGGTCAAGGATCTGCCGTGCCTGCTGCGCTTCGACAGTATGCATATCGACAGTCCGAGGATGCTTGACTGCCTCCTCGATAGCGCTCTTTGTGATTTCATGGAACACGATCCGCTTGGTCGTTTTGGGATCGAGCTTCAGGACTTCGCAAAGATGCCAGGCGATCGCCTCTCCTTCGCGGTCTTCATCGGTTGCCAGCCAGACGGTATCGGCGGCCTTGACGGCTTTTTTCAGTTCGGCGATGACCTTCTTCTTTTCAGGGTCAACTTCGTAGGTCGTCTTAAAGCCGTTCTTTATATCGACGGGCGGGGTTCCGTCTTTGGTCTTTTTCGGAATGGAACGGATATGGCCGATACTTGAAAGCACGCGAAAATCCTTACCGAGGTATTTCTCGATGGTTTTGGCTTTGGCCGGACTCTCTACGATAACAAGATTTTTACTCATATATGTATATGCTTGTGCTTGTTAGTGAAGCACAACTGCCTATACTACGCAACTTTGGCGTTTTTGTAAAATCAGTCGTTGCTTTTTTTCGCCCAGCGGTAGTATTGTCTTGCGGCTACTACTTCCGGTAGGACGCTTGCTAAAGCAGCGGCGGTGCCTGCCGCACGAAGACGTGTATGCTGACCCATTTCTGGAAATTCCTGCTCATATGCATGTGCATACAGTAATAATCCCCCGCCAAGATTATCGCCAAACATGGCGTACTTACCACTCTTTGGCGGTCGATAGGTCTCGGTTGGGTGGTTGATTGCCGTTACGACGGCAAATGCGGCATGGGCAAAATTCTTAGCGCCTACATAACTAATATATGATTTTGGCAGAGCATTTTGCTGCCAGGCAGCGCGGGCGATGGCGGTCATGCCGAGCTTGTCGCAGGTAACATCGACAAGAGCACCCATATCACTCGACTGATCGAGAAAACGCGCTACGCTGCCATCGAAAAGATCAAGCCCCCGCCCGGCTGCTATCTTGTGGATATTGTTGACTTTTGAAAGATCCTTACACCCATCAATGACCAGTGCCAGACCAGCTACCGAAATGGCGCTTGCTGTGGTGGGTAAATCTCTAAGGCGGATGTCGCGTTCGACAAGAGCTTCGTAGTTACGATAATCGAGATCGAGATTGTATTTGTCATCGATCTTTTGCAACTGTTCTTCATAACGTGAGAAAAAATTACCTCGCATAAGTAATAGAACTATAACACAAAGTAGCTAGTTGGTAAATTTTAGGTTGATTTCGTCTTTCGTGAGACTCGTCAGTATATCGAAGAAGATATAGATCAACGAAGCACCGTGACGGCGCGGCTCAAGGGAGAACCCCGAGCCGCGCCGTCACTTCCCTCCCGGTTCTAGGAGACCGGCACCGGCTCGGCATCATCGAAGATGGCCAGGCCGGCGTCGGTGCCTTCCTTGCGGCCGGTCGACTGATCGACCACGAACTGCCAGGCTAGATCCAACGCACGGCGGCTGTCGCGCTGACCTTCGTCAGTGCAACGCCAGAGCTCCATCAGCTCCTTGCGGAGCGTCTTGGCGAGCTTGCGGGCGCGGCGCGGACGGCAGGCCTTGACGTCACCGGTCTTGCCCAGCTTCCACTGCAACAGCTCGAGACCGCTGATGGCGGACTCGAGCTGTCGACGGTGCTGCAAAAACGCTTCGAACTCCGTGCCGGTGTTGCCAGCTTCGTACTTGTCGACGATGGCTTCGGCCAGCTCGGCCTTCTGTTGCTTGGCGATCGTGACGAAGTGTTCCGCCACTTTGATCAGCTTGTTCATGATGAACCTTTCCTGTAGGGGAAGTGAAAAGGTGCTTGGCCGCGATGGTTTCGCGACGCTGAATTTTACTATATAATATTCTGGCTATAAACGCAATATCAACGGACCGTCCATTGATTACTGCCAAGCGATCTGATGAGACCTCGAACCTCCATCAGAGTCAAGGTGGTGTTTAATTCTGAAATAGAGATTTCCAACTTCTTCTGTAACTCGTCAGCGTCACGTAACCCGCTACTGAGATATTGGAGGATAGCGGTCTCGAGTGGCGAGTCTCCTAGTGGTAGGTCGGCTTGGGTTCGTAAAAGACCGGGAGCGATTTGTGCGATGATATCCGCAGCCTCCGTTATTGGTGTAGCGCCATTTTTGAGCAGATTGTTGCAGCCGCTACTCATCGGACTGGTGATATTGCCCGGCACGACGAACACATCCTTGCCCTGCTCAAGGGCATGCATAGCGGTGTTCAGCGTGCCGCTACGGGCGGCTGCTTCGGTGATGAGCACGGCGTCGCTTAAACCGCTGACCAGCCTGTTGCGCTCAAGAAACTGGTAAGGACGCGCCGAAGTGCCTGGCTCATACTCACTAAGAATGGCTCCGCCATGAGTCAGGATAGTCTCCCCGAGTGAACGATTAGCGGAAGGATAAACATCGGGCAGGCCGTTGCCAAGGACGGCGAGCGTTGTCCCGCCCGCTTCCAGTGCTGACCGGTGGGCAATGGCGTCTATGCCGAGTGCCAAGCCGCTCACGATGACGATCCCGGACTGCGCTAGCTCACTTGCGAGCCGGGCGGTCACCTCTTTACCGTATCGGGTCGGTTTGCGCGTACCGACGATCGCCACCGTTGGTAGACGCTCAGACGGCAGTTTGCCGATAAAATACAACTTTTCTGGCTTTTTGGCAATATTCTTTAATATCTGTAAGTATGGCGCGTTATCTGGAGCGATTCTATTGATTTTCATATAAAAAAGTGTCAAAAGGTATTGACGTAATGTCAAATACGTGCTAATATGAGACACGATTGGTTGACCTGCGAGTACAACCAAACGCACCTTATACCCCCTATTCTAACTTATGTTAGGTTGTGAGCAATGTGTTTGCTATGTATTCTACCCTCCACTGGCAGACATAAAAAACATTGCTTACATACTAACCCCTTTAACCCCCAGCAAGTTCGCTTGCTGAGGATCCCGTTCAAAGACGACTATCAAGTAGTGGCTTGCCATGCACCAGCATTCTGTGGAGTTTAGCTTGCGTGCTTCGTCTGGGGTGGGTTGAAGGGTCAAATAGCGCCAGGTGATGCCCACCCTTACCTGGCGCTTTTTGATTGGGAATTTTTATTCGACTAATGTATGGCTGGTTATTTCATGATCGTTGGTGATGAACCGCCTAACGACCTCTGTACATTTTGGAATGATTGTCTCATCCAGAACCCTTTGCTCTTCAAGGCTGAAGCGGCTGAGCACGAATGCCATATCTCCGGCACGTTCACGAAGCGGCGTTTGGATACCGATGCGTAGCCGCCATGTGCTCTCGCCGCCGTGCGCGTTGATACTTTTTATACCGTTATTGCCCGCATCGGAGCCACCTTGTCGTATGCGCAACGTCGCAAATGGCAGCGCCAACTCGTCGTGGATAACGAGGATGTCATCGTTCTCCAGCTTGTAGAATTGTTTAAATGCCGTCAGGCTGCGGCCGGTCTCGTTGTAAAATGTCGTCGGTTTCACTAAAATCACCTTTTCACCTTCCAGGGTAAACTGAGCCAGCTGTGCATGGAATTTCGGCGTATCGCGGAATTCGGTATCGTTTTGGCGTGCGACAGCATCGACGACTTGCCAGCCAACGTTATGGCGGCTTCCGGAGTATTCTTGACCGGGATTACCTTGGGCGAGAATCAACTTCATATCCCCACCATTGTACCGTATATTGACATAATTATATTTATATGCTAAAATATTTATCTGATGGGCAACTCCGCCCATGTCCTTCCCCAAAGGAGTAATAATGAGCAACAACGAAGCTCTGATCCAGTGGCAGTGGCGTCCGCTCAGCCGGGCTTACGCCTACGGCGCACTGGCGTTCTTCACGTTCATGGGCCTGATTCTGTGGCCGATGGGCATGAGCCCGCTCAGCAACGTGGCGCTGTTCTGGGTCGTCGGCCAAGTATGGTCGTTCGGCCTCAGTCTGGCGGCCTTCTGGAGCGCCAGGCGCACTGCGAAGGCGCGTCGTCCCCGGCGGCACGTCCCCAACTCGCCGATGTCGATCGGAAACCAGGCCTGGTCCTGGCAGTCCGAAGGCTTCTAGCGGGAAAGCAAAAAGCCCCGTCGCCTCCTCTCGTTCTGAGAGTCGAGGCGACGGGGCTACTATCATTTTAGAGGCCTTTTTCGGCTTCTTTTCGTTTTTTATAGGCTTTCGTGACCGGTTCTTTGCCGGCGGCGATCCGCTCTTTATTGGCCTTTATCTGCTTCTCATCCCGGAACGAGAACTTTATCGGTGTGCCGGCGTAGTTATATGTCTCTCGCAACAGACGTTCGAGGTAGCGCTTGTAACTCCAGTGAACGAATTTCAAATTGGAGCCATGGATGACGAACCACGGTGGCGTCGTGTCGGTTTGGACCATGTAGCGCAACTTCGGGTGCGAATTCTTCAGTCCGGCCGGCGGATGCTTCTGGACGGCTTTTTGTAACAGGTCGTTCAGGACGCGTGTCTTAGTTTCCTGGTGTCGTCTGGTTTCGATGTCGATCGCCAGGTCAAACAGTTTCGTGACATTCTGACCGGTCACACTACTGGTAAAGATAAGCGGTGCCCATGGCGTGAATTTGAACTGGTAGGCGATTTTTGGCGCCAGGGCATCACGCGTGTACGCGTCTTTTCCTTCGACGCTATCCCATTTGCTGATGACGATAACCAGACCCTTGCCTGCTTCGGCGATAATACCGGCCAGGCGTTGATCGAGCTGGGTGTTGAGTTCGTTGACGTCCATAAGCAGGAAGCAGACGTCCGCCTCCTCGATGGCTTGAAGGGTGCGCAGGACGCTAAATTTCTCGATACCGACTTCCTGCTTGCCTTGGCGACGGACACCGGCGGTATCAAGCAGTTCGATGGTCTGCTTGTTGTATTTGATCGTGACGCGGTTGACATCCCGGGTCGTACCGGCGATGTTGGCAACGATTGCCTGCTGCTTGCCGGCAAGTGAGTTGAAGAGGTGTGATTTACCAACGTTCGGCCGTCCGATCAAAGCGACTCGTAGGATATCATCCTCAACCTGCTCGCTCCGTTCTGGGATAATGCCTATGATCTGGTTCATGACATCGGTCACGCCGCTGTTGTGTTCAGCACTGGTGCGCACGATCGTCTTGATGCCGAGACGCTTGAATTCGTCATCAGGCAGGCTGTTCTTAAGATCGGCCTTGTTCGTGATGAGTATGACCGGCTTCTTGCTTTTCAGGGCCTTCTTGGCAACCACACGGTCTTCATCGCTGACGTACTGCGTGCTGTCGACGACGACGAGAATCACATCAGCCGCTTCGGCTGCTTCCTGAATCTGCTCCTGGATGCTGGCTTCAAATTCGTCGTTCGGATCTTTGAGTCCGGCCGTATCGACCAACCAGAACTGGTGATCGCGGTACTCAACCCTACCGAGCACATTGTCACGGGTCGTACCGGCTTCCCGGGCGACGATCGCCTGCTGCGCTCTGACCATACGATTAAAGAGCGAACTTTTGCCGACGTTCGCCTGTCCGATGATTGCAACGGTTGGTAATTTAGAAGCCATAACTTCGGCTAATTATAACAGAGGTCGTGATATTTTGCGAGCATAAGCAATATAGCATCTATGAGATAGTTAATTCGCGCCATTCACCCGGCTTCATATCACCAACTGAATATTTTCCAAAGCTCGTTCGATGTAATCTGAGTACCGTATAGCCGAGAGCGGCAAACGTGCGTCTGATTTGCCGATTCCGGCCTTCGTTCATTGTTACCTGCCAGCTTTTTCGATCGGTATCCGACAGTCGCATCAGTGTAAGCCTACTCTGGCCGTCTTCGAGGTTAACACCCAGATCGTTGATCATTTGTTGATGAAGCGGCTCGAGCTCACGATCAAGGCGTACTTCGTACACTTTCGTTTTACGGAAACTCGGATGAGTCATTTGATGGGCGAAGTCCCCGTCGTTTGTGAGCAACAGAAGACCCGAACTGTCCTTGTCGAGGCGGCCTACCGGCTTGAGGGTATGAAGCTCTTTTGGCAGAAGTACGTAAATCGTATCGTTATCGCCTTGTTTTTTTCGCGAGCAGACGTAACCGGCGGGTTTGTTGAAAAGAAGATAGCGATGCAGGGTCTGATTCGCGACCGGTTCTCCCCTAACAGTAACGAGGTCGCTTGCCGCCAGTCGGGCACCGAGCGACGCAGTCGTTCCGTTGATAGCTACGGTTTCCGATGCGATCAGGTTATCGGCTTCCCGTCGAGAAATACCCAGCTGTAAGGCTAGGTATTTGTTGAGACGAAGTGGTGCATCAGTCATGAAGCCCTATTATAGCACTACTGAGCAGGTGCTTGCGGGGGCTGGTTTGACGAAGAGTTAGGAACGGGTGTTTCTTCAAACTCGAGAGGCGAATCGGATGGCATAGGCCTGATCGCATTAGCGGTGATGTCCTGGGTACTTGGAGCAGAAGGAGCTACAGGTGACGGATCAGGTGCAGCCACAGCGGTAGGCTGAGGTGCTAGCGGCGGTGTGGCTGGCTCGGACGGAAGAACAATCGTTGGGACGGCCGGTTCGTTAACTGTCGCAACTGGTTTTGGTGGTTCCACAGGAGGGACGGGTGCCGCTGGAGCAGCTGGTGTCACTGGAGAAACGGGAGAACTGCTCAATTCCTCTGACATTCTGGATGCCAAGTCCGGTCCGCCTGGAGCAGGTCGATCGATTGGGTGGATTACTCTGTCGCCTAGATTTGCGGGACGCGCCGTACTGAAAGGTGCGGTTGGTTCCGGAAGTGATGAGGCGTTGGCGTCTCCACTCTGCGGGTTGGGTGCGATTGGGGCAGG
>CAZVUH010000015.1:0-4334 GCA_964629565.1 uncultured Candidatus Saccharibacteria bacterium | reverse complement strand
ATACCTACCTGTGATTTGACAAGGTAGCGGTCGGCGCCAAGCTGTTCACCACGTTGGCGTTGATCTTCGGAGCTGAGGGCGGTCATCATGATAACCTTAATGTTTTTTGTCTCTGTCGTTGAGCGGAGGATGTCGAGCATGTCAAAGCCACTGATTTTTGGCATCATGACGTCACTGACGACGAGTTGCGGCCGTTCTTTAATGGCCATAGCAAGCGCTTCTTCGCCGTCACCAGCGGATACGATGTCGTACCCTTCTGCCAGTAGCCGCACCCCGTAAATTTCTCGTAGACTTTTATCGTCTTCTACTAACAATATCTTTGTCATGTTACCCTCTACTATACCTGAGCTTTTATATAAATACTATACCACTTATGGTTGTTTTTGTTGCGGCGTATCCGTTGCATCCCGTCCGGGCACCGTAAGTGCCTGCGCACGTGTTTGGGCGATGTACTGGGACGGGTTCTGTTCTATTGCTGAGAGTGGTGTATTCACGGCGGTCGGTGGCATAGCGGGTTCTGATACGGGAGGAGGACTAGGAACGGCAGCAGGCTGAGGGGGTATGACGACGGGCTCGGGCGGCGTGGGAGCGGGTTCAGGTGTGCTCACGGATTGTGCCGGCTCCGGCGTAGGGGCGGCTGGCTGGGTAAGCGGCGTGCCGCTGTTGTCCGGGACGATGGACGGATAGCTCTTTGTCTCATCCTGTGCCGCCAGCTCAATCAGGTGCATCGCTTCTTCATGATCAAGCCGTGGAAGCTCGACAAAGAAGGTACTCCCCTTCTTATATTCGCTTTCTACCCAGATGCGGCCACTCATGACTTCTACGAGCTTCCGACATAGATACAAGCCGAGGCCCGTACCGCCGATTTCACGCGTGTCCGTATTGTCGACGCGATAGAATTTTTGAAAGAGGTGTGGGATATCTTCTGTCGGTATCCCGATACCGCTGTCGGCGACGCTGATTCTAACCCGCTCACTGTCACCGCTCACATCAATGATCACATCACCTTTAGGCGTGTATTTTATCGCGTTTTCCACGAGATTTGAGATGACTTCCCTGAGATGATCCGCATCGACATGCGCGTAAAAGACCGGAGTCAAGCGCCTGTCAGCCTGGCTCTCTTCCTCGGGCATCGGCTTATAGAGGAAGCGAAGGCCTTTTTCTTCGGCGTGGGGCTGCAAGCCTTGGAGAATATCATGGGTAAATTCAACGATATCGATGACCTTGGGGTTATTGTTAAGACGATTGTCGTCCGCCTTGGAAACATCAAGCAGATCCTGGAAAAGCCGGCCGAGATGCTGGGCTGATTCATGTGCTTTATTGATAAAGTCACGTGCTTTCTCGTCTATCTGAGCCGTGTTAGGATTGAGTGCCAGACCGAGGTAACCCTCGATTGATGCGACCGGAGTCCGCATTTCATGACTGGCGGTACTGATAAACTCCGCTTGCTCGCGCTCTTCTTTCTTTTGTTTGGTAATATCCCTGAAGACGATGATTGCGCCGGCACCCAACTGCCCGACCGGAGACACGACAACCGATACCATCAGCTTCTTGCCTGAATTCGTGACGAGCATCAGGTCATTCGTCGCAACTTCTTTATTGGTCGCAAGGACGTTCTGGACCGGATCGTTGGCGCTCGTTAACTCACCTTCTTTGTTGTCTGTCAGTTTCAGAACGGATTTATAGGTTAAGTTGGTGGCGTCCTGCTTACCCCAACCGGTAATCTGCTGGGCGGCGGGATTGATAAGCTGGATGATACCCTGGTTGTCTACGGCAACCACGCCGTCGGAGATGGCATTGATCACCACCTCGGCCTTGTTGGCAACCTCGTTGAGCTCGCTGGCGAGATTGCGATACGTTCGGTTCGTACCACCACTTCCCTCGCGCCGGCCATGCCAGATAATGAAGCTTGCTAGGAGCGGCAGCCAGCCCGCCAGGAAGGTCATGACGATAACGGCCTGTGAGATCGTTCCATGGATGACGCTCTCAAAAAGATACCAGCCGCTGGCAACGAACATCGGTACGATACCCCACGCTCCAAATACACCGGCGAATATACCAACCAGGATCCATAAGGCGATGAACGGTGACTCCAGTCCTTGGCTGGTGATAATAATGGTGGCGGTCGTAGCGGCGAGTAATGCGTACATGCCGATCGCAGATGCGAAAAGATATTTTTCTGGTGTCCATAAATACGCCACGGTACCCACAAAGAATGTGAGACCTGAGATGATGACGGCCACATGGTTGATTAACAGACCGGCACCATGACTATCTGAAAAGAATGTCCAGAAATACAGCGCGATAATCAAGCCCGACACGAACATGACGGCTTCGCACACCCGTCGATGCCAGAACTGATTCAAGGCTAGTGGTTTAATTGTCGCCCCCCATATAACATCGCTTGTGCTTTATTATGGAGTAAAATCTCGCGGGAATCAATGCTGCTTTATGATACGGAGCGGATTATAGCGGTACGTACGAAGCCGTTTAGATTTGTTGGTTCGTCGAGGAGCCTGCAGTAAAGAGAGAATGTATACCAGAATCAGATAGACGAGGCTGAACGGACTGAGTAGGATCATGTTCAATCGCTGGTAAATGGTAAATGCCCGGTCGCCGGCAAGTATCACCACGAGCATGATGCTGTACCAGGCGGCTATGAACGACAAGAGGAGCGCAATGTCGTTGCCAAGTTTGATAAGACCCAGAATGATCGCAGCAGTAGTGATGGCGACAGTGATGCTACCGGACAAGCTGCGTAAGCTGGGTTCTTGAGGCGTACGTTTCGGATGATAGATCGAGATTAACTGAGTATATTCCGCATGCGGAACGGCTGGACGTGCTTTCTGCGTATCCTCCGTTTTAACGGCGGTGGTATTATAAATAACGCCTGTCGTACCAAATTCCACGTGCGGAAGCTGTGCCCGACGAAGATGCCTTATCGTGTCCTTCCAGATGGTATGAGTTGCCTCCAGAGCGCTAGTGAGGGTACTGTCGATAATGACAAGCTGTCGCGGTAATGCGATATGAAGCGCTGGACTGATAAATTGAAGCGAGGCATAGGTAAAGAAGTCTTTGCTTAGTCGATCGTCCGGCTCAAGCCGTAAGGCTAGCTTTCCGGTCGCATATCGTCGTACGACGGAGTCCGTCGTCATGCCTTTTCTATGTCGGATCAGTCTTATGTTGCTACAAGTCCGTCGTCGGTATGCGGCCAACTTCCCGTGCGCCTTGGTGCCGGCTGTTTGTTTGACGATGACGACAATCTCCAATTTGCCATAGTTATGCGAAGACAAATGGTCCAAAAGCGGAAACAGGATGTCAGCTGAACGGCGCAGCTCAATGACGACACTGAAAGATTTGGCGTTTTGAACTTTCGCCTTCGCGATAACCATATTGTAGAGTGCATTGCGGTGAGATAGCCGCCGGGTGTCAATGACGAGCTGCAGTATGATGCAGATAAAAGCAAGGATGGCCGCAATAACTACGACCGGTGACTGAAAGATATGAATGAACGTTTCCATCAGGCGACTCCTTTGAAGTCGAAGTACATCAACCGGCGGTGTTCACTCCAGAGGCCGCTACAGGTCATGAGCGTGAGGCGTGGGGTGGTCGGATTGAACTCAAGGACATCAGTACTGGTCGGATCAACGGTCAACTCGCCGGTATAGACATATTCGAAGACGTGGCCGTTCGTGGTCACGACCTGTGCGATGTCGCCCTTTTCGAGCTTGGAAGTCGATGCGAATACAGGTGACGTGTCGTGACCGTAGATGAAGGTGTTGCCGCGGTAATCGTTCGGCTTGTCGGTGATGGTGGCGAACTGAGCCTTGTCATCCGTCAATGACCACGTATTGCTCCGGGCATCGTAGGTGCCGTCTATGACAGGTAAATTGATGCCGACTTGCGGCAGACGGATACTTTTAGGTGTGCCTGTGACCGTGGCTTTGTCGCCGGTCGCCTTCACTGCCAAAGTTGTGTGCGTGATCGCCAGGACGGGCTGCTCGGCGGGCTTCGTGAGATTGATGACGGCGGCACACGGCAGACCGACCGCAACATACAAGGATACCACTCGAATGAAGAGTGGTATCCTTGATGCGTAATTGCGAAAGTGTCTCACGGAAGCTCCGTTAGAGTGACCTCGCTAGGAATGAACGCATGGCCAGGCCTGCAAGCGTGATAACGGTCGCAAGTCCACCGACGACTGCCAAAGCGGCCTGATCGGTATCACCCGCCGTATTCGGCAGTTGCTTCGCGTTGGTCGTGGCAGGTGTTGTTCCACCACCATTCATGCTGCCACCGCCCTTGCCGGGCTGACAGTTGACGAGCTGGTTGAA
>CAZVUH010000014.1:12517-17894 GCA_964629565.1 uncultured Candidatus Saccharibacteria bacterium | reverse complement strand
CGACTGATAAGCGACGCGCCCACTATCTGTATGAATTCCAGCCTTTACAGTCTGCTGAAGCATAAGTATAATGACCGCATGGAACCATCGTATCAAGCGCCTCAATTTCAGCCACAACCGCAACCACAAGTGCCTTCGCCACAGCAGCCGCAATTCCAAGCCGAACCGGCACCAGCGCGCAACACGGCTTTACTAGTATCAACCATCGTTCTAGCTATTTTGGCGGTCGCATTCGCTGGAACCACTATCTGGGCTTATATGAATTACACCGACCAGAAGACGGACGTCGATGGCAAGATTGATATTGCCGTAGCCGACGCCAAGAAAAAGCAGATCGATGAGGATCAGAAGAAATATAACGAAATCCTCCAAAACCCATACAATGAATTTGTTGGTCCCGACGACTATGGCCGTTTGACTTTTAGCTATCCAAAAACGTGGAGCGTCTATGTCGCCAAAGATGTCAGCCAAAGCAAGGGCGGATCGTATGAAGCCTATCTGAATCCGGTTGTCGTTCCACCGGTCAACAGCAAATCGCAATACGCCCTACACCTGACTATCAGTGACGACGACTACGCTTCAGTCCTTAAGAAGTACGAAAGCTTAGTCAAATCAGGCAAATTGAAATCATCAACGGTCAGCGCTAACGGCCAAAACGGTACGCGCTATGACGGAAACTTCACGAAAGATATCCGAGGTGCGGCAGTAGTCTACAAGATCCGCGATAAAACCCTCGTGATGCAAACGGACGCCGATACCTTCAAGCCGAAGTTCGAAGAAGTTATCAAAACGATTAAGTTTAACACCTAAACGTCTGCGTGCTACACTGGTTGTAGCTATGAGAGGGAAACAAGACGCGTCACTCAGCGGTATTTCGCCGGTTATTATTGCCGCGCATGAGTTGAAGTCACCACTCGCGCTACTCCGTCAGCTTAGTCTTTCGCTCGAGATGGAAAATCTATCTGAAGTGGAACGCCAGGAGACCATTCAGCATATGCGGCTTGTCAGCGAACGGGCTCTGAGGCTGACGACGAATCTGACGAAATTACAACGGTTGGAGGATGCCTTGTTCGAACTCAGTCCGGTGAATCCACAGCAGTTATGCGAAGAGGTGGCACACGAGCTGACGCCGCTGTATCGGGCCTGCGGCCGGGAAATTACCGTCGCACGACGATCTCGACCGGTCCTGGCCGTGGCAAGTCGTGACCTGTTAAGACGGGTATTGGTAAATTTTGCCGACAACGCCCTCCATTACAGTGAACCAGGGCAGCCTGTGGTGCTAAGTACAACGGTCATCGGCAATGATACCGTGCGGCTCGGCGTGCGCGATTTCGGTCCGTCACTTTCAACGGATATACTGAAGACCGATTCTGCCAATATGCATCGGCCGGAACAACTGCATGCCCGACCGGGGAGCAGCGGCCTTGGATTGGAAATTACCAAACAATTCGCCCAGGCTATGCATGGTCGCGTGGGAACCATACGTCATCGTGACGGAGCGTCGTTCTATATCGACATGATGGCGTCCAGGCAATTGAGCTTACTATGAGAATCTTGATCGTTGAAGACGATGTTCTGCTTGCGCGGCATTATCAACGGGTATTGAAAGCCGCAGATTATGAAACGCGCCATGCTGAGCACGCGATCGCGGCGATTGAGCATGTGGATGATTTTAAGCCGGATATTCTTGTCGTGGATATGCTCCTGACCGGCTCGACGATCATGCCGCTGCTTCATGAACTCCGTTCTCACGGCGATTTAGCGCGGATCCCAATCGTCATGGTCACCAATATGGCCGAACACACCGAACTTGATGTACTACGGCCCTATGGTGTTCGACGGCTTCTCGACAAAAGTACCATGCAGCCAGACGATCTGACTGCGGCAGTGCGGAGTCTGAGCTTGTGAAAAGTCTCAAGACCCAGGCGGTCGTGCTCAGGCGGACAAATTACGGCGAAGCCGATCGGATCCTGCAGCTTATCACGCCTGACGGCCGTTACAGCGCCATTGCGCGCGGGGTACGCAAAGAGAAATCCCGTCTGGCTGGCGGGATCGAACTGTTTGCGGTCTGTGATGTGGTGCTAGGACAGGGAAAAGGGGACATGCAGATACTTACTTCAGCCCGCCTTGTGCAGTTCTATCGTCACATACTTGAGGATTACGATCGGATGCAGTTCGGATACGAAGCACTGAAACAGGTTGCCCGGGCCAGTGAGATGGTTGATGAACCGGAATGGTTTGAAGTGATCAAAGAGGTCTTAATGGGACTCGACGTCAAGTCGATCGATATTCGTTTGGTCGAGACATGGTTCTATCTTCGTCACAGCGCGTTGCTGGGACATGAACTGAGTCTGTGGCGGGATATCGAGGGCGAACCGTTATCTGCAGAGGCGACATACCGGTATGATGTCAGCGAGAGGGGACTGCGCCAAGTGGAGAGCGGTGAGCTAACGGCCGATCATATTAAATTGCTCCGCCTTATGAACGTCAAGTCGTTACAGGTATTGGCACAAATTGGCGGCGCCGATGCCGTTCTGATGCAATGTTTCGAGACAGCCCGGGCACATGCGGCTCTCTGAAAATGATGTGCCCGCCCTGAATAAGTCAGGGCGGGCAGGTGAGAGAGACGGCGCTAGCCGGTCTTCTCGGAGGATGGCCGATGCAGCAGCCATCCGATGGTGACGGACGGCTTGGCAAAGTACATCTTGAACCGGCGCCAGGCGTTGGTCTCGGACTCCATGATCTGTTGGAACAGCTCCTGAAGCTTCGACTCATGCCGGATGGTGTCGGTCTCGGCGAGTACCAAGAACCACTGAAGACGGATGGTCTTGCGCAGTTCTTCCCAGCGGGTCTGGTCGTCGGAGTCCATCCGTTGCCAGATCTTCTCGGCGGCGGCGAACTCTTCGGCGGCGCGGATGCGTCGCTGCTGCTTGGATCCCCGCGGAGCAAGAGTCCTGCTGGCTTCGGCGAAGTAGCTTTCGCCCCTCATGGCATGAAGCCAGAAGAGCTGGGCCGCCTCGGTGTACCAACCCTCGAACTCGTCGAGGATCTGAAGCGCACTCTTGCTGTCGCGGCGACGGATGTAGTAGCGCACCAGCGTCCGAAGGAACGGCTCGTAAGCCGAGGCTTCGTAGCCGTCCAGACCTTGGGCCTGGACGACGCAGTGCTTCGCCTCGTCGGTATCGCCGTTCATCAGCATGACGTAGGCACGTTGCATCCAGAAAGCACTGTTCATGAAGTACCTTCCGGAGCTCATGACCAGATCAGATCTGATCAATGCTTCGCGCCGGTCATCCTTGTCGATCGCACGCTGGACATCGTCCAGCGTCGGTGTTCTGGTCCCTTCCACTTGCTACCTCCTATGGTCGAATCGGCAGTGGAACTAATATATAATTATACAATTTTGTTACAAAAAAAGCAATCACTGCTATAATAACAGGGATTATGGCGGAACAAAACAAGAATGAAACAATGGAAGCGATCGTTTCCCTGGCGAAACGACGGGGCTTTATTTACCAGGGCAGCGACGTCTATGGTGGTCTGAGCGGCACGTGGGACTACGGCCCGTTAGGTGTGGCGCTGAAGCGGAATATCATGAATCTCTGGTGGGATTTCTTCGTCGATGGACGTGATGACATGTATGGCGTCGACGCGGCAATCCTGATGAACCAGAAAGTCTGGCAGGCCAGCGGCCACGTCGACACGTTTGTCGATCCGCTCTGTGAGGACACAGTCAACCATCGCCGCTACCGCACCGATCATATCCTCAAAGACAATGGCGTCGATGCTGAAGGCCTCTCTATGCAGCAGATGGACGATACTATCCGCGAAAAGGGCATCAAAAGCCCGGACGGTAATCCGCTGAGCGAGTCGCGCACCTTCAATATGATGTTTACCACGCATGTCGGACCGGTCGCCGATGAGAAATCAGTCAGTTACCTCCGTCCGGAGACGGCGCAGGGCATATTCACGAACTTCAAGAATGTCGTTGACGCGTTTTATCCGGATCTCCCATTTGGTATCGCCCAGGCGGGCAAGGCGTTTCGTAACGAGATTTCACCGCGTGACTTCGTCTTCCGCTCGCGCGAATTTGAACAGATGGAAATCGAATATTTCGTCGATCCTGACAAATGGCAGGAGTCTTTTGAGATGCTGCTTGCGAGTATCCATGAGTTCCTCGCGAAACTCGGCTTACCGGCGGAACGTATCCACGAACTGGAGGTCGATGAGAACGACCGTGCTCACTACAGCAAGCGCACCATTGATATCGAATTTGACTTTCCAATCGGCAGGGAAGAACTGCTCGGGCTTGCGTACCGCACTGATTTTGACCTTGGAAATATCCAACGCGTCGCAAACAAGAGCATGGAGTACACCGTAAAAGGAACGAACACAAAATTTGTTCCTCATGTTATCGAACCAAGCTTCGGCGTCGAACGGGCGCTGATGGCCGTATTATCAAGTGCTTATAGCGAAGATGAAATCAACGGTGAAAAACGTATCGTCATGAAATTCCCTGAACATCTGGCACCGGTCAAATACGCCGTGTCGCCACTTCTCAAGAACAAGCCGGAGCTGGTCGAAAAAGCCCGCGAGGTCTATGCCGCACTCAAGAAGAAGCACGGCAATGTCATGTGGGATGACAACGGTAATATCGGTAAACGGTACCGCCGTCAGGATGAAATCGGCACGCCGCACTGTGTCGTCATCGACTTTGAGACGATCGAAGGCGACGGCACGGTAACGATCCGTGACCGTGATACGACCCAGCAGCGACGCATCACAATCGAAGAACTGATTTCCTAAGTACAGGAGAGACCGCATGGAACACTATCCCGCAGCCGAACATTACGTATTCCCCCGGAACGCAGTGGAACAGGCACGGGATGAGCTGCGTCTTTTTCCCGACGGCAAATCATTCCGCAGGAGTATCGTCGGTTTGCGCCATATGTACGGTGCCACGGCTTTTGTGAGCTCTATGCAGCGGTATGCCAGCTATGCCGCGGTGTTGAAAGGCGAGGATGGCGACGATTATAATGACCAGCATCGTATGAACTATGATTTTTACAGCGGCGCTTTGGTGGCTGCGCACGTTAATATAGCGCCGCTGCCTAGTGAGACGAAGCGGGCGGTGCTGTCGTTCAATCCCTTGGCACATATCGATGAACTGCCAAACGGCCCGGAGATCGAAGAGAACATCCGGAATTTGCTGGTCGATTGGACTGGTGGTGAAGATGAAGAACAGACCTGGTATACGTTCATGTCTAACCAAGCTGAAGATTATCAAGAAGTTGCTACACAAATGGCCGCCCGACTGCTTGAGGGTCGCCTTAACGCACATGAGCGGGAAGTCGACTTTATGTCGGGCTTTGCGTTC
>CAZVUH010000014.1:10613-12417 GCA_964629565.1 uncultured Candidatus Saccharibacteria bacterium | reverse complement strand
ACTATCTTTCGGCAGCTGATCGATCTCACCATCAGACTGCACGGTCAATTCTGTAGAAATGCGAAACGAATAGGCGCTGTAACTTGGTGGGTTTTTTATCCCAGTTATGGCGGTTCTGAGCATGTTCGCCAGCAGTGCAGGCTTGCCCCGGTGGGCGAATTCAATGACTTCAAATTTGCCATCGTGAATGGTGTTCTTCTCGTCCAGTTTGACGAATTTCGCCATTTCATTGATATTGGCAAAAACAAGGCTGTCACAGAGGCGGGTTTGTCCGTCATGGATGACTTCGAACGGTCGGAATTTCATGAAAGTTTTTATAACGAGTTTCATTTCGCTTAGGAAGTTTTTTCCATGGCGGTTCAGCTCATCACCGACTTCCGGGGTGATGCCGAAGCCTATGTAGGAGTGTGCGTAACGCGAAAGTGAGGCTTCCGGTGTGGTGGCGGTGATAGAAATGAGATCGAGCGGCTTGATACTGTGTTCGACAATCAGGTCAACGATCGGGCGGTCGTGCATGACACGGTAGTGGTCATTGGCATTGCCGGCACCAAGCACCGACACGATCGGGCGGGCTTTTTTCGATTTGTTTTTGGCTTCCATAGCACCATTAATGACTTCATTGTAGCCGCCATCACCACTGACAGATATGATGAGTGGTCTCTCATGGGCAAGACTGATGCGGCAAGCTATCTCCGTCGCATGGCCGGCATGGTCCGTCGGCTCGAGCTTCGGTGTAAAACCACGTTTCTTCAAGTCGTGGGTGAGTTTTTTGGCAAGAGTAGGGGCGTCACCGGTACTCTCGGGATTGAAAATGATAGCGATATCGCTGAAGGCCTCCATGACAAAATCAGTATGACAGGCGACCGGTCACCAAGGCAATAGCTAAGAAGGAGACTGGCAGTCCAGCTGATCTATTCTCTCTTCACCCAGAATAACTTGGGACAACTTCACACCGACGCAGCCGAGTGTCCGGAGGCGCAACCGTTCAAGATCGCCCCGCAACCGGCTGACTTCCTGCTCAAGATCGGCAATCAAGGCGCTGACATTGTGCGGATCGGCGTATTCGCTGAGCTGAGTTTGAGATTTCTTTGCAAAGTAAAGTTCAGCCTCCAATTGGGTATACTCCTGGTGGGTCGGAGCAATGACCGGGCACGACTTACAGTGTTCCGGAATCGGATCATAGATCTCTTTCATATACTTTATTATACTGCTTATGAAAACAGTAATGCCCCGAGCGTGCGGGGCATTACTGCTCTCGTCACGCGCTCGGGGCGTCGCTAGATGAGTCGGGCGGAGCCGGAACCTTGCGCTTGCGCTCGATCGGCTTCTCCTTGGAGGCGGCTTCGGCTGGCCGCGGCTTGGCGGACAACGTGAAGTTCCAGTTGGTGGCGAGGGACAGTCCGTCGATCTGTTCGATCAACTTCGGGTCCTTCTTGATCGGTTCGCGGATGACCGACTCAACGGTCTTGACAGTGTCCTTGTCGCGCTTCAGCTCCTTGAGCTTGGCGACGACCGCTTCTTCGTCGGCGATGACGAGTTCGTCGCTGTCGACCCGCTTGAGGACGGCATGGACCAGCTCGACCGTCTTCTTGTCGCTGAAGAGCTCCTTGTGCTCTTCAGCGTAGTCGAGGATGAGCTTGGCGCTCAGCTCGACGGCGTTGTTCAGCGGCGCCAGCTTCTCGTCGTAGAACGTCTTGATTTTGGCGATGCGCTCGTCGCGACGAGCTTCGAGCCGCCGCGCCTCACGTCCCGCCCGGGCGAAGACCTCAGCCAACATGGCCAGGTCTGCCACCGAATCCGGAAC
>CAZVUH010000014.1:5555-10513 GCA_964629565.1 uncultured Candidatus Saccharibacteria bacterium | reverse complement strand
GAATTGAAAATCGAACACCTCAAGAGCCACCGGAACGGAAATCAGATGATGACGGTCGGGTGGGTCACGAACACCTCGACGCATCGCGTACGGGTCGATGATATTCATATCTTGAAACAGAAAGTTGTCTTGCACCGCGAGCTTGGACCAGGTGAAGCCCATGAAATTCAGTTTTACCATGGTCCGGTCGCGGTGAATGATTATGAGCACAAAGCACAGATCGCTTATCGGCTTCTAGAGAACGGGGATTGTTTTCGCGCGGATTACAACGTCGAATATAACCGTGATCAAGACGGTATGTATACGATCGAAGAGTTACATCCGGAACACCCGATCCATGACGTTTAACAAGTGATAGTGTAAAAAGGAGATACATATGAAAGCAGTTTGGAATGATGCGGTTATCGCAGAGGCAGCGGAGGATGAACTTATACGGATCGAAGGCAATTGGTATTTTCCACCTAAAGCGATTCATCGTGAGTTCTTCCAGGATAGTGACCATCATACGGTCTGTCCGTGGAAGGGTGAGGCAAGTTACTATGACGTGGTGGTGGACGGTAAGGTGAATGAGTTCGGTGCCTGGTACTACCCCGAACCCAAAGCCGGCTCGATCGAGCGGGTCAAGAAAGATTTCAGTAACTTCGTGGCATTTTGGAATGGTATCGAGGTAAAACCGTAAAAAGGAAAGCCCGCCGACAGGTCGGCGGGACGGACTCCTTTCTAGAGTGAATCGAGGTGGCGCTTCATGTCCTTCAGGCGGTTGAACCCGAAAGACGCGACGGTCGTGACTGCCCGGTAGGCACCACGAGCCGGCTCCCCGTAGCGGAGAGCGGTGTAGTCGCCCCACTTGTAGGTATTGCCCAGACTCATGCTGAGTTCGCGGGCACGTTCGATGTAGTCGCTGCGCTCTTCTGGAGGCAGCGCATCGATCAGCCAACCGAGATTAGCCAGTTCGTAAGCCGGCTTCTTTCGGTATTGCCTGAGCAGCTTTGCGGTGCGCTTGAGCTGGTCGACCGCTTTCGCGGTGTTTTTTCCTTCCTTCAGGTCGATCCGGGCCACGAAAGCCCGGGTGGCTGAAATCTCGACTTCGAGACGCTTCTTGCGATTTGTCTCAACGCTGTTTTTTGCTTTCTCGAGCTCTTTGACGGCTCGATTCAGCAGGCTGCGCGCAGCGGAAGTCTTGCCTTGAAGCAGCTCAAAGCCGGCATGATCACGCAGGCAGATAGCGAGCCCGATCGGATTGTTTTCGATCCGGCTCGCCGCTTTCTTGAAACGCCAGCGCGCCCGGTCGACATCGCCGCACTTTGCGGAAACGACGGCCAGACGGTGTTCAACCAACCCGATATCCTTGCGGTAGGGGCTGTCGTAGTCGCTGGCGATTTCCATCGCCCACCAGAAAGCACGTTCGGCACCCTTGAGGTTGCCTTTGTGCAAACGGTGTTTGCCGGTTTTCATATGCTGCCGGAACGTATTTGGTTTCGACAATATCCTCACCTCGTCTCATTGAATTGTTAAGGAGTCCAAATATCTATTATACTATAAAAATACAAAATAACAACACCTTATAAACTGTTACAATGGATGCATGATCGTATACTATACCGACGGAAGTGCGAGTCCGAACCCTGGTCCAGGTGGATTCGCCGTCATCAAGAACGGACAGCCCCACATTCTTGGCAGTGAAGAAGGCGCAACGACCAATATTCGCATGGAAGGGCGGGCGCTGATCGCCGCTATGAGGGATTCAGGTGGTGAGCATGCGGAGATTTTTACCGACAGTGAGTTCTGGATAAACGTCATCACGAAATGGGCCCCTAACTGGGAAGCCAAGAACTGGACGAAAAAAGGTGGCGAAATCAAGAATCTCGATCTGGTGAAAGAAGCCTACGAACTATACCAGCAGGCAAACGCCACGCTCGTCTGGGTGCGGGGGCACGAAGGTGACGAAGGCAACGAGTTGGCCGATGAGTGGGCCAACAAGGCGCGACAGGGCGTCCGGTTGTGATACACTAAAGAAGTTCACAATGTAAATATCAAGAGTTGGCGAGGGACTGGCCCTGCGACCCAACAGCAAACGGGTGCGTTTCCAATGCATCACGGTGCTAAATCCAGCCTGAAGTTTCAGGGAAGATATGGCTCGTATTCACGCAATCCGATTCTCCTTTCACGAAGCTCCAGGGCAGATAGAAGGGAGATTTTTATGTCTGCAATACCAACAACTCATCGGACGGCCGAAAGCGTCAGTCCGAAACATCCGGATAAAATTTGTGATCAGATCTCGGACGCGATTCTGGACGCCCATCTTGCTCAGGATCCACAAGCGCGCGTGGCAATCGATGTCGCCGGCGGCCACGGTGTCGTCTTCGTGACCGGCGAGGTGACATCTAAGGCAAAAGATATCGATATTCGGAAAATCGTCGCGCGTCTGGCGGGTGACGTGGAGCTGATCGAAAATATCGCAGCCCAGAGCACAGAGATCGCCCAGGGCGTGGACACGGGCGGGGCGGGAGACCAAGGAATCATGATCGGCTACGCGACGAGCGAAACGCCCGAGCTTCTGCCGCTAGAAGTGGTCCTGGCTCGGCAGCTCAACGAATATCTGTACGAGTTATGGCCCTTCGATGGTAAGACGCAGGTGACACTGGACGGCTCGACGATCATCAGTGTGGTAGCGAGCTTCCAGAACGCACCTCGGGCTGATCTTGAAGCGGCGGTGAAACGATGGCTCAAGACACAACGCCGGGCCGGCTACCTGAGTACCGGAGGTGTGGCTGGGCACATTCCCGAACCGGCTGTGACGCTCCATATCAATCCGGCGGGTGATTGGGAGCAGGGTGGCTTTGACGCTGACGCGGGACTGACGGGCCGGAAGCTGGCGGTCGACAACTATGGTCCGCGTATTCCTCTTGGGGGTGGTGCCTTCAGTGGCAAGGATCCAAGCAAGGTGGATCGTTCGGCGGCCTATGCCGCACGAAAGATCGCTGTTGACTATCTGAAGAAATTCCAGGCCGACGAAGTCTACGTCCGGCTCGCGTATGCGATTGGTGTGGCTGAGCCGTGTGAAGCCACCGTCCTGGTTGACGGCGCAGCGAAGAAGGTAGTAGGCTATGATATAACACCAAATGGGATCATTAGTGATCTGAATCTGCGACGACCGATCTATGAAGAGACGGCGCGGTACGGGCATTTCGGACACGATTTTCCTTGGGAATGATAGGAATAAAATGTCAGCAGAGCACGAACGAATCATCCACGATAACGCTCCGAGCCCCGAACAGTTATTTCGTCTGGCTTCCATCGGAATGGGCGAGATCGCCCGTCGCAAACGATTGAAGCGTTCACCGTACTCGCGTGATGATAATCGTTCCTACTTTTTCATCAGTGAATTCGGTACCTATAACGGCATTCGTGAAAGCGAGAAGCCGCTCGAAATCCGTCACCAGATGGCTGGTCGGATGGGGCGCAAAACGTTGGAAAGATTCAATACCATCTGGAGCTTGAAATACTTTGACACCTTTTGGGTTCAGCAGGATGATGAAACATGGCAGGCTGAGAGAACGCGCTATCGCTTTGAGTGGGACAGGAAACGTACGTTGCTTGCTGAGCGGCACATTCGTTTCCTGCGTCCTTCGGAGATGGCCGTCGATCGGGACTTGGCGGATGAAATCGAAGCTTTCTCTTTCGCTGACGACGAAGACATCATCTGGCATACGCGTGGAGAGATTGAGACGGTAACAGATCGTGACTGTGACTTGCTGGTCGAGGACGTACGGTCCTATTACGCGCATCTGGCACAAGCTGAAGGCGTAGGTGGAAAAGCCGCTTGATTTTTCGAACGAAACGTATATAATCAGTCTCATTCTATGAGTGAATTACTTGTCGTCGAAGACGATCCTGACCCGTTACCCGCGGACAGCACATACGAGCAACCAACCGTCCTTGCGGCGGAAACACTACTGGCCGAACGCGAGCTTGCCCTCTATGAACGCGAGGCGGTCGGTCGGCTGAGTGTGGCTGCCAACCATATCCTGTCAGTCTATGAGCCCAGTGGTGACTACGATGATTGCCGGGTGGTTTCCGGTGACATCATGCTGCGTCGTCGTATAACCGAGCGCGATGAAGCGGGCCGGACGGCGCAGACGATCTCGTATTTTTATGTCGATAAGAGCGACGGGCAGAACTATTGCCGGTCATGGACGTCGGGAAGTGAACATGTCAACTGGTGCTACCAGGAGGAGCGGCATGAGCCCGCGGACGATGTCAGGTCACGACTGGACGCCGTATTTCCGATTTCCGATCCGCCGACAATCGAACGTCGGTTGGCCACCCGGGTGTTGGCAAAATTACGGCGGCGTTAATCTATCCGGCTGTGTATAATAGCCTACAGTTGTTAAGCTAAAACGAAAGACAGACATGGACGACACACCTGAGCCGACTGATATTTTTTTGTGGGCAAACCAGACCGATGCGATCAAGAACGAACTGGACGTCGAATTCTTTTTGTTCAATAAGAATTACACGCCCTACAGCACGAGTTTCCAAAACGATCTGAACTCGCAGATAAAACCACTTTTCTTATATGATCATATAAACTTCGTCCTACTTGGTGCGGGTACAGGCCTGAGCGTTCATGATTACGAGCTGTCCGAAGCGGAAGACGGCGTATTGCTGCGGACCGAACTTGAGAAAGTCGGCCGGGCGGAGACATTGATCCATCTCATTGAGAAACAACGCGGCGACATCGTCGAATTCTCGGAAGAAGAACATGAATTCAAGCGCATCAAAGGCATTGTGGCACGCTTCACGCATAAGAACCAGCCGAAGAAAGCGTTCTATGCCATAAAGCAGATCCAGCAGGGGAGTGTTCTTAAGGGTGCGACCAGCTGGGAGTTCAAGAACGGCAAGTTCGGCGCATTCCAGGCTGATGTTGGCCTGAAGATGCCGGGAGACAATCAGGT
>CAZVUH010000014.1:0-5455 GCA_964629565.1 uncultured Candidatus Saccharibacteria bacterium | reverse complement strand
ATCATGGATGGGCATGATCTGGATACCTTCGTTAACCTTATCAACGAGGATTATATTACGAGTGAGGTGACCGGTAAGCGCTACGAAATCAAAAGCAAGAAGCTGCTCGACGAACCCGAAGGTGAACCACCCCGCGGCGTCTAACCTTGGTGTATAATGAGCTGCAATGAAGTATCAAATCGGAATCGTCGGGTATGGCGACTTTACAAAGCTGATGTGCGAATATCTGGCGCCGTATGCCGATATTATCGTCAGCTCGCGCAGTCACGAGAGCGGGACGGCTGGTTTTGGCGCCCGGTTCGCACCGCTTGAAGAAGTGCTGGCATGTTCGATTATCATCCCGTCGATCCCATCACAGTTTTTCGAAGAGTTCTTTACGCGGAACAGGCAGTATATCAGTCCTGAGTCGCTCATCATTGACGTATGTTCGGTCAAGGTGAAGCCATTGGCTGTTCTGGAACGTTTATTACCTGAAAGCTGTCAGATCATCGGTACGCATCCGATGTTCGGCCCTGCCAGCGTCAGCAAGAACGGCGGGTTGGAGGGGTTAAAATGTGTCGTTTGCCCGGTGCGGGTCAGCAAGGAGATGTTCGAAGAAATAAGGCAGTTCCTGAATGACGCACTGAAACTGGTAGTTATCGATAAGACACCCGAGCGGCACGATCGTGACATGGCGTATGTCCAAGGACTGAGCCATTATATCGGCCGAACGATGGATATCATGGATATTCCGGATACGGAGCTGGCGACGTTGGCCTACGAGGACCTGTTGGATATGAAAAAGATCCAGGGCCATGACAGCTGGGACTTATTTGAATCCATCATGCACGAAAATCCATATGCGCAGGAGGTGAACGCGCAGTTCAAACGTGCCAGCGAAGAACTGGATAAACAACTCGGCTTAAACTAGCGGATTATGCCGGTACTCGCCGAGAATGGTGACCGACGTCGTGAGCTGACTGATTTCTTGCAGGGCGGCATGAAGCTCGTCACCGGCGGTATCAAGCACCAGATAAAACCGATAGTTCCACGGTTTACCGACGATAGGCCGGGATTGTAATTTCGAGAGGTTGATGTTCTTCTCGGCGAAAACCGCCAGAATTTTGGCCAGCGCGCCAGGTGTATGGTTACTGGTCAGGACGAGCGATGTACGGTCGGCATCATGCGGTGGCATGCCTTCAGGTTGTACGATAAGAAAACGGGTAAAGTTTGCCGGATTGTCTTCGATGTCTGGAGCAATGATCGGCATGTTGTGGAGCTTTGCCGCTTCAATGCCAGCGATGGCGGCATACGACGGGTTTCCTGACTGTTTAATGAACTCGACGGCACCGGCCGTATCATGATGTTCGATCCGTTCGGCATCAGGATAATTGCTATCAAGAAACGCTTCGCATTGTGCCAGCGCGACCGGATGTGAGTAGACGTGCGTTATTTCGTGGTCGAGCGTGCCGATCAGCTGTTGGTGAATCGGCAAATGGACCTCGCCGATAATCGGATAGCCATGAGCTTCGATCAAATCGTATACCTGATTGATGCCGCCAGCCAACGTGTTCTCGATGGCCACGATACCGGCTTCTGCCTCGTGGCGGTTCAACGTCCCGAAGACCTCAGCGAATGTGTCGCAAGGGACAATCGTCACGGCCTCACCAAACCACTGTTTGGCAGCAGCATGATGAAACGAGGCTTGTTCTCCCTGTATGGCGACACGCATTACTGACATATTGTAACACGGCGTATACTAGATAGAGAGGAGGGTATATGAAAGACTACAGCGACATCAAGGTATTATTTTTCAACACCACATTGAAGAAATCACCGGCAGTCAGCAATACTGAGGGTATCATTGACGCCAGTAAGAAATTATTCGAAGAACAGGGCGCGAGCGTCGAGATAATCCGGGCAATCGACCATGATATCGCGACGGGTGTACAACCGGATATGACAAAGGAAGGTTGGGCTGTCGATGAATGGCCGAGCTTATTTGAAAAAGTAAAAGCTGCTGATATCGTGATCGTCGGCGGCCCGATTTGGCTGGGTGACAATAGCTCGGAAACGAAGAAAGTGATCGAACGGCTGTATGGTAATTCCGGAGATATGAACGACAAAGGCCAGGCCGTGTACTACGGCAAAGTCGGTGCGGCCATGATTACCGGAAACGAGGATGGCGTCAAACATTGTAGCAGTAATATTCTCTACAGCCTCCAACACATCGGCTTTACGATTCCACCCGAGGCAGATGCCGGCTGGATCGGTGAGGTTGGCCCGGGGCCGAGTTATCTTGACGAAGGTTCTGGTGGACCCGAAAATGACTTCACGAACCGTCATATCACGTTCATGACCTGGAACTGCTTGCACTTCGCACGGCTGCTCAAAGACGCCGGTGGCGTCCCGGCGTACGGTAATATGGCCAAAGAGTGGAAAGATGGCAATCGTTTTGGTTTTTCAAATCCTGAGTACCGCAAGTAAGGTATACTAAAAGGAATGGATCAGGGGTTAGCGCTAGAAATCATGCTAGCCGGTGAGAGTGTGCTGCTCACCGGTCCGGCCGGTAGTGGCAAGACATATGTCCTGAATCAGTTCATCCGTCTGGCAAAGCACGAAGGAAAACACGTTTCAGTAACGGCGACGACCGGCCTTGCGGCCACCCATCTTGGCGGCACGACGATCCATAGCTGGGCGGGTATCGGTGTCAGCGATTTCATCCCACAGGGTTTCGCCGAACATATTTCAAAGGGTCGGCGGGAAATCATAGAGAGAACGGATGTTCTAATCATTGATGAGATCTCGATGCTGCATGATTTCCGACTTGATATGATCGATGAAGCCTGTCGGTTGGTGCGCAAGCAACCTGACGTGCCGTTTGGTGGTATCCAAATCATCATGAGCGGCGACTTTTTCCAGTTGCCACCAATCAACCGTGGTGACTCGCGGGCGGGCGGTTTCGTTGTGAATAGCGTCGTCTGGCAGGAGCTTGATCCGGTTATTTGTTATCTGAGTGAGCAGCACCGGCAGGATGACGAAACACTTCTCGGCATATTGAACGCCATCCGGGCAGGTGATGTCCGGCGCC
Source organism: uncultured Candidatus Saccharibacteria bacterium (assembly GCA_964629565.1). Classification (GTDB taxonomy): domain Bacteria; phylum Patescibacteriota; class Saccharimonadia; order Saccharimonadales; family Saccharimonadaceae; genus CAZVUH01. The sequence goes on along the minus strand of CAZVUH010000014.1, from coordinate 2,385 downwards.
ATCATGCCGAAACGCTATTAGAGCGCGTGGGCGCCAGCCCGACGGATGATAGTATGCTGACCGAACTTCATACTGTAAATCTCGACGTCGACACATTGAACGAAAAGAAGTTGGATGAGCTGGACGGCGATGAGTTGCTGTATACCCAGACGACGACCGGTGCTGCCAACTACGTGGAGAACTTGCAGCGGTCGGTACTGGCGCCGGCGACGCTCAGATTAAAACAGGGCGCACTCGTGATGTCGGTCAAAAACGATCCGGCAAAACGATACGTCAACGGCAGCATTGGTACGGTCGTCGATTTCGAACCCGCGACGGATTACCCGGTCGTCGAATTTCAGAACGGCAAAACCGTCAGTATGCAGCCCGATACCTGGGAGCTGCGCGATGGGGATAAGAAGCGGGCCAGTATTACGCAGATTCCACTCAGGCTAGCATGGGCGATCACTGTCCATAAGAGCCAGGGCATGACGCTCGACGCGGCCCGGATCGATCTACGGAAAGCGTTCGTTGAAGGCATGGGCTACGTGGCGTTAAGCCGAGTAAAAAATGTCGCCAACCTGTATTTGCACGGTATCAACCAGATGGCGCTCCGGGTCAGTGAGGACGCACTGGCCATCGACGATTTGCTTCAAGGGAAATCGGCTGCGGATGCGAAGCGGTTCTCGCATTTGAAAGCCCAGATCGGCAAACGTGAACTGGCACCAAAGAAGAAGGTGAGCGGTTCGAGCTCATGGCAGGAGAAGATCGCGAAAATGCGCGAAACCCACCCCAATGCCTATAAGCCGTGGAACAGTCGGGATGATGCGGTCTTGAAACAGGAGTTTCAAAACGGTCTTGATCTGACGGCGCTTGCCGGACTGCTAGGGCGACATGAAGGATCGATAAAAATGCGTCTGCAGAAGCACTTTGGTGAGGATGCGGTACAATAAAACCAGTATGACGATAAACTATGACTTTCTAACCGCTCCAATTGATCCAGCAAAACTGAAAGAATTCTCCAGGCAGCCAAAAGTACCCAAAGTAATCCGATACTATGGACTCATCGGCGCGATTTTAGCTGCCTTTTTTGGCCTTTGGGTTGCCGTCAGTGTGGTTGGGGGATTTCGTGTCGTATTCAATTTGGATACGATGCTGATGTTGGGCACTATGCTTATCATCGTAGCCGGCATCGTAACAGCTGGGTATTACCTGGGTCGCTTTTTCAGTAAGCGAGCCCTCGAGCATCTCTACCGATTGACAAATTTTGCCCAGGCAAACGGTTGGACGTATACTGCACGGCTGAGTGACCCGTCGCATGCCGGCATGATTTTTGGTAATGGTCATAGCCGGTATGCACTGGATCAGATTGCTTCAACCAACGGTAATGCATTTGAAATCGCAAACTACTACTACACGACTGGCTCGGGCAAGAACAGTCAGACGCATAGCTGGGGCTACGTTTGCATCAAGCTCAAACGTCGGGTGCCGAATATGGTGCTCGATTCGAAGGCGAATAATAGTAACTTGCTAGGCTTTAACATGAGCAATCTGCCCGCGTCACTGCGTGGAAATGCCACGATGTCACTTGAAGGGGATTTTGACAAATATTTCACACTCTATGCGCCGAAAGAGTACGAGCGAGATGCGTTGTATGTCTTTACGCCCGAATTGATGGCGCTGCTGATTGATGAGAGTGCCAAGTTTGATGTCGAGGTAGTAGATGATCGTATGTATGTGTACTCATCGGCTCCCTTTGACATGATGAAAGCAGCGGTATTGCAGACGATTTTCAAGATCATCAATCAGGTGGGTGAAGAAATGATCGACAATACCGATTATTACGCCGATGAACGGGTGGGAAACCGGCAAGCGAACATCGTCGCTGCCCAGGGTGCACGGCTTAAGCACAGCGTACCGGTCTTCGTAATCGTAATTTGCATTATCGCCATCCTGTTTCAGATCCTTCCGCTATTTCTTAACTAGTTCTTTAAGCCGGACCACTTTCAAGCTGCCGTCGGTAATGTATATGGTGCGGAATTGTTGTCCGCGGAATCTGACCGTTTCTCCGGCATCGGTCGTATGGATCTTTTTGACCAGTTTCTTATCCTTCAGGCTCTGGATGATGAAATCGCGTTCGCGATTGCCGTCATGACTGCCGCCATGGGTAAGCCGCCCGGTATACCATTGAACGTCTATCGGTATGATCTCCTCGGTAGCGGCACCGATCCAGATCTCAGATTGCTTGTCGAATAATTTCGTCAGTTTTTCTTCCCAGAATGACAAGTGCTTATGTTTGCTACTGCTGTATTTAGGTGAAGTTAACCGCCAGAAGCGGACATGGTGCCGCGTGCGGGCGCTACGGGCGAGATTGGTAGGAATCTCAAAACCGATATCCTGCTTTCT
>CAZVUH010000013.1:11250-18766 GCA_964629565.1 uncultured Candidatus Saccharibacteria bacterium | reverse complement strand
AAAATTGGTGTGCTATACTGTAACCATATTTCTACATAAGGAGGGAAATAAGTCATGGCAACTAAAAAAACTGCTTCTTCCGTCAAGAAGTCCACGGTGAAGAGAACTTCGCCAAAAACCACTAAAGTAACAACTGTAAAAGCAGTATCAGCCGATAAGCCAGCCGACAAATTGTTCGGTTTGAAGATGTACCGCTCACCTTTGCTTGGTGCCGGTCTCGCCGAATTCATCGGTACGTTCCTGCTTGCAGCCGTCGTTATCGTTGGTAGCGCCAACGGTCAGCAGATCCAGCCGATCCCAGCATTCTTCGGACTTGCCGCGATCGTCTTTATGATCAGCGCGATGTCTGGTGCACACATCAACCCGGCCGTCACAGTCGCCGCTTGGGCAACCCGTAAGATTTCTGGCGTTCGTGCGCTGGTTTACGTCGTCGCACAAGTGCTTGGTGCAATGCTCGCGCTCGTCGTTCTGAACGCGTTCGTCCACAATGCTCCAGAAGTCAGCCAACAGGCTGCAATGTTTGGTCAGACAACTCCAGAGCTGTTCAAAGCAGCGGCTATTCCAGCTGATAAGGAATGGGTCGTCTTCTTCGCTGAACTGCTTGGTGCGACGATCTTCGGCTTTGCGATGGCAAGCGTCGTTAAGACCGCTGACCGTGTAACCGCAGCTTTCACCGCTGGCCTCGGCTACTTCCTAGCCCTTATGGTCGCCGGTACTGCAGCCGTATGGGTTGCCGGTAGCGCAATCCTGAACCCGGCACTGGCAGTCGCTCTGCAAGCTGTCGACTTCAAGACAATCTGGCCATTCGCAGTCTACATTTTCGCAGCTGCGCTTGGTGCAATGATCGGTTTCATCCTGAACGATCTACTGAGTGTCGAAAGCAGCCGTCGGGACTAATATCCCACAGCATAAAAATATCCCGCTCGATGGCGGGATATTTTTTATATTTCAAATTTTAATCGTCTGATTGGGGCTTATCAAGAAGCAGCGGCTCAACGGTGGCGTCGGCACCAGCGATCTTAACGACGTCCTTATCAACCTTACCAAGTTCTTTATGTGCGGCGTTGAAGTGATTGACTGTCGTGCCGAGCGAACTTCCTAGCTTTTGCATATATACTTCAAAGACCGAGATATGCTTGCCAAGCTTGCCTACCCGCGCCTGAATGTCTTTTGCCTGTTCTTCGATCTGCAGGCTACGCAAGCCCTGCATGACCGTCTGAAGATAGGCCATGAAGCTGGTCGGGCTGACGATGATGACATGCTTGTCGCGAAAGGCGTATTCGATAAGATCGCGGCTGCTGCCGCCCTGACCGACATTGTTGATGAGCAGATCGTAGTAGAGTGATTCGCTCGGAATGAACATGAAGGCGAAATCCATCGTCTTTTCACTTTGACGGACGTATTTGCTAGTTTCATCGATCCGGCCTTTGAGATCGTTCTTCACTTTTAGAAGCAGCGCCTCCCGCTCGGATTTGGTACTCGCTTCGATCATCCGGTTATAGTTTTCAAGACTGAACTTGCTATCGATCGGCAGTATCTGACCTTTTTGCAGGAAAATGACGGCATCGACAATTTCGCCGTCTTTGAACTTGTACTGCATCTCGTACTGGCCGGGTGCCATGACATTTTCAAGCACGCTTTGTAGGTAATACTCGCCAAAAACGCCGCGTTGCTTGGGATTTTGCAGAACATTCTGCAAGGTCTTGAGCTCATCCGCCACGTCGACGACCCGGCGATTTGTCTCATCGAGCTTCGCCAGACGCTGCGTCACGTCGCTGACCAATTTTGCGCTCTCGCTCAGCTGTTTCTGAACGGATGTTTGCACGGCCATGCTGCTGCGGTCGAGCTTGTCACCCACCGTCTGTTGCAAAGACTGGACAGACCGCGCCAATTCGGTCACATCGGTCTTCATGAGCTCGACGGCACTGGCATTCTTCAATTCTTTGAGGCGCTGATTCAGGATGGCAATGACCACACCGAAACCAACTACCACTGCGATCAATACCAACACCACCAACGTCTGTTCCATATATGGCTATTATAGCACTAGAGTACGACGAGAAGACGGAAGATAATCACAAGTACGATCGTGACCGCCAGTGAGAGCCAGAAGTTCCGGACTCGACTGAACCAATCGAAAACGGCAAAGATAAGGGCCGATACGATCAGTGTGGCGAAAAAGCTCAGAAAAGACGGATTATCGAGCCAGCTGCCATTGATGCCCCATAGCGCGACGACTGCCGCCAGGGTGACAAGAAGTGGTCGGAACGCCATCTCTCGCACCAGCAACACCATACCGACGATGACCGACAAGATCAGGCCGATGCCTGCCGCTACCGGAACCGTATCAGCGCAATCTACCAGACTGCTGCCGACCCGGCAGGCGATCGATCCGATGACATAATGTGATAATACATAGGTCAATATCCACGTAAGAATACCGACGACCGCACCGATCCAGGCGGCTGAAATAAGTTCTCGTACTGATCCCTGCTCCATTACCGGCTCAGGCTGGTCCATGACTTTTACCATACAACTCCTTTATGGAAGATATTGTACCCTATTTTTGAACTTTGTGCGAGTGAGTGGTGTGAACACGTTTATGCCTAAGCATCGGCTGCCAATCGTACCATAACGCGCCAAAGCATGCGATCAATACGCCGCCGATGACATCAAGCGGCGTATGGACGAGCGCCAGCACCCGCCCTACACACATAATAATCGTCAGAATCAACAATGCCAGCGCCAGTCGCCGGCGCTTCGTTTCAAACCAAACGGCGAGCGTCAGCGCCATAGCAAACAGCGCATGATCCGATGGAAAACCGGGATTATTCAGGTAGGCCGCACCGGGCTGCAATCCGAGCAACTCGAATGGCCGCTCGACGGCAGGCTGATAAATCGAACCGATCAGACGCGCAAACAGCAAGGCGGTCAAGCCGGCCATAAGAATCCGTGCATAAGCCTCGAATTTACGTTTGTTCGGAACGAAGGCGATGAGCGCATACGTCGAGATGATCGCGATGACCACGACCAGACCGTCTGCTATCAATTTAATGATAAGCGCATGCATAATGTAGTAAGTATACTACATCGAGCCGACACGATCGCTGCGCGATACCACGTACGAATCGATGCGATGACCGCTCCAACCACGCCGACGCAGCTCCGAACGGATCTTCCCGATCAATGCCGTGTGGAACGCCTGCTCATTCAAAAAGCCGTGACGGCGCACGACTTCATCAAACGTGAATTGTTTTTGCAGGAAGCGGAAATCTTCCGGCGACGTACCAAGAACTTCGGCTCGCAGTTCACCCTTACGGTCATGACGTTGCAAGAGCCGCTCGAAGCGGGACTTCTTGCGCCAGCCTTTTTGGAGACGGGAGCCTCCGGGCTTCATTGCCGCAGTAGTCACGAGCAGCAACGACGTCAGCGTCTTGGTTGATATTTGCATAGCCAACCTCCTTATAAGCACGTTAGGGTGATGCTTATGTTAATATGATACCGCGTGAAAATACGTGAAAAGAATGTATTTTTTGCATCATGATTACACCTTGAGGCAAACTTCAAACTAGTGTACAATGCGTAAGTGCCAACGCAGTGGGGTGTCGCCAAGTGGTAAGGCACGTGGTTCTGGTCCACGCATTCGGGGGTTCGAATCCCTCCACCCCAGCCAAATTGCTTATTATCTCGCAACAGGATTGCGAGATTTTATTTTGTCCGCTTCGAACGACTCTGTTTGACATGCGATGTCATAGCCCAGACCGTAAAGCCGAACAAAACCAGCAGAGCAACCATATAGCTGACGAGCCACCAGCCTTGGGGAACCGTGACGAGTGAACCAAACAGCCCGGCGTTTTCTATACTTGGCGAGGCAAGATTCTGCCAAAGGCCGATCGTGAGCCAAAACAGGAGTACCAGTAAGCCGGATGCGGCGCTAAAAGCGCGCATAAGAGGACTGAGCTTCATAGTGAGCAGGAACGGTACCGCCAATACTTCCAACGAAACGATGATAGCCGCAATGACGGTCGTGAAACTCGGATCAATCGGCAAACCGTACGACGCGATAATGCCAGGAAAGTCTTCAAAACCGACCAGTTGGACCACGCCGGCGACGACAAAAAATAACGCCAGATATAGCGCTGAAAAACGCACCGATAATTCTTTTGGCCGGACACCAAATGTAGCCTTGATCCTATGCATCTGTCTCGAGTATAGCACCAAACTGTTGTGCTTTTTATCATTATACTTGTGCTTTTTTATAAAAGACCGTACTATCAGAGACAGCGAAGTTACAAAAACAAACACTTTTTGAACATCTGTAACATATCGCTCTACGATATCCACCACAACTTTTAAAGAACTCCCGCTCTGGGAGTTCTTTACGTATCGGGCTGCGCTTTTACGGACTGCTCTTGCCGCCACTTTGCGATCTCGCCATGATGGCCGCTGAGGAGGACGTCAGGCACGCGCATGTCCTGGAACACTTCCGGACGCGTATACTGCGGGAACTCCAGGGTCTCGCCGTCTGAAAAGCTCTCGATTTCCGCGCTCTGCTCACCACCAAGCACACCAGGAATCAAACGGACGATGCTATCGACGATCGTCATGGCGGGCAGTTCGCCGCCGGTAAGCACATAATCACCTACCGATATTTGTTCATCCACGAGTTCGAGCACACGCTCGTCATAACCTTCGTACCGTCCACAAATGAATATGTAGCCATGGTCAGCACCTGCATACTCCCGCGCCTTAGCCTGGTTCCAGCGCTTACCTCGTGGTGTCATGAGCAATACCTTGGCTGTCGGGTCCTGCTGTTTGGCCGCTTCGACCGCTTTCCATAACGGCTCGACCATCAGCAGCATTCCATCCCCGCCGCCATATGGCGTATCGTCAACCTGTTTGCGTGGTCCGAGTCCGAACTCGCGCAGATCGGTCGTCGCGAACGACAAATGTCCATCCTTCTGGGCTTTCCACATCATGCTTGAATTCATGACGCCTTCAAACATACCCGGGAAAAGTGTGATTACTTGTATCTTCATTACCTTCCAAGTCTAGCGTATAGGGGTCATTTTTGCCAGGCACGGTGATGCTTATGGTATAATGAAGCAAGTTATGGAGCTGGAAAATCCCTCATCATCACCCGCTACGATTACGGATGAACAACGGTTGTTGGCGCAGACGAAGAAAGTGACGATTCAACCTATGAATCCATTCTTGAAGCGCGACGATGCGCCGGATGCGATCACGATCAATGAGACACACCGCAATATCGGCAAGGATACTGAAAATACGGCCGAGGGCACGAGTCTTGTGCAACCGTCTGCCGGTATTATGCGTAAAGCTGGCAATTCGACCAAACGTCATGGCATGGCCATCGCGCTCATCCTCACGAGCGTCATCGTTGGTGTCACCGTTGGCGCCGCCTTCTTTCTTCTGACGACGCGCTAGAATACGACTATGAAGCCCAATACAAAAACCGCCCATAACCAGGCGGTTTTTGTAACATATAAGGCTCTCAAACCTGTTTTTGGTTTGCTCGCATAGAGCATGTCTCGCAGTTCAGATGTTGTGTTTGAACTGTTTATGATTATATATCGAGATCGTCGAGTTCCGCAAGCTCCTGGCGGGACTTTTTCGCGAAGTCGGATTCCTTTTCCACAGGTTCATCTGATGAGTTTTTCACAGGCTCGTCAACTTCATCCTCAGATGAGATAGTATAGTTTTCACGCTCATCGTCGTTGTTAACGATTTTCAGGTTGTAGCGCGCATCATTCTTCGTACCGAGCGCCCGGAGCAAGGTGCGGATACTTTGTGCCGTCACGCCGCGTTTGCCGATCACACGACCGAGATCCTCAGGATTGACGGTCAATGTCAAAAGGACTCCTTTTTCGTCGATAAGCCGCTCAACGACGACATCATCCGGATGTCCGACGAGTGATTTTACGATATATTCTACGAATTGCTGGTCTATTGTCGACATTGCATTGCCCTCCTTGTCGCTCGGTCACATCTAGTATTATCGTACTCTTATTGTAACATGTTGATAGAAATAGAGATTCAAAATTGACATAAGTGCTTTTTTCTATTATTCTTGCGCCATGGAGCACCTCACAATAAAACCGGACCACGTCCATAACCGCGCAAACCGCAAGACTACCCCTGGTAAGATTGCCGGTGTTGTCGCCAGTCTTCTTTTCCTGGCCAGTTGTGCAAACAATGAAGCCGGGGCCGAAAAAGCTCCTTCACCCAACGAACAAACGACACATGTGACAGTTGAACGGCCAACGCCGACCATCCAAGAGGCTGAAGCACTTCTCAACGACTTCAATCCGGTTGTGAGCCCGACGTTGCGGGAATTTGCTACAGACACAAATCATGAGCGAGCCAAGCAGGACGCGGAAGCTTACTTAGCACTCAAGAATTCAAAACTTGTCATCGTCAACTTTACTGATCTTTCTGCAGATCAGGTGAAAGAATTCGGTTCTACGGTAGAGGAGCGGATTGAATCCGTCACTCGTGGTACGTTTCATGTGCAGGTGGACACTTTGGAAGCAAACGATGTCGCCAAGAAACTTTATCATCAGCACATCAGCCAGCCAGCGTTCAGTCAAGAGAACGCTCGTGATTACGCAGCGGTAATCGCAGATGTGGCCATACCTGCAGTTGATGATTCCTACGCCTCTGTCATCGCACTTACCGATACGGGATTTCACGGCCGCTCTTTTACTCTCAGCAGCGGTAAGTATGCCGATATTGCGAACGTTGATAGTGAGTATGCGGCTATCCTGAGTAACGGTGGCAATAGCGAAAGTGACAGCGGTCTGCTACGCGATCCACGAAACTCAACCGTACATGAGTGGCTTCATGCCGTCGCAAACCTGGAGCACTCCAAATCAGCTATGAACACTCTGGGTGACCTAAGCGGCAACTTGATACCAAGCGAAGGTTCGGTCCAACGCGTGAATCTCGGTGATTTTCTTGCATCAGCACAGATTGACGAATACGGTGGTGGAGGTATCATGGGCGCGACGCAAGAGATCGGTGACGACCTACCGAGTCTTACGCCAGCTGAACTTTATGAGACAGAGGCAGCCGAACGACTGCTTCAAGCACCTCATCTTATTGATACCACCCTCCTCGAAAATAGCGGGGTTACTTACCAACCGCGAAATCACGATGATTTGGCAGTCTATCATCTCAACACCGCCGGAGCAGATAACGGCTCAGACCTTCACGGCATCGATCGTTTAACATTCAATCCAATTTTTCAGGATGGCATTACATCTGGAGATTCAGGATATTGGAGCGTCCAAATTGTCGGACTGACGCAAGAGAATGCATCGATTCAACTAGGCTATCTGGATATGAATGGAGAAGGTACCATTACGAAGGTCCTGGAACTACCGGACGATAAGGTCATTACCGTGACAAAGCATCCTGACAATACGCTCAGTATTCAGTAAGGTTTGACTTCAAGTCACAAAAAAATAGAGCGGATATCCGCTCTATTTTTACC
>CAZVUH010000013.1:0-11150 GCA_964629565.1 uncultured Candidatus Saccharibacteria bacterium | reverse complement strand
GCACAACCTGTAGAGGCGACGAATTTGCGGTTCTTCCCCGCACATGTCGAGGAGCTCACACTGGTTGAAACGGCTTTTGAACACCAGTCAAAGTACTTACCATAAGTGATCGAACCAGCTCCGGACACACATTGTTTATAGCAGTTACCGCTGCTGTAAACGCGGCCACGGATCTTGCATTCTGTTGAACTGAGGGCCGTAGTAGCATTTGAGAAGTATGTCGACCATACGCCCACAACACCAACAAGCAAAAGGACAACCAAGGGAGCAAGAATAAACCACTTGTGCCTGGTTGAGCTAAAGATAGCCCCGTTATTTTTTTGAACACTCTTCTTGCTTGCAGCTTTCGCTTTGCCAGTAGAGCGCGGTTTGGTTTGTCTTGCCATCTTGTTCGCCTTGTTTATGTTGTAGCTTAAGATGAGTTTATCACAACATTTGGAAAGCACAAGCTTTTTTTAAGCTAATTGTGTCAAAAGAAGACTCGAGTACGTGCTAAAATGCAGCGCGTCAGTATAATAACGACATGCAAAGACGCGAGAAGGAGCACTGCAGCAGCAATAAGCTCAATCGAACGATCAACCACCGGAGTCATCTCGGATATGTTCAAGACTACAAGTTCGTACGGTAATATAAAAAGCTGGAAAAATAATCCAAAAAAAAGCATAGCTATAGCAGCGCCCACCCGAAGGCCTACGGCGGCAAACTCATACTCTAACAGTGACACTCTATCCGCTTTCGGTGAACGGAGAGCATGGATTAAGGCACTTGCCTCCCTCTCTGTAAGGAAAAGGTAATACAGCACGTAATATAGCAGAAGGCCAGCCGCTCCCCAGAAACAAAAGACGGCCAGATTACCTGCCAGAGAACTCGCATTTATTCGGTTACTGAGGTCAATATACTGAGCATAAAGCGACCCATTCGTGGGAAGATTACTGATATATCTTGAAAGATATCCGTCATTGTCCAGCACGGAAAAGCTGATATAGAGCGTAAGGATGATAAGAAGAAAAACCGCAGCAAGCGCTTCTAGTTGAGATATTGCAAGTATCTTGAATGATTGCTTCAACTAATATCCTTTTCATTCGAATGTAAATATATGCTCGTTAGTATAAACCAGCCTATGCTAGATACAAAATATGCTCGCTTATTGCGAGCATATTTCCAAGACGAGAATAACTTAGGCTTCGTCGCCGGCGGCGGCGTCTTCAGCAGGAGCTTCAGCCACCTCTTCAGGTGCTTCTTCCTTTGGCTGATTCTTACGCAGTTTTTCCGCGTTACGAATAGTCTTTTCTTTCTTTGACGCTTCCTTGACCCACTTCGGGAGCTTCACGCCAGCGTCTTTCAAAAGTTTGACGACACGTGGTGATGGCTGAGCGCCATTATCTAGATACTTCTGGGCCAGCTCAACCTGGATGTTGGCATCCTTGGTGTGTGGATTGTAGCTGCCGACATAAGCGACGACACGACCGCTTGACGGGTGGCGCTGTGCTTCCTGGACAGCAAGACGGTAGACAGGGAGACCCTTACGACCGAGACGTTGCAAACGAATTGCGAGCATAACTAATACTTTTCCTTACTTCTCTCGTTAGAATTTCTATTAACTCTCGGACAATTTTACCTCTTTACGGCCGAGATGTCAATCTGTTTTCATGCGGATGGCATACGCGTCCAAGGCCGCGCGGGCAGCTTGCTGTTGAGCGGCCTGTTTGCTCGGACCTGTTCCCTGGCCCATAAGCGTGTCGCCCACGAAGACGCCGAGCGTGAATACTTTATCATGATCAGGACCGATTTCCTCAAGCACCTTATAATGCGGCGTCATCCCGTCAACCCGCTGTGAGACTTCCTGAAGGTGGGATTTCGGATCGCGCCAACTGCCCGATTCCAAAATGGCGTCCAGCTTCGTAAGGATATGTTTGTGAATGAAAACTTCAGCGTCATCATAACCGCGTTCCAGGTAAATCGCACCTATTACGGCCTCGAAGGCATTCGCGAGGATCTGCTGCCTGGCGCGTGCACTACCGGCTTTTTCACCTTTGCTCATCCGCACGAGCGACTCATAGCCGAGCTTGTCGCCAGCCTCTCCGATACTTTCCGTACGGACCAACGCGGCGCGCCAGCTGGTCAGGATACCTTCCGGTTCTGGATGATTTTTAAACAGGTAATCAGTCACTACCAATTCAAGGACGGCATCACCAAGAAATTCAAGCCGCTCGTTGTGCTCTGAGACGCTTTTCTTGTGCTCGTTGACATAGCTGCGATGCGTCAATGCCGTTACCAGCAAGTCGATATTCGTAAATTCGAAACCCAGCTTCTCGCGGGCGAAATCTTGATATGGTGTCGTCGGCATACCGCTCATTACAGGTTCTCCTGCCGGATCTTTTTCATGGCAAGCAGCATCAGCTTGCCGATGTCCTCGTACTCAATCGCATCGAGAGCGTCGCTGAACTTGAACCACTTGATACCGTTCATCCAGTCCTCTTTCTTGATCGCAGCGGTGTCACCCAAGGCTTTCACGAGATAGATCTGCGTTGTCATCAGCACCAACTTGTCGACACGACGATAGCGGAAATGAATTTTGCCAAGCCAGCCTTGGACCTCTGTATTGGTCAGACCGGCCTCTTCACCGATCTCACGTTTGGCGGTCTGTTGCGCCGTCTCACCTTCTTCGATGTGGCCCTTTGGAATCGTCCAGCGGTCTTTCGCATCCTGGATCAGCAGGATCTCAACATCACCGTCTTTATTGCGGCGCCAGACGACCCCACCGGCTGTCGGTTCGCGAACAATTTCCTGGATTGATGGCTTTTTGCGGTTAAAATATTTCTTGAAATTATCAAACTTTGGCGTCGGCATCAGACGTTCCCTCTACAAGCGTCCGATAGGCTGTGCCGAGCACGCCGTTGACGAACTTGCTTGAGTTATCAGAACCAAACGCTTTAGCGAGTTCAACCGCTTCGTTGATAGCGACCTTAGGCGGTACCTTATCGGTATGATGCAGGAGTTCGTACAGACCAAGACGGATAATATTCCGGTCGATACGGGCAATTTGCTCGATCGGCCATTCCGGCGCTATAGGCTGGATCTTGCTATCAAGGTCTTCCTGGCTCTCAATGACGCCATGTACCAACGCGGAGACGAATGACTTGTCTTCGATCGCAGATTCGTAACGCTCGAGATTACGCCCTAATATCTCATCGATATCGGCGGCCGTATCGCCGGACTGTGAACGGAACTCATACTCATACAGAGTCTGAAGTGCAACAATGCGTCCAAGATGTCGGTTTGAGGCCATGTGCGCGTGGTTCTTTCTTTTATGTTAAGTATAGCGAATCGTCGCTATTTTGCTAGTGCTTTGCCAGTTTCGCGCTTGGTCGTGCGAACTTTCACTGGTGAGGTCGCGTTGACACGACGTGCAAGCTTGAGCACGAGATGACTGCGGCGAAGACCCGTCTTACGCGGGCTTGACTGCTTCTTTGGCTGTGCCATGTGTGGTTCTCCTTTTCAGGTTGTTATTAAACTTACCACTCATTATAGCCGAGAAACGCTATTTTCTCAAGAGGCGTTAGGTGTTACTTATTTTACGACCAGGTTGACCAAGCGGCCTGGAACGTAGATGACTTTTGCCGGATTTTTTCCTGCCATAATGCCTGCGACTTTCGGATCCGCCAACACGTGTTTGGTCACCGTTTCTTCATCCGTGCCTGCAGGCAGTTCCAAAGTCGTCCGAAGCTTGCCGTTCACCTGCACGACAATCGTCACCGTATCAGCCACGAGCTTTGCCTCATCCCACGTCGGCCATGACGCCGTATCGATCGGCTCTTCATGCCCAAGTTGCTGCCACAATTCTGCACTCATATGAGGCGCAAACGGCTGTAACAGCTGCACCAATGATTCGAGAGGTGCTTGCCAATCGTCCGTAAAGCCTGCCGTCTTCAGTTTATACAGTTCGTTCGTATTCTCCATCATGGCCGCGATGGCGGTATTGAAGCTCAGACGCTGCATGTCGTCGGTGACTTTCTTGATCGTCTGATGAGTTATATTTTCCAAAGCCTTAATATCCGTCGTGCCATTCTTCTCGCTCTCGGTAAACTCTTGCACCAAGGACCAGACGCGGTTCAGGAATCGGTAGACGCCTGCAATACCACGGCTCGACCAGTTCGAGTTCTCATTGATGGGACCCAGAAACAGTTCGAATGTCCGAAGCGCGTCGGCTCCATAGCCTTGGTCGATAACATCCAGCGGGTCGACGACGTTACCGAGGCTCTTGCTCATTTTGCGACCGTCTTCGGCTTGGATAAGACCGTGGTAGACCAGTTTTTTAACAGGTTCTTTAGACGGCACGAGATTCATGTCATAGAATACGTGATTCCAAAAACGAACATATAACAGATGTGCGACCGCATGGTCACCACCGACATACATATCTACGGGAGTCCAATACCGGGCTTTTTCAGGATCCCAGGCCTGCTCGGCATCGTGCGGATCCGTGTAGCGTAGCAAATACCAACTCGAACAGGCGTAGCCATCCATGACATCGGTTTCACGCTTGGCCGGTTTGCCACATGTTGGACAAGTCGTCTCAAGCCATTCGGTCTGGCGCGCCAGTGGAGATTTGCCGTCGCCTTTCGGCTCATAATCTTCAACTTCGGGTAACACCACCGGCAGGTCTTTTTCCGGTACCGCCACAGCACCGTGTTCATCACAATGAATGATCGGTATCGGCGCACCCCAATAACGCTGACGGCTGATCAGCCAATCGCGCATTTTATAGGTCGTTTTGGCGATGCCCCGCTTCTCCTGCTCAAGCCAGGCGACGATTTCTTCACGTGCTTCACTTGAATCCATGCCATCGAACGTCCCGCTGTTTTGCAGCCTGCCTTCACCATGGTAAATACGCTCATCATTCGGCTTTTCAATCACCTCGATGATCGGCAGCTCGAACGTTTCTGCGAACGCATAATCACGCTCGTCGTGAGCGGGTACGCCCATGACCGCACCCGTGCCATAGCCACCGAGTACATAATCGGCGATCCAGATCGGCACCTTCTCACCGCTGGCCGGGTTGATCGCATAGCTACCCGTCCAGACGCCAGTCTTCTCTTTGCCTTCGCTTTGCCGTTCAATCTCAGATTTCTTCACGGCAGTATTGATATACGCTTCGACGGCTTCACGCATGTCGTCAGTCGCCAGACTGCGCGCAAGCTGATGTTCAGGTGCAAGCACCAGGAACGTCGCACCGAAGATCGTATCGGGCCGGGTCGAGAAGACCGTGATGGTCTCATCCCGCTCCTCGATACCGAACTCGATCTCAGCGCCTTCCGAGCGACCGATCCAGTTCATCTGCGCAGTCTTGATTTTCTCTGGCCAGTCGAGATCAGGAATCTCCTCCAGCAGCGCGTCGGCATAGTCGGTAATCTTGAAAAACCACTGCTTCATCGATTTCTTGACGACTTCCGTGCCGCAACGCCAGCACTTGCCGCCTTCGACCTGCTCGTTGGCGAGCACGGTCTTGTCTACCGGACACCACCACTGCAGGCTCTCTTTCTGATATGCCAGACCACGTTCAAACAGTTTCGTAAAAATCCATTGTGTCCATTTATAGTATTCCGGATCGGTCGTGTTGATCTCTCGCTTCCAGTCGATACTGGCCCCGACACGTTCCAGCTGGTTCTTAAAACTAGCGATATTCTCTTTGGTCGTATCCGCCGGAGCTTTACCCGTCTTAATGGCATAATTCTCTGCCGGCAGACCGAAGCTGTCCCATCCCATCGGATACATGACATTGTAGCCGAGCGCACGCCGGAACCGCGCGACGCCGTCAACGATCGAATGCTCGAAGAAGTGACCGGTATGCATGCCGGCGCCGGATGGATATGGGAACATGCCGGTTACATAGTATTTCGGCTTGTCTGATGACTCATCAGCGTGGTAGCGGTCGTCTTCGCGCCAAATCGTCTGCCATTTCGGCTCGATTTCAGAAGGATTGTATCGTTTCATAACTGCTCGTATTATAACAAATTCCCCTCTAGTACCCTAGAGGGGAATTGGGATACGCTATGATCTTATAGCAATGATAGCGGACTGCTGGTCTGCATCATACTGCTGCCACCGTCCATGGTCTGGAACTCTTTCTTCAGATCATCCAAGGTCTTGGCGTCTTTTGGTACTTCAACGTCAGCGGATACGCCGAGCTTGAAGCTGTAGTCGGCTACCATTTTCGCTTGGCTGCCTGCTTCGTCGACGGTCGCTTCGTAGTGAATGCCGGTCAGTTTATGTGACCAGCGGTCGACCCAGATTTCAAAACGGCCATCTTTTATCGGGCTCTTCGTCGAATCATCGGTCAGGTCATCCGTCGCGTCATCAGTTTCGCCGCCTGCATCCTTGATACATTTGTTTACATCCTTGGCAAAGTCGGTTTCTTTGAAGTCCTTACCGAACTGTTTCGCTTTGTCTTCATCAAGGTCGACGAGATAGCCGAGACTGCCGTTCTTTGCGCCTAATTCATCCTTGATGACCACAAACTGGTTCTTCTCGTATGTAGTGACGATTTCTTTTCGAACAGACTTGTCATCATGTAGTTTGGTATAAGCATCTGTGAGGCACTTCTGGGCTTTACCTGCTTCATCACTGAATTCTTTCAGGTCTATCTTGATCCACTGGTTATCAAACTTCTTTACGATAGGGTTCATCTGCTCTTTGGCCGCTTTGCTCGCTTGGGTCATAACCTGCTGTTCGAGCTGTTTCTTCTGCGCTTCGGTCATGTCTTTACCCGTCTGAGTGCGATAGATCGCGTTCTGGTACTCGATTTGCGCTTTCACCTGCGTCTTGATATAGGCATCGAGCAGGCTGTTTGCGGCATCTTCTAGGTTCGACAATTTTACGTAGACGACACCATCTTTGGTAAGGACCGTGCCGGCTTTAACCGTAAAGTCTTTCTTGGCAAGCTCACCAGATTTCATCGTAAAGGTGATAGTCGTATCCGAGCCGGCGGCGTCTTTTGATGATTTACCGTCGGTCGTGACCTTAACGCTGACATCTTTGGAGTCAACGGTAGCCGTACCAGTCGCAGTACCGGTCTTGGCGTCAAGCACACTCAGGAGCGCATCGCCGACTACCTTGTTCGGATTCTGATACCACATTTTATACGCTGCGGCACCACCGCCAATCAGCAGTACGAGTACGACGGCCAAAATACCACCGATGACTACTTTCTTTTTACTGCCGGATCCCGGTTGTGATGGAGGCGTCGTATTCAGTGTTTCTCCACTACTTACCGGTCCGAACGGGGTCGGTGATGTGTCCCCGGCAATTGATGCGGTGTTCGGCTCAACGCTTGAACCCGCTACGGGAGTCGCGAACGCGTCCGGTGTCGACGGCGCATTTGTCTGGGGCGTCAGGTCTTCCGGTGGCGTTGTGTTTGGTTGTGTCGGTGTAATGTCGTCTTGCATAGTTCCTACCTAAAAGGCTATTACATATTGTTTATGGTTACTGTCAGTGTATCATACCGGTCCAGGTATCAGGAAAATTTTGAGAAGAGATTACTCTTCATTTCAAGCCATTCAGGAGTTTGACGCACCAGCTGCTGGTCTTCTTCGTTGCTGTGGACCAGGACCTTGACCGCTTCTTCGACGAAAACCCCGTCCCTGGAACCTTTCGCAAGGATACAGGCACCTTCGTTATCCAGAATGCCATGAACGAATCCGCCAGCATCAAGCGGAGATTTGAAGCTGCGGACCTGACAACCGCGCGAGCGCGCAGCAGGAGCCAGGTAGGCCTCCGCCTCATCGCCAATCGTCACAACCCATGCAAGAAGGTTCGGATCACACAGTTCGCCTATCTTCCGATGCTCATCGGGCGAAAACTGACCGAGTCCCGTCATACTGCCGAGTATCGCGATCCGTTGAGGCGCCTCTACGGCATAGAGTGTTTGCAGAGCAGACGCGGCTGAAGCAGGGTTGGAATCATACGTATCATCAATAATCGTCGACTGCTGAAGGCCACGGAGCACGTTCATGCGTCCCGGCGATGATTGGAGCCGCGCCAAGCCACTGACGATGTCCACTGGTGACAGACCGAGCTTGGCAGCAACCGCCGTCGCAGCCATGGCCGGACGCAAGCTGTGCTCACCGGCTACATTGATACGCGCAGGCTGTGGCTCGGGAAACTCCGGCGCCATAACCGAGCCGGAGTAGCCATTTGTTAAAGAAAAATCAGCGATCTCGAACCGGTACTCGGCGGCGGCCGTCGTCCCGTATGTATCAATCGCGCTGTTGGTCAGATAATTCGCGAACCGGCCATCGATATCCTCGCGGTTGATAAGCGCAATCTTCGAGAAATTAGCAACTGTCAGCTCCTCCTGGGCAAGCACATCCACATTGGTAAATGATGCCATATATTCCGGAGAAACCGCCGTAATCACCGCTATATCGGGTCGGATATAGCGGGCAAAATCAGCCATTTGACCCGGCTGACTCGTTTTCAGCTCCTGTATGATGACATCGGTATCCGCAGGAGACTCCAGACGGAGCTTCGCGGCTTTTTTGATCTTACGCCAATCTTTGGCGCGTCCGATATCTTGCGGCGTTGAGATGCCTAGGACTGCCAATGGTACCTGGCTCGGGTCCAGCCGATCGTCCTCATGCATCCGCACCCTGAGACGCTGCGAGAGCACCGTCGCGATCGCCTCTTTAGCGCTCGTCTTGCCCGTGCTACCGGCGACAACGACCAAGCGTGTTTCCGGATGGGATTGGAAATACTGTTGAACGTACAGTTCGAGCTTTTTTTGTCTATACTTTTTGAACATAGCTTATCTGTATAATACTTGAAAATACGTTAAAAGCCAAAGCGGAATACCCTGGCTGTTATGGTCGTTTCGACTTTTTACCTCGTCCGTTCGTACGCCTGCCGTTCTGCATCTGCTTTTTATCCTTTTCCAGGCGGACATCGCTTTTATCTTCGGCTTTCATCAGCTCTTCGCTATCGATACCGCTCTTCTTCAGCAAGGCATCCAATTTTATATTGACCGCCATGCTGTCACGGTTCTGGGTATTCTGAATGATAAAGACCGTCAGGAAAGTGATGATCGTCGTGGATGTATTGACGATCAGCTGCCATGTGTCCGAAAATCCAAGCAATGGACCCGATATCGCCCAAAGCGTAATGAGAACGAGTGCTAAGACGAATATCCAGGGGCGTCCGAGCACCGATGACACTCCACCTGTGAATTTTGTAAAGAATTTATTGATTGATTTCATCGTCCCTCCTTCATATTCAACTATACGCCTGAAGAAACCTACTCGACAATCCGGCCCGTAATTTTCATTCCGGTAACAAAGAATTATACTGGGAATATGAAGCTTCACCGTACTTCCGGACAACCGGACTGGGAGAAAGTCAATCCGCGTGACTACACGTTTTCTCAAAAACTGGCCGCGGCTACTTCCGGTATCGTATCGCCCGCAAACGTCATAACGATCGTCGGCCTTGTGCTCGTTTTTTGTGGGCTTTATGCGCTTCTGGCCGGTCAACTCTTGGATGGTCTCGCTTTGCTCGTGCTAGGTCGTGCGCTCGATATCGCAGACGGCACGGTCGCCGAGCTCACGCACACAAAGTCGCCTGTCGGCGAGCTGTTCGATGCCAGCGCCGACAAACTGGCCACCGCTTCGACCATTATAGGAATCGGTATTAGCGGTATCGTTTCTTGGTGGCTGCTGCTTGCATTGGTACTCCCACAAATCATGATCTTGCTCATCATCATATATAAAAAGAGTTGCGGAATCTCTCTCCACCCCACTCGCTACGGAAAGCTCAGCATGGCACTCTTGTGGCTTGCTCTTGCGGGTACGATTCTATTGAAGGTGGCTTCCGGCTCACTTTTCTTGGCCATAACCGTCTACGCACTAGGTCTCGTTTCTTTCCTTCTAGGACTGTATGCTGCTTGGCAATACCTGAGCGGGCGTGACTAAACCGGGTCTTTTTTGAGCTTCACCTTATAGCCGAGATAGCTGCCGAGAAGGTGCAGCAGAAACCAGATAACGAAGATCAGACCGTACTGAACTAACGTGAGCCGCACGAAGAAGAGCGAAACCAGGACGCTGCCGATGATGTAATCCAACTGATCAAAAGGAATCCATGCCTTACCCGAAGTAATGTGCCTACGTCGCTTGAAAAAGCTCTCGACCATATCGCCTCCAAGCGCGCCTACGGCAAAAAACGGCCCAAGCAGAAGGATGGGCAACTGACTGTAGTCGACCTCCTCGGCAATGAACTTCGTCCACGAGAAATGTTCAACCAGCAAAACCTGGCACCATAAGACAAAGGTAGCGACAAAAATTCCTACAATAATGCCACGCCAGGTCTTATGCGAGCCCAGCACTCGCTCGCCGTGCCACTTCCTGCCTCCGTCAATCGGCGCATCGAACCTTCTCAAATACGGCATGGCCGCGGCGAATACCGGAGCCGCGTTCGCTGCGGCTGCCGGCAGAAGAAACCATATGACAAATAGGACGTCCTGGATCATACTTCTATTATACTCGTGAGCGGCGGAAATCTTTAAGCGGGCGAATCAACCTTCGTGACGCTGAACATCATACTCGTCCGCATAGATGTCACTTCGTCGACTGAGATTCTTTGTAGTTTTATTTTATCTGTGTCTATGTTTTCAAATAACCGCAGTCCCTTCCCAAGAAGCACTGGCATGATATCCACTTGAAGCTCATCGCATAACCCTGAATTCAGACACTGCTGAATAGTATCCGCGCCGCCAATCACCTGGACCATCTTGTCGCCCGCCGCTTCAACGGCCTGTGAAATAGCGCTTTCAATGCCATCCGTTACGAACGTGAGGCAGAGTTTGTCATTACCCTCGGGATATTTCTCGGGCGGCGTATGCGTCAAGATGAAAAGTGGCAACTGGAACTCATAGTCATCGTTGACCCACGAAAACGGATCGGCCATTTCGTACGTGTTTCTGCCCATGATGACCGCACCGGTGCTTTCAACCATCTGTTTGAAGGAGGAAGTTTCCAGAAGCTCTTCAAAATCCGGACTGAGACTTTCTGCACTTCCATTCCGATCGTTTATGAAACCGTCCAGAGACATGGTCATGCCTGCCATTACTTTTGCCATCATACAACCTTTCGTATTACTTCATG
>CAZVUH010000012.1:11462-18814 GCA_964629565.1 uncultured Candidatus Saccharibacteria bacterium | reverse complement strand
TTTTTTATCGCGTGAAATTGCCATAAAAATCCTTTCTTACTTTGATTGTGTTTCCCGACCAAATTGTCAATGTACCGGTAATGTGAGAGCCAAAGAATTTGATAAAACAAAAAGTCTTTGATTCTCGCACTACCAAAGACTTACATGAATGAAATTGTTTATTTACATCCTCGGTAGCATGATTAAGTGATTGCTCACCGCCACTGTCTCTGGTAATGTCTGCCGGTATTATAACGTATCTGTTGTTTTCACGTCAACCCCCTCTGTACAAAAATATAAAAAAGTGCTATAATTAATGTCATTGTGAACTTCAATAACAATCAGCCTGAACGTCGTCACGCACGACTGCAACGAGAGCCAAGTGCGGATTATCCTGGCCGCTCACCGTGGGATCCATCCCCGATGTCTTGGTACCGGGGAGATGATTTCGCTTACAAACAAAGCGTCGACGCATTCATCAACGGTATCATCGAGACGGCCGGCCCGGCCGAACTAAGTACGACTGCTCGGCAGGCGGTAATGATTAACTTCCTCGGCACGCAAGCGCGCCTGATGCAGCATAACTTTGAAGCCTACGAAGACCTGACGCAGCGTTATGACGTGACCGATGAGCGCATTGCGGCACTATTGGATCAGGCGCATGCCGGAACGGCTTCGCAGACAGAACTTTTGGAACTTATCCGTGATACGCCCCTTGTCTCCGTCGAACTTGCAAAGCTGACACACCCTTACGGCGTACGCAGCGAATATCTCGAGCCAATGGAGGATCTCGTATTGACGGCAATCGATGAGACAAACGGCCGCATCTTCAATGAGAACGAACGGACAGAACCACGTTTGAAGATCAATCATCACCAGCATCATAACGACCACTTCATTGCCACCACAAGACAAGTCATCGGTGAGGTCGGTGACGTACAGATCGCCAAGCGAACAGCCAACCTGATTCTGGTTGAAGAGTCGCTCGGGTTCGACGCGGACATAGCTGCGCGTATGAAGCGTCGTTTGAAAGAAGAGTCTGATCAGCAGTGGCATGAACGCGTCTTCGTCAAGAGCGGCGTACAGGACTATTTAAAAGATGTTGAGCCGAAAGACCAGCCCGATTGGTTGTTACCGATCTCGACGGTTTATTATGCGTTCCGCGACGGCCGTCGCAAGCGTCCAGAAAAAGAAAAAAACGAAAAAAGTAACTCGTTACTCGGCGAACTTATACGGGGCGATCGAGTCAAGACAGAGCTGGCGAAAGCCACAGGCTTCTTGAAGAACTCGTAAAACAGATACTATGAAGCCGGATCGTCGGTTTCAAATCCCAGCAGGTTTCTAATTTCAGCTTGGATTTCATCGACTGATTTTGATGCGTCAATGATTGGAAAGCCATATGTCCTGGCAACTTCTTCGTATCCATGGTTGAGCTTTTCTTGGAATTCGCGACCTCGTGATTCAAAGGTGTCCTTGTCGTCCAGGATGCCGCGTTCGGCGATGCGTCGTGCCCTTTCGTCGTGAGGCAAGCTTAATACGCAAGTGAAGTCGGGATTAATGTATGCTTCGCTCGTAAAATCAAGCGTCGTCTGATGGATCTTATCCAAACTCACCCCTTCACCGTAACCCTGATAGACGAGTGTCGAGATATAGTTCCTGGCGCTGATCACCCATTTACCCATCTTTAGTTCCCGCTCAACCCGTTTCCAAATATCGTGCCGGGCCGCCGTAAAAAGCAACAGATTCGTTTCACCGTCGCGTTCAAAGTTGCCGTTTTTGATGACATCACGAATCGCATCGGCAATGGTTGTCCCGGCCGGTTCATGGGTCGTAAACGTGGCAATGTGTTTTTCTTCTTCTAGCCACTGCGCAAGCAGCTCGACCTGGGTTGATTTACCGGTACCGTCGTTACCTTCGATAACGAGATATTTGCCGCGTTCTCTCATGTCACTTAATGCCTGCAGCCAGCCCGGGAATCTCGGGGGCAGCTTTGCGTGAATCTTTATAGGCGCGTGGCAACATATCTTCTGGTTTCCAGGTTCGGATCAGTTCGTCGAGGTCGTCCGTGTGTTGGTATTTACCGCTCATACCGCCTCGTCCGCCGGCGTAGCCGCCTTCGACGGGGCCGGTCCGATGGAATATCAGCTGGCCGACGCGCTCACCGACAGGTAGGACTACGCTCTCGTGCATGTTGAGGTTATAGATTTCAAGTGTAATGCGGTTGACGTAGCCGGGATCGACCCAGCCGGCATCAAAACAGACTGCGACGCCATTGCGTCCCCAACTGCTGCGACTCTTCACCTCACAGGCGCCGCCATGCGCACGGATGCCGACAAACTCGTGGGTATGCGCCAGGATACGCTCACCCGGCTGTAAGACAATGATCGGGTGGTCCTCGGGAATATTCTTAAAAAGCGGCTTGTCATATTTTTTGCACCACTCTGCATGCGGCATCGCTTCTAGCGGACCCTTGAAATAGCGTGCGACATCAGTCTCGTCGAATGGATTATAGACACCGGTCGCTTCGGGTTGATATTCCTGTTTGTAAAAATAATGCCCCAATGTGAAATCAAGACTGGCTTCCGAAATATATGCTTCATTGAACGGGACACATACGACCGTACCATCGTCGATGGCCGCACGAATCTCAGTGTTGCTGTATACTCCCATAACTATCAATATTGTAGCACCGTTTTATGACACGGGCGCAAAAAGATGTCCATGTACGTGGTCATTGAAAATCCTTACGGTTGGAACGTGATTCATTGTATGTCAGACTTATCTAAATATGAGCCAGTTTCATCAAGAGGATTTCAGAGATAGCATCGATGACATGTGCGATGGCGCATTGCGCAGGATGCATGCTTTTTACGGCGGAGACCTTGGGGCGATGCAGGATAACGATCATTTTTATTCCGAGATCGTCGCGCGCGATAGCGAGTTGGAAGTCGTCGAATATGATACGCAGACAAAAGCCAGTATCGTCGATAGTATCCATGGTGACGTGGTAGAGCGCGAAATATTACCAGACTATACGCTTGATATATTGAGCGGTGCCATGATTGCTCTTGCGCGACACGCGGCATTTCGCAGCCGGCATTCTGATGTGCTGGTGCCGACAAATGATGCCGCTCGTAGCTATGTGAGCGAGAAGATGCTGTTGGGCGGTCGAGTGATTGCAGAAAAAAAGCCGCTCAAACTCCTTTCTTACGAGTTAGGTGCGGCAAGCATGACAAGTCTTGTGATTGGACCAAATAATGACGATTGGGAGCTTTATTATGACACTCACCACCGTGTAGCGCTCATCAGATGGTAAAATAATTACGATTTAAACAAGTGAGTTGACCCGGGTGAGCCGGCTGGGGTCCTACGACCACCCGAACCAACTCACCTGGGAAGGGTTTCCCTGCCCTAGACCGCGATTGGCGCTTTGATCACCGGATCGGGGTCGTAGTTTTCGACCGTGATGTCCTCGAACTCGAACTGGTCGATTTCGGTGACGTCTGGGTTGAGGCGGAGGGTCGGCAGCGGCTTGGGTGTCCGCGTGAGCTGGAGCTTCGCCTGTTCGAAGTGGTTCGAGTACACGTGTACGTCGCCACCCGTCCAGATGAACTCACCCACTTCCAGGCCGGTCACTTGCGCCACCATGTGTGTCAGCAACGCGTAGGACGCGATGTTGAATGGCACGCCCAGGAAAACGTCGCACGAGCGCTGGTAGAGCTGGCAGCTCAACCGGCCGTCGGCCACGTAGAACTGGAACAGCAAGTGGCATGGCGGCAAGGCCATCTCATCGACCTCAGCGGGATTCCAAGCCGTGACGATGTGACGCCTCGAGTCGGGATTCGCCTTGATCTGCTCGATGACACCGGCAAGCTGGTCGATCGAACGACCGTTCGGTGCCGGCCACGACCGCCACTGCTTGCCGTAGACCGGACCGAGATCGCCGTTCTCGTCGGCCCACTCGTCCCAGATCGTCACCCCGCGCTCATTGAGCCACTTGACGTTGGTGTTCCCACGCAGGAACCACAGCAGCTCGATGAAGACCGAGCGGGTGTGGATCTTCTTGGTCGTCACCAGCGGAAAGCCGTCGCGCAGGTCGAACCGCATCTGGTGCCCGAAGATGCTTCGCGTACCGGTGCCGGTACGGTCGCTCTTGTCGGTGCCTTCCTCCAGAATCTTTTCCAAAAGATCGAGATACTGTCGCATCCCGATCACCTCCTTAGGTACAGGGTAAACTTTGAATGTTCACCACCCTTACCCTGCATTGTACCGTAAAGTCACTACTTTTGATATGAACGGCCTGATACAATTGGGCCATGAAGCAGGCAGTTGTTGCTATGGACAGGAACGGGGGTATCGGCGCGGGCAGTGATTTGTTGTGGCTAAGGGACCTGCCGGCAGACTTGGCGCATTTCAAGCGGTTGACCATCGGACAATCGGTCGTGATGGGCCGCAAGACGCTCGAATCGATTGGTCGCGCATTGCCGGACCGACAAAATATCGTCGTCACGGGTTCGGAAATTGTTATGGACGGAATTGAGACGGCTCCATCGCTCGAGGGTGCCTATAAGCTTGCCCGTCATGCCATCATCGTGATCGGAGGCGCGCAAGTTTATGAAGCGGCTATGCGTGACCTTGATCGCCTTCACGTGACGGAAGTCGACGCATCGTTCGACGCGGCGACGATATTCTTCCCCGTCATTAATGCTTCCCAGTGGCAAGAATCGTCACGCGAGCATCATGAACCCGACGAACGCAATAAATATCCGTATGATTTCGTGGTGTATGATCGGATACAAAAATCTCCCTCGTAGTGAGGGAGATTTTCATACTTAGGCAGCTGTTCTAGTTGACGACGTTTTCAACTTTGATGCCAGGACCCATAGTGGTACTGACGGAAGTAGATTTGACGTAAGCGTTCTTCAGGCTGCTTGGTTTCTGGCTCTGCAGGCTGTCGAAGAATGCTTTGGCATTTTCGTGCAGTTTTTCAGCGCCAAATGAGACCTTGCCGATACTCAAGTGAACGATGGCTTGTTTGTCGACACGGTATTCGACTTTACCAGCTTTCGCTTCGGATACGGCCTTGGCTACATCTGTAGCGACCGTTCCGGCTTTCGGGTTTGGCATCAGACCGCGTGGGCCAAGCAGGCGTGCGTACTTACCAAGACGAGGCATGTACTGCGGTGTCGCTACGAGCACATCAAAGTCGAGGACTTCTTTATCAAGCTGTTTTAGGAAGTCTTCATCACCAACGACATCGGCGCCGGCTTTCTTGGCAGCCGCGAAGTCACCCTCTGGTGCGAACACGGCAACACGTATCGATTTACCTGTACCATTTGGCAGAGAGACGGTTGCACGGACGTTTTGATCAGCCTGACGTGGGTCAACGCCAAGACGGACATGTACTTCAACCGAAGCATCAAACTTGCTTGGGTTCGTCTCGACGGCCAGTTTCATCGCTTCTTCGAGATTGTATACCTTATCGCTCTCCACTTTTTCGGCGACTTTGCGGTAACTCTTGCCACGTCGCTCGATTAGCGGACGCGTGACCGGTTTTGGACCTTTTTTCTTGTGTTCCTCTGCTTCAGGATCTTGTGGAGCAGTGTCGCCGGCTTCTTTGCGGGCTTCTTTTTCTGCTTTTTCCTCAGCTTCTTTAAGAGCTTTCTCGCTTCGTTTGCCGGCTTTGGCTACGGTCGCTTCTTTTACCTCGTGCTTTTCGGCACCTGCGATAGCCGCTTCGATCTCCGCGATTGTATTTTTTTCTGAAACTTCTAGTTTCAGTTCCGCTGCTTTCTCGAGCAGATCTGCTTTTTTAGCCATGATTAAGACTAATCCTTTCTGTGGTACGAACGATCCGGGTGTTACCAGACCTCCCAACATTGATTTATATCAGATGAATTATACCATCCTACCTCTTGTCATGCAAGCGTATTCTCTGTATGATGGTGCTTATGGATACAATAAAACAAACATTGAGAGACAGAGGATTTAGCGGTGATTTCGAAGATAGTCCGGAGCAATTGGAGTTTTACTCGCACGACGCTTCGATGTTTGAGATCATTCCGCAGTTGGTGATCGTACCAAAGACGGCAAAAGATGTCGAGATTGCCGTAGCCGTCGTGGCTGAGAACAAAAAGAAGAACAAGGCATTATCTCTTACGGCACGTAGCGCCGGAACCGACATGAGCGGTGCGGCCATTAACGACTCGATCATTATCAATTTCAACAAGTATCTTACCAAGGTGGTGTCGATAAAGAAGGATGAAGCGACCGTTGAACCCGGTATGCTTTTTAGGGATTTCGATGTCAAGACCGGTAACTACTTGCTGCCAAGCTATCCAGCCAGTCGCGATCTCGCATCGGTCGGTGGTATGGTCAATAACAACAGCGGCGGCGAAAAATCACTGGAGTTTGGCAAGACCGACCGCTACGTGAAGGAATTAAAGTTTGTTTTCGCGGATGGTATCGAACGTGTCGTCAAGCCGCTCAATCGCACTCAGCTCAACAAAAAGATGGCTCAGGATGATTTTGAAGGTGCGGTGTATCGCGATTTGTTCGAACTGATAGAAAAAAATTACGACCAGATCAAAGCGGCACAACCTAAAGTCAGTAAAGACTCTACCGGCTATCACCTTTGGAATGTCTGGGATCGTGAGTCGGGTATCTTTGATTTGACGAAAGCGATCGTCGGTGCGCAAGGAACGCTCGGCATGGTGACGGAAGCGACTTTTCAGTTGGTGCCACGTACGAAACACTCCGGACTGCTCGTTCTTTTCATGAAAGATATCGATCAGCTTGGCGAACTTATCCCGGCCGTCCTTAAGCATAAACCGGCCACGTTTGAGAGCTTTGATGACGCCACGCTGTGGCTGAGCATCAAGTTCATGCCGAGTTTCTTGAAGATCCTTGGGCCGAAACGATTCATCCATCTGTTAATCAGTCTGATTCCTGATGGCTTGCAGCTGCTTCGCGGTATTCCGAAGCTGATTCTAATGGTTGAGTTTACCGGGCAGACCGAAGCAGAAGTACGCGGCAAAATTCAGCGCCTACATAAGGAATTCGCTCACCTGCGCGGCCGGTATGAAATCAATGGTTTCGAAGAGGATCCGAACGAGCAAGCCAGTGAAAAATTCTGGATCATGCGCCGCTACAGTTTCCAGTTGCTTCGAAGCAAGGTCAAGGACAAGCACACCGCACCGTTCATCGACGATCTGATCGTCAATCCGGAGCATCTACCTGAATTCTTGCCAAAGATCCGTAAGATCATCAAGAAGTACAAACTTTTTGCCACAATCGCCGGTCATATGGGTGACGGCAACTTCCATATCATCCCGCTGATGAACATCGAGAAAGAGTCGGAGCGCAAAAAACTG
>CAZVUH010000012.1:0-11362 GCA_964629565.1 uncultured Candidatus Saccharibacteria bacterium | reverse complement strand
CTTCCATATCATCCCGCTGATGAACATCGAGAAAGAGTCGGAGCGCAAAAAACTGCTGCCGGCCATGAAAGAAGTCAACGAGCTGGTATTGAAATACAAGGGCAGCCTGAGCGGCGAGCACAATGACGGTTTGGTCCGTGGGCCGTGGCTGGAACAGATGTACGGCAAAGATATGGTGAATATCTTTCGACAGACGAAATTCATTTTCGATCCGCAGGCCATATTCAACCCGCATAAGAAAGCCAACGCGGACTGGGACTATAGCTATTCACATATCCGAAAGAAGTTCTAGGCAATGCTGCCGCAGATTGTTCAGGTTGCCGGATCACTCCTGATCCTTGCCGCGTTCATCCTACTGCAGACCAAACGTGTGTCTGCCGAGTCCCCGGGGTACCTGATAAGTAATATCATCGGTGCCGGTACGCTGACTGTCTTGGCATTCGTTGAGCATCAGTGGGGCTTTCTGCTACTCGAAAGTGTCTGGACGATCGTGTCACTTTTCTCGCTCATGTCACTGAGACATAAAAAAACACCGGCACGTTAAGCCGGTGTTTTTCTGCTCCGAACGTTGATTAGCCTTCGACTTCGACACCCATTGAGCGGGCTGAGCCGGCGATAACTTTCACGGCGCCATCCAGATCGTTGGCATTCAACTGATCCATCTTGGCTTCGGCGATTTCCTCGAGTTGTTTGCGAGTGATTTTACCGACTTTTTCAGCATGCGGTTTGCCGCTACCTTTTTTTATACCGATCTTCTCACGGATCATGTCGTCGACCGGTTGGCCGAGACTCTTCCAGGTGAAGGTACGATCTTCAAAGACTTGGATGTGGACGATAACGTCCTTGCCCATCATATCTTTGGTAGCGTCGTTGAACGGATTGATGAAGTCCATCATGTTAAGACCCCATTGACCGAGGGTTGAGCCGACTGGAGGACCGGCGCTGGCCCGTCCGGCTGGGATACGGAGTTTGAGGTTTCCGATAACTTGCTTTGCCATTTACATTAATTCCTTTTCTTTTACTCAGTTGATAACCGAGTGCGTAACTGATACATCATAGCAAAAACGGCTGCTTTTTTCAAGCTTTGCTATACTGGAGTGTATGAAGAAGCTGGTTCGTCGGCATACGAGACAAACAAGGTCGCAACTACGGGTGAATCTATGGGGCGCCGCTGGCTACATGGCCAGCATAATGAGCTATTTGCTTCTCGCCACCGCAGTGTTCAGATATCTGATCAGCAGCTCCGTCATTGTACGTCAGACCGTCGCACCGGCTTCGTCCGGCACGTCGTCAGATGCAAGTTCCTCACTTTCATTAGTCAATACGGTCTTTGCCTATGGCGTGACTATTGTGATCGTCGTACTCGCTGCCGTGTTGTTGGTTATCTTCCCCTATCTTTTGTCGCGCTACTATGCCCGCGCTGTGCGGCGGATCGTTCGTTTATATGATGCGGCCGTGTCGCTACGGAATCTATTTTATACTAAGGCTATCAGTGCGGTCTTGCCGCTTCTCGGCTTCATGGTGCTGACGTTTCTCGATCCGTACTTCGATAAAGTCTTCGTCTTTAGCTATATCGCATCGGTCGGTTTTGCATTGCTCTCCGAGTTGTTATTCTATGTTCAGCTACGTGTTTTACGCCGTCATCCCATCAAAGATCCCCTTGTTTGGTAAATCTCTTGCATTCCGGCTCTAAAGGGCTTATGATTACGACATACGCTAAACGGAGACAAACACATGAAGGGGTTGGAGCGGGTTTACGGAGCGATCGTACCGGATCCTGAAGAGCGCTGGGAGCGCGGCGGCGCGAACATGGAACGAATAGAAATCGATGAAGGACGGTACGCTGACGTGCCGTTTTTTGATCTTGAGATTGCCAAAGTCGAAGATGAAAAAAGCGGTGCCATCATTGGCTCAGGCGGAAAAACGGTTGGCGAATACAATACTTTTTCCATCAAAACATCTGACGGTATCGACCGGACGGCGCGTCTATACGTCCCCGATGATGCGCATATGAAAACCGATACCATCATCGGTCATGCCGATACCGCGTGGATTACCACCATTACGGGGCATAACGATTATGCTATGTCGAAGTTCGTCGAGGAAACCGGTTTGCCGTTTGTTATCGTGGGGGCCGAACATGGCACGAACCAGTTGCCGATGCCCTACGAGCTTCTTCGTGTCCCGGCGACGTTTGAACGGAGTAAGACGATATCGCTCGCGAAAAGCGCCCAGAGTTCACAGCTCATCACATCACACATTCGCGACCGTTATGGATTGTCGAATAAGATCATAAAAACCGGTGAGTCCCGCGGTGCTATGCTGACACCGGGCCATTTCCCCTATGCTGAACTGTATGGCAATGAAATCGTCTACGGCGATGTAACCGCTCCCTGCGTACCGAAGAAGTTGCTCAGTGAGCGTGCCGATTGGATGCGTCTGGCCAGGTGGCCTGGTTCCGAAGCCATGGGAACATTGGCCGTCGGTTTGTTACTGGCAAAAAAGAAGGCCCTGAAGCGCCAGATGGGCACCGTGACGCTGAATCCGAACTTCATGACCAGCAACTTCGTGGGTATCGGGCCGGCTTTGTTCAGTGGCGAGGCCGGGCGGTTCACTGAATGGACACCGCTTTCGGCTGCGATGTATATCTCGACGTTCAAAAACGATACCGTCAGCCGTCCCGGCGTGTGGCGTGAATTATACGAAGATCACGACAATGTGTATATCCGTGAACATCGGCGAGGCACACATATGACACTCGCCTGTGATGAAGTCATCGACAGCAAGGCTGTCCGGATGAACGCAGTAACCGACATGCTCGCCCGTGGGCATGAGCCGTCACGCACGGATTGGGATCGGGTCTTCGCGACCGATTACCGTCACGACGGCACATCATTATCTGAAGCCGCGTGAAATAAAAAGAGACCGTTCAAACCGGTCTCTTTTTGTGTACTGTCGTTAAACTTTCTTGACTTGGAGCGCGTCAAGTTCGACGGGTGTGTCACGCCCGAACATGCTGACCATGACCTTGATCTTACCCTTTTGGGTGTCGATCTCAGAAATCGCACCGTCGAAGCCTTTGAACGGACCGTCGGTGATAGATACAACTTCGCCCTCAGAGAAATCGATCTGGTGCTTGGGATCTTCGACGCCCATGCGCTTCTTGATCTTGGCAATCTCGGCATCTGATACCGGAGTCGGCTCCGTGCCGCTGCCGACAAATCCGGTCACACCGGGGGTATTGCGGACAATGTACCAGGTCTCGTCGGTAAGTTTCATTTCAACCAAGGCGTAACCCTGGAAGATTTTGGCTTCGATGACTTTGCGCTTGCCGTTCTTGATTTGGATCTGTTTCTCTTTCGGTACCATGACGTCGAAGATCTTGTCGGCCATGTCGACGGCATTGATGCGCTGTCGGATGCTGTCAGCTACTTTTTCTTCGTAACCACTATAAGTGTGGATTGCGTACCATTGTCTTGATGAGTCGTATCGATTCTTTGCCATGGGCCTCCTTATGCCAGTACTAGTTCGAATAAATATTTGAATAACGCGTCGAGCAACAGCACGACTACGACGAAGAATGCGCTAAAAAGAATGACGGCCAGGGTCAGGCTCCATGTCGCGCGCCGGGTTGGCCAATGAACCTGCTTAAGCTCGCTCCATGCGCCTGTGAAATATCCAAGCATGGCAGCAATCGGGCTTGCCAGTTGGACTTTCGCTACCGGTTTCTTTTCGGCCCTTGCCACGGTCGATTTGGTCGATTTTGACTTTGTCTTGCTCGACGGACTCGCTTTGATTCGAGTAACGTCACCATCCGTTGCCTGTTTTTTTGCTGCCACGCGTGTTCTCCCAATTAAAAAGAGTTTGCTACTGCAAACTGTCAAGCCTTACTATACAGGCTGCTGCGTGGGGCGTCAAGCCTATGATATGATACCAGTAATGTTTACGATTATTTCTGTCGGTTTTATGGCGGGCATAACGCTCATAGTTCTTGGGTTGCTAATACGCCTGCTCAGTCTGCGACGACGCTATGCATACAGTCCACTGGCCGAGTTTGAAGAAGCCGGTCTTCCGACGGTCACTGTCTGCATACCGGCGCGCAATGAAGTGCATGCCATGACCGAGTGTCTCGAGCGGCTGCTGGCCAGCGACTACCAGAAGCTAGAAATCATCGTGCTCGACGACAGCTCTGTTGATGAGACGTCGATGCTTGTTAAGTCGTTTGCACATGCGGGCGTGCGGTTCGTGGAAGGCTCACCACTGCCGGATGGCTGGCTTGGAAAAAATCATGCGTTGGAAGGCTTACTTGAAGAAGCCAGTGGTAAATATGTTCTTTTTCTTGACGTCGATACGATTCTCAAACCGTTTACTATCCGTGCGCTTATACGGTACGCCATCGCTAAACAGCTGCCGCTTATATCTGTCATGCCTCAACGAGAAGATGGCTTGCGCGCCAGTGTCTTCCTTGGTACGCTGCGTTATTTCTGGACGCTCATTCTTGGTACGGTCAAATTACCGGCCGTCA
Organism: uncultured Candidatus Saccharibacteria bacterium; assembly: GCA_964629565.1. GTDB lineage: Bacteria > Patescibacteriota > Saccharimonadia > Saccharimonadales > Saccharimonadaceae > CAZVUH01. The sequence continues at coordinate 6,837 of CAZVUH010000012.1, read as the reverse complement.
GTGGGGCTGTCTGGCTGGTTGATCGCGAGAAATTGCTTGCAATCGGCGGTTTCAGTACCTATAAGAACCTTGCTCGTCCTGAGGTCCATGTGGCGGCTGCATTGGGTGTTTCCAGTAGGCCAAGCATACTTATAAGCTCCGCAGAACTCGGCGTAAGCTATGAGAAAAAGTGGCAATCGCAAGTCGAAACAAGTATCCGATTGTTGACTCCCGAATTTGGTGGCAGCGGTCGGGTGGCGGCTTTCGGATTGCTTTTAAGCGCCATGACTCTCATCCCGGCCGGCCTTTTATGTGCGGCCATCCTGACCGACAACGGCATTTTGCTCGCAAGCATAGCAGTCTATGTTACTTGTATGACACTCTTGTCGCTTCTGTACTTTAAAATCGCCTGGAGGCATGGCTGGTGGCTTGGCGCTCTACATTGGCCGTACGTTGTCCTACAGGAGGCCGTACTGATGCTCATTAGCGGTTATAAGTATGTACGCAACCAAGTCACCTGGAAAGGGCGTCCCATCCAGATTACGATCCGTTCGGCTACTTCGAAGTCGGCAGAGTAAAGCTGAAGCTCGAACCGTGATTCAGCCGGCTCGTTAGCTCGATTTTCGTATCAAGTTTCTTAGCAAGCTTCATCGCGACGTAGAGCCCAAGACCCGTACCGCCGGTCTCACGAGTACGATAATCTTCTGAACGATAGAATTTCTGGAAGACTTTCGCCTGATCCGCTTTGCTGATGCCGATGCCGGTATCCGTGACCGTGAACGTTACCTTGTCATTTTTCTGTACGACTTTAAAGGTGATGCTGCCCTCCTTGGTGTACTTGATAGCGTTCGTAATGAAGTTCTGTATCAATTCGTGAAGATACAGCCGGCTGGCCATGACCGTTCCCAGCTTGCCGGCTATATCAAGGTCAAGCCGCAAGCCCTTGGCTTTTGCTTCCCCTACGTATTCATTGAAGAGGCTGTCGACAAGCTGACGGATGTCAATCTCTTCCGGTTCGTCAGCCACACCGCGCTCGGCGCGCGACAGCGTACTGAGATCGTTGACCATCTTTGCAAGGAAGATTACTTGATCGTGAGCGGTTTCAAGACTTTCGCGCAACAGGTCGTCGTGGATATTATCCCGTTCGAACAGCACCTGGGTGTTACTGATGGTTCCCTCGGCGATGGCGATCGGCGTACGTAGCTCGTGACTAACGACACTGATAAATTCATCACGTTCTTCTTCGAGACTTTTCGCTTTCGTGATATCACGCAGAATGATAATATAGCCGCCTTCGGCTTCACGGCCTTTTTGGTTGTAGCTATTGTGAATTGGCGAATAGGTGAGCTCGAGGCGTACGTTTTCCTCGCCAATGACCATATTCAACGTATCGATAATGGTCAGACTGTGAGCCTTATGAAGCATATCGATGAAACGGACGGGTTTGTCATCCTGGTCGTACATCACAATAATGTCGTCGATGTGCTTTTTGGCCAGATTCTCGTTTGTATCAAGCAGGCTGAGTGCGGCGGCATTATAGATTTTTATCTGACCATTCTTATCGGTACTGATAACAGCGTCAGCGAGGTTATTTATAAGGGTCAATATGCTGTCTCGTTGGAGGCGTTCATCGGATATCGCCGTCTCGAATTCGACTTCATCCCGTTCCTGGACGCGAAAGAATCCCACGAGGGCCGCGGACAGAAGTGCGATACTGCTAGCCATAGCGACGCTGGCGGTCATGACTTCGGGATGGAGTATGGAATCGACGGCTGCCGTCGCCCCGATCGTAACGATACTGATGCCTGCTCCAAAAAGACCGAAGTATGTGTAACTAGCGAGAATCAGGATGATCCAAAGTACGACCAACGGGAATGACGCGCCGATATAGGCAACGATGAAAATACTGCCTAGAACATGGAAGAACAGCATACGAAGTGCCCGGTTCAAATCCGTATTGTTATAAATAGCCGACATGGCCAGGCCAGACAGTAGCCATATCCAAATAAACGTATCGGTCAGCGACTGCGGGACGGATCGGTCGAACGACATACCGAATACGTGACGACTACCCAAAAAAAGATAGAGCGCGATAAAAATCGGAGTTAACAGCGTAATCCAGCGCAAGATCCGCTCGGCGCTTTGACTTCTTGAAATCCCACCATCTGCCATAATTCTCTTCAGTATACCGTGATTTGGTAAAGTTTTCTATATTGCCGGTGTTTCAAGCTTGAGTTTTTTACGATGTTCCCGAAAAGCAGGGTCAAACTCTTCAACACGTGACCAGAACTGGTCGCTATGATTCATCTCGACGGTATGGACCAGTTCATGGATCAGGACGTAGTCGATCAGCTCGAAAGGCAGTTTCATGAGAGCGATATTCAGACTGATCGTTCCGCTGGTGCTGCAGCTCCCCCATCTTCCGCCGGCATGCGAAAAACGAACAGTTTGATACGTGAAACCGGTCCGCTCTGCGAGGTAGGCCAACCGTTTAGGCAAATAGCTTTTCGCTTCAAGGCGCAGTGCCTGGATGACGACGGTTCGGATCTTTGAAGTCACATGAGCATCGGTTAATGAGTCACCGTGAAACAGCTGCACGACGATTTGTTGCTTATGCCGTTCAACGGTGGTGACGGATGAAGACGGACGGATGGTCAAGCTGTGGCTCTTACCGACTTGCATGCCGTCGGTAAAGACGATCGTCGTTCGGTGATGGGCATCGAGTAATGATCGAAGCTGTCCCCTGGCGCCATTGATAAACTGTCGCATGACGATCACGGGCGCATAAACGGGTGCAGAAACACGTAATGTGCCATCGGGAGCGACTCTGACTCGTATTGATCGCGCTTTGACGCTACGTCTGATGGTTATCGTGCCGAACTCTTTGTCGTGGATGGTTGACACGTATCTACCGTCACTTTCCGCGGCGAATATCGCTCACCAATCTGGTTGGCGACGTCACGTGCTTTGAGATGTCGGCGCGAGGTGCGGACAATTTCTTCAAAACGACTTTTGCCTGAGTGGCATAGGTGTGCTTTCCGCTGATGACGATCGGTGTTTCCGAAGCATGCGGGGCGCTGAAGCGTTTCAAATGATGGTCATGATCCTGTTCTGAACGTTGGTTCAGCTTGACGGAGCGCAGACGGGCGGTCTCCGGATCGGTTTGGACCCATACGTACAACGCCTGGTAGCCGGCGCTTCGTAACAGTTTGGCGAGTGCCATTCGTTCGGTGCGGGTATCGGAGCTGCCTTCAATAATGATCGAGCTCTTAGTCTTGAGCAATTCACGCAATTGCATATCGGCGATCGTTGCCGCCACAGAGTGTTCGATACCAGCCATATGAGCGATTTTGGTTACATCGATATATGGCGCATTGAATGTTTCGGCAAATTTTTCTGCGAAAAAGGTTTTTCCACTTCCCGGCACCCCGACCATGACGATTGCGTGTGGCTGACTCAGACTCAACGATTTCATATATGACAGTATAGCAAATATATGTCGTATGTAACAGTTTTTCTAGGCACCGAGATCGTGACCGAGCTCATTGAGCTTTTCGATCAATTCCTCTTTCGGCATATGAGACGTGTCAACTCCATTGTGAACGGTAATCATATATCCTTGAATGATTCGCTTTAAACGTATGGCGTCACTGCGCCAGAAATAGTTGATCACGTAGTGGTCGGTCGAGTTCATGACGCGGCTCGAAATCGTCAGTGAGCCGAATAGCGGTCCGGTGCTCGTCGAGACATTCAAGATGTCTTCGATATGGATACTGAGTATGTTGCTAGACCAGAAGAACGTCTTTTGATTGATCGTGACTTTTTGGCGGTCGACCACGACAGTATCAGGAAAGAGATTATTCGGCAGGATAACGGTCTGCGCGGATGCAAGTACTTCCTTGGACTGCGCGACCATCTTATCGAGCTTCCGCACCGACTTAGCGTTGTCGGTAGTGCTCGTTCTTGGTTTTGCACGCGTCGTTGGCTTCAGTGAGCTGATATCCTGTTTGAGAAATTCACGGGTTACATCATATGTCTTTGTAGCGGCGCGTCCCAGCTTTTTGCTTTGACGCATGAGAAGTTCATAGGGGCTGAGAGATTTCGGGGGCGGCGTCGAATCATCCCACGTATTTCGTCGTACTGATTCTTGGTCGTCCATGGTCTCGCCTCCCCTACACGATATACCTTCATTGTACACTACTTGGCTTATAAATACGATAATCGACTATTCTGAGACAACGCTGAGAGAAAGGATACCTCTCTGAAAATTTTATGGACGATCGTAATACGTCGTCTTGCAGTACTCTATGAGGCCGCTGAATATCTCACGACAGTAGACAGAAGATTGCCCCTGGAGCTCGCCGTACTTCCTGCAGAATGCCTCAAACGTGATGTTAAGCTCCGCATACGGCCGCCAGTCGTCGAGATCGCCCATGATAAGTGCCTGCATCTTGTCTATAGTCCACACGAAAAGCGCTTCCTCGTCAATCTTCAGTTCGTATTGCTGCATAGTAGAGACCATGTCGCCGAATTCACGAAATTCGTCTGATAGCCTCTCGAGCGATTGCTTTTCCTTGATAACTTTCGAGGCTCGTTCCTCCACATTTGCGAACGTATTCACATCCCCCGCGTAGCGCTCGACAAAGTCATGTGCGAGTGCGTACTTTAGAATCTTCGCGATATCCAAATCAATCCGGTATTTATCGTGGATATACCAACAAAGCACGGCGACCGTCATACTGTGTTCTATGTCGTTCTCGCGCCTTTCCGTTTGGGCAAGGTAATGATTTCGGTGTATCAGTGATAAATCGACAATCATCTTCTGTATTTCAAAGAATACGGGATCGGCTTTCTGCATAGGCTAAGTATAACAAACAGCTCATCATCAATGAGCACTTGTTATGATCTGAATTTAACAGCGTATAAAAGATGGCTATGAACCTATTGGGAGTAGCAGGTCTTAATGCTCCCAGATTTTCACATTTGGACCAGTTCCTGGTTCTAGCGCAAGACCGAGGAAAGACGAACCAATCTTTCTGTAGAGATGTACGTCGCATCCGATGGCGGCAGCATCTTGTTCCGCCTGGCTTATCACGGAAACTTCTGCTGGTGGAAGCTCTGCTTGTCTTCGCGCCCATGCTTCGGGGGTGCGCACGATAATTTCAGGTCGGCCATGAATATCATCCGGGTGTTGGCCAAATGGTACGGGATAAGGGCGGTTAAATTCGCACATATACTCAATTATCACAAATATATGTTCAGATTGCGAGCGTAAGCATTTCAAAGTAATAAGTCGACAAAACGTTGGCATCATGTCTGGGCGGCCGCTAGTGGATGAACATAGAACGTTATTTTATCTTAGTAAGCTTGAGTCTGCTTTTTGTCGCTCAATTCGATTGTGGAGTTCATCCATCACTTTTAGATACTCTGCCTCAAGATCAATCCCCAACTCGTCTGCGATAACAAGGATACTCCAAAGATTGTCGGCAACTTCATGTGCAATCTCAGCATCAAGGTTTTCCGGACCTCTTCTTAAACCCCGCTTTGCCATAATGAGCTTAGACAAGGCGCCTACATCGCCTACGAAACCTGACATTCGATCAGTAACAGTCCATCTTGGTTGGCCGTCTTTAACCTGCAGTTCATTGTAGTGGTCACGTACTTGTGTTGCCATTGCTATCAGTGATGCGAAATCTCTGCTCATGCTGTTCTCCTCTTTCCTATATCATAGCAAAAAGCCTCCAAGTTGGAGACTTACTTATAATGCCTACACATGGCAGCCCTTAGTCGATGAGCTTAAAATTTATGTTACTCAAGTTAGGAACTATTCCTGATGTTTGTAAGCAGCAGCTTTTCCTCGGACTCACTACAGAAGCAGGATGACTATATACCAATTACAAGGAATGGCAAGATGTAGAGACTAAATGCAAGCAACACTACAACAATTATTGCGACAGAAATACAAGTGTAGAAGATTGTCTTAAGTAGCTTCACATTGCCTTTTGCTGGCGGAATACTTATTTCAGTACCATGGTTGATTCTTCTATTATGGTATAGTTCAAGCTGAGCAAGAGCAGCAAACTCCAGTACGACCAGTACAATAGCGCCTCCAAGATCTATCCAGCTAGATGCTCGATCTCCGCTACGGCTATCGGCAAGTAGGAATGGTAAAGATACTAATGAAACAGCTACAGCATAAAGACCATTAACGATTAATAGTACCAGCATGACTTGTAGCGCACGAATAGAGTGTAGCATTGTACATAGATGATACTATATCAACATGAGTATTGCTAAAAAGATAGCTACAATAGTAATAGGAGTATTACTCGTATTACTGAGTCTTTGTGCGCTAACTTACTTGTTGCTCGCAGGCGGCTTCGATGGTGTTGGTATTGCAGGGTACAGAAATCCACATGGAGCTCTGCTCTGGCTTGTTGTGCTGCTATATTTTTTATTATTGTATGCTATGTATGGTCTTGCCTGGAAAAAACATATCCCCTGGTTCTGGCTACTGTGTGTTCCCTATATTGCAATACTGGGATTAACATACATAGGTCATATCACTACAAACAGCACTTCGTTTGAATTATCTTATATCGTCGGCCCTCTGCTAGGCTCAGTCTGGATATATGCAATGTATAATATGTTGTCATGGCGTTGGTTTCTCTATCCATTAATAGTGAGTCTACTCGTATTAGTGGTTGCGGAAGTTATTTAGATATTTATAGCGATAAGTCAAGGTAATGATCGACTGAGGTTAAATAAAAAAGCCATATGACTTGATGGCTTTTTTTAGTGAAAATTCTACTTGGCAGGGGCACGTGGAATCGAACCACGATCCTAGGTTTTGGAGAC